>DASCNF010000178.1:0-9855 GCA_036011345.1 Rhodospirillales bacterium | reverse complement strand
TCTCCGGATCGGCAGCGCTGGGGCTTCCCGGAAAAGCGGAAAGCCCCAACGTGAAAGCCAAAGCCAATGCAAAAAAGCCGAATCGCATCGTTCCCTGCCACGGACAAATGATTGAAGGCCGGCGGCGACGATATCATGCATGCCGCACCGCGGAACAGGAATTCGATAACTGGAGAACGGATCAGTCGAAGAGCTTGTCGATATCCGCCTGGCTGATGCCCTCGCCTTCCAGTTGGGGGCCGTCCAGCAGCTCTTCGTCCCCGGTCTTCTCGTTGACCGGCTCGACCTCAACTTCATCGAGCGCCGCCCTCCCCTATATTTCGATGAGGGGGTTGACCCGGTCCTCGATATAGGTCACCGACTTGACGACCTTGGTAACCCGTTGGCCCGTGATGTCTTGGAACGAGCAGGCTTCGAACACCAAATTGCCGTTTTCGACGATCTTGTCGATGAGGGCGATTTGCTTGGGGTCCGCAAGCTGCTTTTTGAGCTTGTCGAGCAAATTTTCGTTTTTCTCCATCACTTCCATGATGGTGTTCGTCGCCTCTTCCGTAGCGCTGACGATGGCGTCCAGCTGTTCGCCCATGGTGTCGAACTTGTTGTCATCGTCGGCCGGGTGGTGGATGGTGGCGATTTCCTGGCGGACCTGTTGGATATACTGGAAAAGACCGCCGATTTCCTTTTCCAGGGCATCCCCATCTTGTCTGGCAATCGCGGCATTGGTCCCTATCGGCATGGTAACTCCCGAGTCTGTCAGTCGACTATAGCTGTCGGCGGCCGCCTTGGAGAAGGCTAATTCTCGTCAGGTGCACCCCCTCCGGTCCATTTTGGCATACCAGTCGCTCATAATGTGGCAATCGCGACGGTAGATTACAATACGTATCGATCCGCCGTCGGCCGCGCAACGACCGGGCTTCAGCCTTTTCCACTGGGGCGCTTGGTTCCCGCGGCAAAGGCGTCGAGGACGACGCCGGCGGCTTCGCCCGGTGTCATCTCGCCGGCGACGACCTTGGCCTCCGTGGCGGCCACCGTCTTGTCGACACGGCGGCCTTCGCGCAGGCGCGACATCAGGGTTTCGTTGACTTCGCTCCACATCCAGGCATGGGCCTGTTCGGCGCGGCGCGCACGCAAGGTGCCGGACCTTTCCGCGGCGCCGCGGTATCGCTCGACGGTGGCCCAAATCTCCGCGATGCCCTCGCCGGTGACGGCCGAGCACTTCATGACCGGGGCCGTCCAGTCCTCCGACGCCGGGCTGAGCAAGCGAAGCGCTTGCGCGTAGTCGGCGCGGGCGCGTTCGGCGGCGCCGGCCAGGTCGCCGTCGGCCTTGGTGATGACCAGCGCGTCGGCGAGTTCGATGATGCCTCTCTTGATGCCCTGCAACTCGTCCCCTCCTGCCGGCGTCAGCAGCAGGACGAACATATCGACGAGGTCGGCGACCGCCGTCTCCGACTGCCCGACACCGACGGTCTCCACGATGATAACGTCGAAACCGGCGGCCTCGCAGGCCAAAACCGCCTCGCGGGTGCGTCGTGCCACGCCGCCCAGCGTGGGGCCGGCCGGGGATGGTCGGATATAGGCGTCAGCGCTGCGCGACAGTTCTTCCATTCGGGTCTTGTCGCCGAGGATCGAGCCGCCCGTGCGCGGGCTGGAAGGGTCCACCGCCAGAACGGCGACCTTGTGGCCGGTGGCTACGATATGCAGGCCGAGGCGTTCGATGAGCGTCGATTTGCCGACACCGGGAACGCCCGAGACGCCGACGCGGACGGAGCGCCCGGTGTCCGGCAAAAGCTCACGGAGCAGCGCCTCGGCGGCTTGACGATGATCCGAGCGGGTCGATTCGATAAGGGTAATGGCGCGTGCCAGGGCACGGCGCTGGCACGTCCTTACCGACGCGGCAAGGGCCGCGGGAGAGGTAGACGCCTTGCGCGGTCTCGCGTTCACTGACCGGGTCGCCTCATCTCTTCTGTCCGCCACCCTTTTTCTCCTGCGCGCGGCGCAGCTCCCGCAAGGCGACGTCGTGGAGTTTCTGGCGATCCTCTTCGCTCAAATCGTCGAGAATCTTCGACTTGGCGCGGTGCACCGCCTTGGCTTGGCGAATCAATTCCTCGCGTTCGGGTGTGATTTCCCTTTTTCCGGCGGGCGGCCGTTCCGATTCCGGTGGCGCGGCCTCTGCCAGTGAACCGTTCCCGGAGTCGCGCAAGGTTTGTAACTTTTTCCAGACCTTCTTGTCCATGACCAGGGGTAGCAGTTCCTTGGAAACGAATTTGAACATGTTGGCGTTCCTGGCCCTCCCTGTGCGCCGCAAGGCCCTTAGTCGGGCGCGGCGGCGGGCCATCCTAACCCGTCCCAAGGCGCCTCGCCAACCAGCCTCGATGAGCCCCTAAACTTGTGGGGAGCCATGGCCAACCCCGCTAAGATGGGTATCCGGCGCCGGTAAGCCCGCCGCTCACGAGGAAGAGCCGATGCCCGAAACTGTTTTGCGCGCCCTGTTTGACGCCGCCGTGGCTGCGGCGGCCCCGGAGAGATGCGTGCCGCCGCGTCTGCCGACGCCGCCGGTCGGACGCACCGTCGTGGTGGGGGCCGGCAAAGCGGCGGCGAGCATGGCGCGCGCCGTCGCGGAACATTGGTCGGGTCCGCTTTCCGGCTTGGTCGTCACGCGCTATGGTCATGGAGTGCCGGTGCCCGGCATCGAGGTGGTGGAGGCGGCCCATCCGGTTCCCGACGGCGCCGGGCGGGAGGCGGCGGCGCGCATTCTCGGGCTGGCCGGCGGCCTCGGCGCGGACGACCTTGTGCTGTGCCTCATTTCCGGTGGCGGCTCGGCGTTGATGTCCCTGCCGGCGCCGGGGCTGGCCCTCGAGGACAAGCAAGCGCTCGGCGCCGCCCTCCTCAAGTCGGGTGCGACTATTTCTGAGATTAACTGCGTGCGCAGGCATCTCTCGGCCATCAAGGGTGGGCGGCTCGCGGTGGCGGCCTTCCCGGCACCAGTGAGAACGCTGGCAATCTCCGACGTTCCGGGGGACGATCCGGCGGTAATCGCCTCGGGCCCGACAGTGGCCGACCCCACAACCTTCGCCGACGCGCGCGCCATCCTGGCCAAGTACCGCGTCACGGCGCCGGGCTCGGTGATCCGTTTTCTGGAAGCGGAGGCCGAGGAAACGCCGAAGCTAGGTGACCGGCGCTTGTCGCGCTCCGATGTTGTTTTGGTGGCGACCCCTGGCGAGGCCCTGGAGGCGGCGGCAGCGGTGGCCCGCCAACGAGGGCTACAGCCGGTGATCCTGGGAGAGGCCATCGAGGGTGAGGCACGGCGGGTGGCCCAGGAACACGCGGAATTGGCGCGCCGGTCGGCGCCCGGCACGGTGCTGCTTTCCGGTGGCGAGACCACGGTCACGGTTTGCGGCGTGGGCCGCGGTGGACCCAACGCTGAGTATCTGCTTGCTCTGGCCCTGGCCCTTGATGGCGCGCCTGGAATCTGGGCCATCGCCTGCGACACCGACGGCATCGACGGCACCGAGGACAACGCCGGGTGCGTGGTGTGCCCCGATACCCTAGCCCGAGCCGCCGCCGGCGAACTCGATGGCGCGGCGTCGCTGGTGGAAAACGATGCCTACGGATTTTTTTCCGCCCTCGGAGATCTGGTGATTACCGGCCCAACCCTGACCAACGTCAACGATTTCCGCGCAATTGTGGTGAACGGGGCGGAACCGGTATGCGGCAAATAGCGCTGGCACGGGAAATTTCCGGTGCCTATGGTTGGCGCCATGAGACGAACGCGCAACACCAAGATCGTCGCCACGCTCGGCCCCAGCAGCTCGGAGCCACCGGACATCGCCCGCCTGTTCGAGGCTGGGGCGGACGTTTTCCGCCTCAATCTGAGCCATGGCACCCACGCCGAGCACAAGGCCCGATTCGACGCCATTCGCGCCCTGGAGAAGGATTTTGGCCGCCCGGTCGGAGTGCTCTTCGACCTGCAGGGCCCGAAGCTGAGGGTAGGGGATTTCGCGGGCGGCTCGGCTCTTCTCGAGGCGGGCGGCACCTTCCGCCTGGACCTCGACGAGAAACCGGGCGACAGCCGCCGCGCGCCACTGCCCCACCCCGAAATCTTCGCCGCCCTCAAGCCCGGCACGTCGGTTTTGCTGGACGATGGCAGGGTCCATCTGCGGGTTGTCCGCTGCTGGCCCAATTTAGCGGAAACCGAAGTCGTCACCGGAGGCCAGTTATCGGACCACAAGGGGGTCAACGTGCCGAGCGTCGTCCTCGACCTTTCCCCGTTGACGGAAAAAGACCGCAAGGACCTGCGGTTCGGCCTTGACCTCGGCGTCGAGTGGATAGCGCTGTCTTTCGTCCAGAAGCCGGACGACATCGCCGAGGCGCGCAAGCTGATCGCCGGGCGTACCGCGGTCATGGTCAAGCTGGAAAAGCCCTCGGCGATCGAGCACTTGGACGAGATCGTCGAGCAGGCGGACGCGGTGATGGTGGCGCGCGGCGACCTCGGCGTGGAATTGCCGCCCGAAGAAGTGCCCGGGCTGCAAAAAAAGATCGTGCGCGCCTGCCGCCACACCGGCAAGCTGGTGGTGGTGGCTACCCAGATGCTGGAATCCATGGTCCATGCACCGACCCCCACCCGCGCCGAGGCCAGCGACGTGGCCACCGCCGTCAACGAGGGGGTCGACGCGATCATGCTGTCGGCGGAATCGGCGGCTGGCGACCATCCGGTGGAAGCGGTTTCCATGATGGACCGTATCGCTAATCGGGTGGAACGCGATCCCCTGTACCGCGCCACGCTGGAGGCTGTGCCCTACGAGCGCGAGGCCACAGAGGCGGACGCCATCACCGCCGCCGCTCGGCAGGTGGCGAGGACAGTATCGGCGGCGGCCATCGTCACATATACGACTACCGGCTCGACCACCCTGCGCGCGGCGCGCGAGCGGCCCGACGTACCTATCCTGGGGCTCACCTCCAAGGCCTCGACGGCGCGCCGTCTCGCCCTCGCCTGGGGCGTGCATCCGGTCGAGACCTCGGACGTGGGCGACTTCGACGAGATGGTGGAGAAGGCCCTTCGCGTCGCCACCCGCGAGGGGTTCGCGACCCCCGGCCAACCTCTCATCATTACCGCCGGCGTCCCTTTCGGCACGCCAGGCGCCACCAACATCCTGCGCATCGCCTGGGCGGAGTAATAAAACGTCCGGACGGCGCGCCACGGCCGAGTTCCGCCGAAACGGTATCCGATGATTTATGAGCTGATCGCCATCATCGCCCCGGTCTTCATATGCGCCGCGCTCGGATACGGTTGGGCGCGCCTGGGACGGCCTTATGACACCGAATTCGTGACCACGCTGGTCACCAATATCGGCGCGCCGTGCCTGGTCTTCTATACGCTGTCCAGCGTCGAGATCAACGCTGCGTCCTTTGGCGCCATGGCTGGCGTGTCCGCCCTCGCAGTGGCTGCCTCCGCCGCGGCCGGCATTGTCGTGCTGCGGGCGGCGCGGCTTTCCATGCAGACCTTTCTTCCGTCCCTGATGTTTCCCAATGTCGGCAACATGGGAATGCCGCTGTGTTTGTTTGCCTTTGGCGAGACGGGCCTGGCCCTGGCCATCGCCTATTTCGCGGTGTGTTCCATCGGACAGATGACGCTCGGTGCCGGAATAGCGGCCGGCGCCACCTCGGCGCGGCAGGTCTTGCGGGTTCCCGTCGTATACGCGGTGCTGTTGGCGTTGCCGTTCATGATCTGGGGGATCGACCCGCCGGACTGGCTGGCCAACACCACCCGGCTTCTGGGCGGCATCCTGATCCCGCTGATGCTGATTTCGCTCGGCGTCTCGCTGGCCAAACTGCGGGTCGGAAGCCTGGGTCGCAGTTCCGCCCTGTCGCTGGCGCGGCTGGTGTTCGGGTTCGCCGTGGGGGTGGGTTTGGCCGAGGTCTTCGGCTTCGAGGGCACCGCGCGCGGCGTCCTCGTTCTGCAGTCGTCGATGCCGGCGGCCGTGTTCAACTACTTGTTTTCGTTGCGCTATGGGCGCGAACCCGAGGAAGTGGCGGGCATGGTCATGATCTCGACGGTGCTCTCCTTCGCCACCCTGCCGCTGCTTTTGTGGTTCGTGCTGTAGGGGACCGGCCCTATTCGGCCGCCGTGGCGCGCCGTGCCGGGTTGCGGAAGGCATCGAAAAGCTCGGCCTCGCTGGCCTTGGCGGCGGCGACGTTGCGCTCCTTGACGTGGCCGAAGCCGCGCATGGTCTCGGGCAGGGCGGCGATGTCCACGGCGACGCCGTGGGTGTCGGGGCCGAGGTTGCCGAGGATCTCCTCCACGGTAGTCTCGTACTCGCCGATCAGGCGCCGTTCCATGCGGCGCTCTGCGCCGTACCCGAAGACGTCGAAGGGCGTGCCGCGCAGCCCCTTGAGCCGCGCCAGCACCTTGAAGACACCCATCATCCACGACTCGTAGACGCGCTTTTGGAGTTCGGCACTTTCCGCGTTCCGTGACGCGACGAGCGGTGGGGCGAGGTGGAAGGTTAGCTTGAAGTCTCCCTCGAACCGCTCGTGGACCTGTTTCATGAACGAGCCGTCGGAATGCAGGCGGGCCACCTCGTACTCGTCCTTGTAGGCCAAGAGCTTGAAGTAGGACCGGGCCACAGCTTCGGCGAGCCCACTCAGGCCCTTAGAAGATTTTGTCTCGGCGTCACGCACCCGTCCGACGAGGGTCGAATATCGCTTGGCATAGGCGGCGTCCTGGTAGGCGGTTAACTCGCCCATGCGGCGTGCGATGATGTCGTCGAGGCTGGCCGGAGCGGTCTCCTCGGCCTGGCGCTCGGGCATGGCGGCACGCTGCACGGCGGCTAGGTCGTGGGCCGCCCGCCGGCCCCACAGGAAAGCCTGCTTGTTGAAGTCGACAGCGACGCCGTTGAGCTCGATGGCGCGCTCGATGGCCGCTCGTCTCAGCGGCACCAGGCCCTTCTGCCAAGCATATCCCACCACGAACAGGTTGGTGGCAATGGAATCGCCGAGGATGGCGGTGGCCAGGGAACCGGCGCCCACAAACACCGCCCCGTCGTCGCCCGTGGCGTTGGCAATGGTGTTAATGAGCCTTTGTTCGGGGAACTCCATGTCAGGCCGCTGGGTAAACTCGGCGGTCATGGTCTTGTGGGTGTTGACGACGGCGCGGGAATGTCCGGCGCGCAACTTGGCCAGCGACTCCAAACTGCCGGCGGCCACGATATCGCACCCGAGAAGCAGGTCGGCCCCGCCGGCGGTGATGCGCGCCGCGTGGAGGTCCTCGGGCCGCTTGGCGAAGCGCAGGTGGCTGACGACGGCGCCGTTCTTCTGGGCCAGGCCCGTCATGTCGAGTATCGAGACGCCGCGTCCCTCCAGGTGCCCCGCCATGCCGAGAAGTGCCCCGATGGTGACGACGCCGGTGCCCCCGATGCCGGTGACGACGATGCCGTAGGGATTCCCGATTTCCGGTACTTCGGGCTCAGGCAAGACGGGGAAGGACGCGTCGCCGACGCGCCCGGAACGCTTGCGGAGAGCGCCGCCATGGACGGTGACGAAGCTCGGGCAAAAACCCTTGAGGCACGAGAAGTCCTTGTTGCACGCCGATTGGTCGATGGCGCGCTTACGGCCGAATTCGGTCTCCACGGGGACCACGGAGACGCAGTTTGACGCCATGCTGCAGTCGCCGCACCCTTCGCACACGGCCGAGTTGATGAAGACGCGCCGGGGCGGGTCGGCCATCAGGCCGCGCTTACGCCGGCGGCGTTTCTCGGCGGCGCAGGTCTGGTCGTAGATCAGCACCGACACGCCGGGCCACTCGCGCAGGTCGCGTTGCAGTCGGTCGAGGTCGTCGCGGTGATGGAAGGTGGTGCCGGGCGCGAAGTTGCTGCTAAGCGGATACTTATCGGGCTCGTCGCTGACTACGGCGACGCGCTTCACCCCTTCCGCCGCTACTTGGTGGGAGATCAAGGGGACGGTGGTCGGGCCACCCAAAGGCTGGCCGCCGGTCATGGCGACGGCATCGTTAAAGAGGATTTTGTAAGTGATGTTGACGTCGCCCCCGACGGCGGCGCGGATGGCGAGCAAGCCTGAGTGATAGTAGGTTCCGTCGCCCAGGTTGACGAAGACGTGGTCGGTTTCGGTGAACGGCGACTGTCCGACCCAGGCGACGCCCTCGCCACCCATGTGGGAATACGTTGCCGTTTCGCGGTCCATCCACTGGGCCATGTAATGGCAGCCGATGCCGGCCAGGGCACGCGAGCCCTCGGGGACCCGCGTCGAGGTGTTGTGGGGGCAGCCCGAGCAGAAATAAGGACTTCGGGTTATGTCGGGGCGCGGCCCCGCGAGCGCGCGTTCCTTCTGTTCGAGAATAGCGAGACGTTCCTTGACGCGCGGGCTGGTGTGGAAGCGCTCGATGCGGTTGGCGATGGCGCGCGCCACCCGGGCCGGAGTCAGCTCGCCGGCCGACGGAAGTATCCATTCGTCGGTCTCGTCGAACTTGCCGACGACGCGCGGGCGCACGTCCGGGCGCCAGTTGTAAAGCTGTTCCTTGAACTGGTTCTCTACGACGCCGCGCTTTTCTTCTACCACGAGCACTTCGTCGAGCCCTTCGGCGAAGCGGCGGATGCCCTCCCGCTCGAGGGGCCAGGGCATGGCCACCTTGTAAACCCGGAGCCCGATCTCGGCGGCCTCTGCCTGGCCGATGCCCAGGTCGTCGAGCGCCTGCATGACGTCGGGGTAGGACTTGCCCGTGGTGGCGATGCCGAAACGGGCCTTGGGGCTGTCGATGACCACCTTGTCGAGCCCGTTGGCGCGCACGAAGGCCAGCGCCGCGTAAAGCTTGTGGCGCTGCAGCCGCTCTTCTTGCTCCAGGGGCGGGTCGGGGAAACGGACATGCAAGCCGTCCGGCGGCATTTCGAAGTCCTCGGGCATGACGATGGGTACGCGGTCGGGGTCGACGAAGACGGACGCCGATGCATCTACGGTCTCAGGGATGGTCTTGAGGGCGACCCAACACCCGGAATAGCGCGACATCGCCCAGCCGATGAGGCCAAAATCTAGTATCTCCTGGACGTTGGAGGGATTGAGCACTGGAATTTGGGCATCCATGAATGCGCATTCGGTCTGGCTCGGCAGGGTCGAGGATTTACACACCGGGTCATCGCCGGCGACAACTAGGACGCCGCCGTGCCTGGACGTGCCCGAGTAGTTGCCGTGCTTGAATACGTCGCCCGAGCGGTCGACGCCGGGACCCTTGCCGTACCACATGGCGAAGACACCGTCATATTTGGCGCCCTCGAAAAGGTTGAGTTGCTGCGTGCCCCAAATGGCGGTGGCCGCCAGGTCCTCGTTGACGCCGGGCTTGAATACGATGTGGTTGTCGTCGAGGAACTTCTGGGCGCGCCACGATTCCTTGTCGACGCCGCCGAGCGGCGAGCCGCGATAGCCGGAGACGAAGCCGGCGGTATTCAGCCCCGCCAAAAGGTCCCGCTGGCGCTGCATCATGGGCAGCCGTACTAGGGCCTGGGTTCCGCTCAGGTAGACGCGACCGGAGGCGAGAGCGTACTTGTCCTCGAGCGTGACGTTGAGAAGCTCCATCGTGTATCTCCCTAATCCGCCGCCAGGGGGCGGAGCCGCGTTTTCCACGCGATCCCATTTCGGGGAAGGGTAATGCCAGATGATGGCCCTTACAACGGCTAGCAAGGCGCGTCCCATCAAAACGCAACGAACGGAGCGGATGGAAGCCGCCTCGGCACGGAAATTTCCCGGAACCGGATACCTGGGCAAAAATATTTTGCCGGCCCTCATCGCGTAATGGTGAAAAGGGGAGCCGGGCGTTAGGGCGTGATTTATCAGCCCTCAGCCGTTATACGG
>DASCNF010000177.1:0-7220 GCA_036011345.1 Rhodospirillales bacterium | reverse complement strand
GCCGTGGACGACATCGCCGCCGGGCTCATCGGTGTCGCCGACCCGATCAAAGCTACGATTCCCGAGGCTTTGCGCCTGCTGCACGACGACGGCGTCCGCATCGTCATGCTCACCGGCGACCACCGGGTGACGGCCGAAGCCGTGGCGCGCCGCCTCGGCATCGACGACGTGGAGGCCGAACTCCTCCCTGATCAGAAGGGGGGGGTCGTCAAGCGCCTGCAGGAGGCGGGCCGCGTCGTCGCCATGGCTGGCGACGGCATCAACGACGCCCCGGCGCTGGCCCAAGCGCACGTCGGCATCGCCATGGGCACCGGCACCAACGTCGCCATGGAGAGCGCTGGGGTGACGCTGGTCAAGGGCGACCTGCGCGGCATCGCCCGGGCCCGGCGCCTGAGCCGCGGCGTCATGCGCAACATCCGCCAGAACCTGTTCTGGGCCTTCGCCTACAACGCGCTCGGCGTACCCATCGCGGCGGGCGTGCTTTATCCCTTCTTCGGCATCCTGTTGAGCCCCATCATCGCCGCCGCCGCCATGAGCCTGAGCTCGGTGTCGGTGATCTCCAACGCGCTGCGGCTGCGGCGCATCAAGCTTTAGAGGGGTCGTGATAGGTGTAATCTTCCGGGGATACCGTGAAAAATGAACGGAAAGCTATCGACGACGATCAATGCGGTGGACGAAGCCATGCCCGGCGCCGGCGGCGCCCGGCGTTTGGCGGCCCTGTGTTTCATTGGAAAGACGCGGCGAAACCTCTCGTGGGAAGGCCTTATTTTCCAGGACGCACCGCCCATTGGCCCGTCGGCGGCGTAGAGAAAGAACGATGATACGAATCTGCGGAGCCGCCGATTTCGAGGCCATTCACGCCGTCATCAACGACGCCGCCGAGGTTTACCGGAACGCCATCCCCGCCGATTGCTGGCACGAACCCTACATGGCGAAAGACGAGTTGCGCCGCGAGATGGAAGCCGGTGTCGGGTTCCTGGGGTTCGTCGAGGATGGCGCCCTCACCGGCATCATGGGGTTGCAGGATGCCCAGGACGTGGCCCTCATCCGCCACGCCTACGTGCTGCCGTGGGCGCAACGCCAGGGTATCGGCGGGCGGCTGCTGACGGCACTTCTGCAAGCGGTGGAGCGGCCCGTGCTGGTCGGCACCTGGGCGGCCGCTACCTGGGCGGTGCGCTTCTACGGGAAACACGGGTTCACCCTCGTCACACCCCGGGAAAAGGTTCGTCTGTTGCGCAAATACTGGTCGATTCCGGACCGCCAGATCGAGACCTCGGTGGTCCTCGCCGACGAGAGATGGCGGGAAGGACCTCCTTCCTAGGGCCTGACGCCCCTCAGTCTTGCCTTTCGGCAAACTTCACCGCCTCCTCGGCGGCGCGGATGAGGGCGCGCGCCTTGTTGCGGCTTTCCTGGAATTCCGCTTCCGGGTCGCTGTCGGCGACGATGCCGCCGCCGGCCTGCACGTACATGGTGCCGTCCTTGACGACGGCGGTGCGCAAGGCGATGCAGGTGTCCATCTCGCCGTCGGCGCCGAAGTAGCCGATGCACCCAGCGTACACGCCGCGCCGCTCGGGCTCCAACTCGTCGATGATTTCCATGGCGCGCACCTTGGGCGCCCCGGATACCGTACCCGCCGGGAACCCGGCGAAGAGCGCTTCCATGGCGTCAAATTTGGCGTCCAGGGTGCCCTCCACGTTGGAGACGATGTGCATGACGTGGGAGTAGTTCTCGATGTTCATTTGCTCGGTGACCTCGACCGAGCCCACCTCCGCGACACGCCCGACGTCGTTGCGCCCGAGATCGAGCAGCATCAGGTGCTCGGCCAGTTCCTTAGGATCAGCCAGCAACTCGGCGGCCAATGCCTTGTCCTCGGCCGCGGTCTTGCCGCGCGGCCGCGTGCCGGCGATGGGGCGAATGGTGACCTTGCCGTCGCGGACCCGCACCAGGACCTCGGGGCTCGAGCCGACCACCGAGAAACCGCCGAAATCTAGAAAAAACAAGAAGGGCGATGGATTGAGGCGGCGCAACGCCCGGTAAAGAGCGAACGGCGGCAACTCGAACGGCACCTGAAAGCGCTGTGAAAGCACCACCTGGAAGATGTCGCCGGCGAGGATGTATTCCTTGGCCTTCTCGACCATCCCAAAAAAACGCTTTTTCGCCATGTTGGACTTGGGGACGGGAACCTCCGTCACCGCCGATCTGCTGTCGCGCCGGTAGGGCAGGGTGCGGTCGAAATCGCCGACCACATCGCTCAGAATTTCGCGCGCCTTGCCGTAGGCGGCCTCGGCACCAAGCTCGCCGCCCGGCCACACCGGCGTGACTACGGTAACGACGTCCTCGATGGTGTCGAACACAGCGATGACCGTGGGCCTGAGGAAAATTCCGTCGGGCAGGGCAAAGACGTCGGGCTGTTCGTCGGGCAGCCTCTCCACCAGACGCACCACGTCGTAGCCCATGTAGCCGAACAGGCCGGCCGCCATGGGCGGCAGTCCGGGTGGCAGTTTGATGCGCGACTCGGCGACGATGGCGCGCAGCGAATCGATGGCGCCGCCGGCGCACGGCTCGAAGGCGTCGGCGTCATGGCGGGCCCGGCGGTTGACCTCGGCGCGGTCGCCGTGGCACCGCCAGATGAGGTCCGGCTTCATGCCGATGAACGAATAGCGCCCGCGAATAGCGCCGCCCTCGACGGATTCCAAAAGAAAGCTGTTGGGACGGCCGTCGGCCAGCTTGAGCATGGCCGAGACCGGAGTTTCGAGATCGGCCACCAGGGTCGTCCAGACGAGTTGCGGGCGGCCCGCCTCGAAGGATTCTTTGAAGGCCGGATACTTGGGATGCGCCTTCATGCCTCGCCGCGGTGAACGCTAAAAGACCCGTTCGAGGGCGTCGCGGTTGACGGTTACCGGATAGCGCTCCCGCAGTGCGGCGGCGAGCTGCGTCACCATATCCGCCCGCATGCTTTCTTCGATCTGCTTGCGGTGCGCCGCCACACCGTCGGCGTCCGCGTAGGGATCGGCGGCCACCACCTCCTTGACCCGCGCCACGTAATGGCCCTTGGCGCCACGTGCCGCGGCGGCCTTGCCGACCCGTCCATCGAACAAAGCGGCGACCAGCCTCCTGGGCAGCCCGTGCTTGGCACCTTCGGAGGAGCGGCTGAAGGGCGTCGTCGTCGTCACCGCGAACCCGGCCTCCGCCGCTGCGTTGGAAAGTTCCGTGCCGCCCTCGAGGCGTTGCAGCAGCGCCTCGGCGGCCTGTTGGGATGCCTCGGCGCGGCGCGCCGCGCGCCACGCTTCGGCCACCGCCTCGCGCACCTCCTCGAGGGAACGCAAGGCGGGTGGCGTGACGCGGTCGACATGCAGCACGAAATAAGCATCCGAACCGCTTTCGGTGAGTGGGCTCTCGGTGTTCTCTTCCGTGGAGAAAGCGGTGTCGAGCAATTCCTTCCCGACGAAGGGTAAGCTCACCGGCTGGCCCGCGGCATCGCGCCCGCTGGCGTCGATAGCGTCGAACTTGACTATTTCGAGATTCAGCCTGGAAGCCGTTTCCTCAAGGGTGGCGCCGCCGCCCAGCACGTCCTCCATCTGGTTGCTCAACCTGAACAGGCTGTCGATCGCCTTGTCGTGCGCTATTTCCTCGGCCAGCTTGCCACGTAATTCGGCAAACGTCTGCTGGCTGGCGGCCTCGATGGAGGCGACGCGCACCACATGCCAGCCGATGGGACTTTGAACGGGCGCCACGATTTCCCCGGCGGCCGTGGAAAACGCACCCTCGGCCAATTCCGGCAGCAATTCCTCGCGGGTCAGGGCGCCCAACTCCACGGTCTCCGCGTCCAGTCCGCCCACTTCCTTGGCGACTTCGGCGAAATCCCTTCCTTCCCCGAGGAGGGTGTGGGCGCGCCGCGCCGCCGCTTCATCGGCAAGCACCATCTGCTGCAGGGTGCGGCGCTCCGGGATGGCGAACTCGTCGCGCCTTTCCGCGTAGGCCTCCTTGAGAGCGTCCTCGGAAACCGCTACTTCCTTGGCCAGGTTCTTAGCGTCGATGCCGAGCACAGTCAGGGCGCGAAACTCGGGGGCGGTAAAGCGCGCCGCGTTCTCCTTATGAAAGTCGATGAGGGCGGATTGATCCGGGGTTCCGGGGTGGGCCAGGGAACCATCCGCGACCAATACCGTCTCCGCGACACGTTTTTCCTGGCGGTGGCGGTAAAGGGCATCCACGAGTGCCTTGGGCGCCATGGCACTCGCCTCGACGCTGCCCGCCAGTTGGGCGCGCGCCAAGTCCTCGCGGAGCGTGGCGGCGAAGCCGCTCTCGCTAAGCCCGTTGGAGCGCAACACCTCCTGGAAGCGCAGGCGGTCGAACTTCTTGAACTGATTGTGGAAGGCAGGCGTTGCGCGAATTTCCTGGCGCACCAAATCGTCGCTGACGGCGACGCCGAGCCGATCGGCGCCGAGGCTGAACAGGGTGCGCTCTACGATACGGCCGAGCACCATCTCGGCAAGACCCATGGCACGTGCCTGCTGGGGGTCGAAGTTGCCGCCGAACACGGTTTGCAAGCGGCTCAGCTCGCGCCGGTAATCGTTGCCGAGTTGATTGGGCGTGATCTCCCTGTCCCCGACCCGCGCCACCGATGTATCTGAGGCGCGGGTGCGGAACACGTCCGATATGCCCCACGCGCCAAAGCTCAGAATCAGAAGCCCGAGAAGGAGCTTGACCAGAATAGAGCCGGATCGCTTGCGGATGGCACCGAGCATGGTTCGCCGGAACTGTGATGTGGGACGAAGCGTCGCGTCGTGCGGGCGGCATCATAGGAGCGCCGCCCGAGCCCCGCAACCCCGGAATCCCGTGATCCCCGCCCGGCCAACCGGGGCGGAGGCGGCACCAGGTGCCGGTTGAGGGCTTGGAGAGCGAGGCCGCCCTGTGCTAAGCCGGCGCCGAGAATTGACCATATAGGAAAGCACCCATGCCCGCGCCCCGTCGACCTTTGATCGCCGGCAACTGGAAGATGAACGGCCTCGGAGCCGAGGCCGAGGCGCTCGCCACCAACTTGGCACGGCGCACGTGGGTGGTCGGCGCACCCGCCTTCGAGCTCCTGTTGTGTCCGCCCTTTACCCTGGTGGCGCGGGTCGCCGCCGCCGTCGCCGGTTCTGGAATCGCCGTCGGAGGACAGGACTGTCACACCGAGGAAAAAGGTGCCCACACCGGCGACGTCAGCGCCGCCATGCTGGCCGATCTCGGATGCTCCTTCGTCATCGTCGGCCACTCCGAACGGCGTGCCGACCATGGCGAGGACGACACCCTCGCTAAAGCCAAAGCTGAGGCCGCGTTGGCGGCGGGCCTCCGCGCCATCGTCTGTATCGGTGAGACAGAGGCCGAGCGCGATGGCGGGCGCACCTTGGCCACGGTCGCCGGGCAGCTCGACGCCTCGTTGCCGGTCGGCGCCGGCGCCGCCAACACGGTCATCGCCTATGAACCGGTTTGGGCGATCGGCAGCGGGCTGACGCCAAGCGCCGAAGAAGTACAGGAAGTGCACGCCCATATCCGCAGCGAGCTGGCGAAGCGACTGGGCAGGAAAGAGGCGGGGGGCATCCGCATCCTTTACGGCGGTTCGATGAAGCCCGAGAACGCTGCGGCGCTCCTCATCCTTGCCGACGTGGACGGCGGCCTGATCGGCGGCGCCAGCCTCGACGCCGGTGGTTTTTGGTCCATCGCCGAAAGTTGTGTCTAGCAATGGTGCCGGTTAGGGACTAAACATCGCAGCGTTCTCACGGCCCAGACGTCCCAGCGGCGACTAACGAAAAGACCATGATCACCGTCATCCTCGTCATTCACCTACTGATTGCCATTTCCCTTGTCCTCACCGTCTTGCTGCAACGCAGTGAAGGCGGTGGCCTCGGCATGGGAGGCGGCGGCATGAGCGGATTCATGACCGGCCGCTCCGCCGCCAACATGCTGACCCGCGCCACGGCGGTGCTGGCTGCGCTGTTCATGGCGACAAGCCTCGCCCTGGCCATCCTGGCCGGCGGAGACCGCGCGCCGCGCTCGATCATGGATCAGCCCGCCCCGACGACCGAGGGACCCGCCAAGCCCAGCGCACCGCTCGGCCAATGAGCGGACCAGGGCCAGACGGGCGAACCGAGGCGGCGGCGAGGCCGCCTTTTTCTTTTTTTGTGGGTTTGTAGGACACCGGTTCTTGGTGTAGGTTCGGGCTCCATGACGCGGTTTATTTTTGTCACCGGCGGCGTGGTTTCATCACTCGGCAAGGGATTGGCATCGGCCGCGTTGGGGGCCCTTCTCCAGGCGCGCGGCTTCACAGTTAGGCTGCGCAAGCTCGATCCCTACCTCAACGTCGACCCGGGCACCATGAGCCCCTATCAGCACGGCGAGGTCTACGTCACCGACGACGGCGCCGAGACCGACCTCGACCTCGGCCATTACGAGCGGTTCACCGGCGTGGCCTCGCGCCAAAGCGACAACATCACGGCGGGGCGCATCTACCAGAACGTCATCTCGCGGGAGCGCCGCGGCGAATACCTAGGCGCCACCATCCAGGTCATCCCCCACGTCACCGACGCTATCAAGACTTTCATCTCCAGCGATCTCAACGGCGAGGACTTCCTGCTGTGCGAGATTGGGGGCACCGTCGGCGACATCGAAAGCCTGCCCTTCCTCGAAAGCATTCGGCAACTGGGCAACGAGCTTGGTCGCGAGCGCGCCATGTACATTCACCTGACGTTGTTGCCTTACATGCCCACCGCCGGCGAACTCAAGACCAAGCCGACGCAACACTCGGTCAAGGAGCTGCTGAGCGCCGGAATCCAGCCCGATATCCTCTTGTGCCGGGCCGACCGCGATCTGCCGGAGACGGAGCGCCAGAAGATCGCCCTTTTCTGCAACGTGCGGCGCGAGGCGGTCATTCCCGCCCTCGACGTGGAGAGCATCTACCAGGTGCCGATCAGCTACCACGCCGAGGGACTCGACGAACAAGTGTGCGGCCACTTCGGTCTCGAGGCGCCGTCACCCGACTTGACGGCTTGGCACGAGATCGTCGAACGCGCCACCAAGCCCGAGGGCGAGGTCAGAATCGCCGTCGTTGGCAAATACACCGGCCTTCTCGACGCCTATAAGTCGCTGGCCGAGGCCCTGGCCCACGGCGGCATCGCCAACAACGTGCGCGTCAAAATGCACTGGATCGATTCCGAGATTTTCGAGCGCGAGGATTCGGTGCT
>DASCNF010000176.1:0-6110 GCA_036011345.1 Rhodospirillales bacterium | reverse complement strand
GACCGCCGCCAAGGCCAAGCCAAAGCCCCAGGTATCGGGCGACGAGCTCCTCGGGTTCTATCGCGAAATGCTGCTCATCCGCCGCTTCGAGGAAAAGGCGGGGCAACTTTACGGCATGGGTCTCATCGGCGGATTCTGCCACCTCTACATCGGCCAGGAGGCGGTGGTCGTGGGCATGCAGGCGGCGGCCCAGGACCAAGACACCCTGGTCACCAGCTACCGCGATCACGGCCACATGCTGGCCTCGAACATGGACCCGAAGGGGGTGATGGCGGAACTCACGGGACGACGCGGCGGCTACTCCAAGGGCAAGGGCGGTTCCATGCACATGTTCAGCCGCGAGGCCGGATTCTTCGGCGGCCACGGCATCGTCGCCGCCCAGGTGCCCATCGGCACCGGCCTCGCCTTCGCCCATAAGTACCGCCAGGACGGCGGCATTTGCGTCACCTACCTGGGCGACGGCGCCACTAACCAGGGACAAGTATCCGAAGCCTTCAACATGGCGTCCCTATGGCAACTGCCGGCGATCTACGTCATCGAGAATAACAAGTACGGCATGGGCACGTCGGTCGAGCGCGCCTCCGCCACCGCCGATCTGTATCGGCGCGGCGACGCCTTCGACATTCCCGGCATGCAGTTGGACGGCATGGACGTGCTCGCCGTCAAGGCGGCAGCCGAGCTCGCTACCGCCCACTGCCGTGCCGGCAAGGGGCCCTACATTCTGGAAATGAAAACCTACCGCTACCGCGGGCACTCAATGTCGGATCCCGCCAAGTACCGCACAAAGGAAGAAGTCAGCAAGGTCAGACAAGAAAGCGACCCCATCGACTACGCCCGCGACCTGATATTTGAAAACAAGATGGCGGACGAGGCGAGCCTCAAGGAAACCGACCGCGAGGTTAAGGCCCTGGTCACCGAAGCCGCCGAGTTCGCCCAACAGAGCCCGGAGCCGGAGCCGGAAGAGCTCTATACTGACGTGCTCGTCGAAGCCTAGAAAAAAACGTGGGGACACCACATGCCGATCCAGGTCCTGATGCCGGCCCTTTCGCCGACCATGACGGAGGGCAAGCTGGCCAAGTGGCTGAAGAACGAGGGCGACGCGGTGGCCGCCGGCGACGCCCTGTGCGAGATCGAGGCCGACAAGGGGACCATGGAAGTGGAGGCCGTCGACGAGGGCACGCTCGGCAAGATCCTTGTTGTCGAGGGCGTCGAGGGGGTCGCCGTCAACACGCCGATCGCCGTCATCCTAGCCGAAGGCGAGGACGCCTCGGCGTTGCAGGGAATGGCCGCCGCCCCTGCACCCACACAGCAGGCGGCCCCGGAAGCGGACACAGTGGCGCCTGTAACAGTGCTCGCGTCGGCACCTGCGGCACCGGCGACGCCACCCGAGGAGGAAACAACGTCCGCCAATACCCTGACCCTGACCGTGCGCGAGGCGCTGCGTGACGCCATGGCGGAAGAGATGCACCGCGACGAGAGCGTCTTCCTGATGGGGGAGGAAATCGGCGAATACCAGGGTGCCTACAAGGTAACCCAGGGTCTTCTCGAGGAGTTCGGAGCGCGCCGTGTCGTCGACACGCCGATCACGGAACACGGCTTCGCCGGCCTCGGGGTGGGCGCCGCCTTCGGCGGGCTCAGGCCCATCGTCGAGTTCATGACCTTCAACTTCGCCATGCAGGCCATAGACCATATCATCAATTCGGCCTCCAAGACCCTATACATGTCGGGTGGGCAGATGGGGTGCCCCATCGTCTTCCGCGGTCCCAACGGCGCCGCCGCGCGGGTCGCCGCCCAGCATTCCCAATGCTACGCGAGCTGGTACGCCCACTGCCCCGGGTTGAAGGTGGTATCGCCTTATTCGGCGGCCGACGCCAAGGGCCTCCTGAAGTCGGCGATCCGCGACCCCAACCCGGTGATCTTCCTGGAGAACGAGATTCTCTACGGCAGCAGTTTTGAAGTGCCCGACGATCCCGGCTTCACTGTGCCCATCGGCCGCGCCAAGATCGAGCGCGCCGGCGGTGACGTCACCATCACCGCCTTCTCCCTGATGGTTGAGGTGGCCCTCCAGGCGGTGGAAAGCTTGGCCGCCGAAGGCATCGAGGCGGAGGTCGTCAACCTGCGCTCCCTGCGCCCCCTCGATACCGATACCGTCGTCCAATCGGTGCAGAAGACGAACCGCTTGGTCAGCGTCGAGGAGGGGTGGCCAGCCGCCGGCATCGGCTCCGAGTTGGCCGCCCAGATGATGGAACACGCCTTCGACCATTTGGATGCGCCGGTGGCCCGCGTCACCGGGGCCGACGTGCCCATGCCCTACGCGGCCAATCTCGAGCGCCTGACCATTCCCCAGCCCGAAAATATCGTGGCGGCGGCCAAGGCCGTTTGCTACCGCTGAGCGGGGAGGGAGGAAGCAACATGCCGATCCAAGTCCTGATGCCGGCCCTTTCGCCGACCATGGCGGAGGGCAAGCTGGCCAAGTGGCTGAAGAACGAGGGCGACGCGGTGGCCGCCGGCGACGCCCTGTGCGAGATCGAGACCGACAAGGCGACCATGGAAGTGGAGGCCGCCGACGAGGGCACGCTCGGCAAGATCCTTGTTGTCGAGGGCGTCGAGGGGGTCGCCGTCAACACGCCGATCGCCGTCATCCTGGCCGAAGGCGAGGACGCCTCGGCGTTGCAGGGAATGGCCGCCGCCCCTGTACCCGCGCCGACGGCCACCCCCGCGGCCGCATCGCCTGTCCCCGCCAGCCCCTCGACCACCGCTCCCACCATGCCCATGCCGGGCGGCGGCAGGCGTGTAATCGCTAGTCCCCTGGCCCGGCGCATGGCTGAAAAGGCGGGGCTCGACCTTACCTCCATCACCGGTAGCGGCCTCCATAACCGCATCGTTAAGCGCGATGTCGAGGCCGCCCTGGCGGGCGGTGCCACTGCGCCGGTTGCCCCTTCGACAATGCCCCGCACCGCCGCCACGGCGGCACCCTCGCCGATACCCGACGCCGCCTACATCGAAATTCCCAACACCACCATGCGCAAGATCGTCGCCGAGCGCCTGAGCGCCTCGAAGCGCGACATCCCGCACTTCTACCTAAGCGTCGATTGCGATGTGGACGCCCTTCTCGCGCTGCGCAAGGACCTCAACGCCAAGTCGCCGCAAGGCGAGGGCGCCTATAAGCTCTCGCTCAACGACTTCATCGTGCGCGCCGTGGCCCTGGCGCTCCGCCAGGTGCCGGCGGCCAACGCCACGTGGACCGACGAGGCGGTGCTGCACTACACCTCCATCGACGTTTCGGTCGCCGTGGCCACCGAAGGCGGCCTCATTACCCCCATCATCCGTAGCGCCGACAACAAGGGCCTGGCCGCCATCTCCAACGAGATGAAGGACCTCGCCGGGCGCGCCCGCGACGCCAAGCTCATGCCCGAGGAATACCAAGGTGGCGGCTTCACCATCTCCAACCTGGGCATGCTCGGCATCAAGGAATTCGCCGCCGTCATCAACCCGCCGCAGTCGTGTATCCTGGCCATCGGCAAGGGCGAGCAGCGCCCGGTGGTCAAGGACGGCGCGCTGGCCATCGCCACCATGATGACGTGCACGCTGTCGGTCGATCACCGCTCGGTAGACGGCTCGGTGGGGGCTAGTTTCCTGGCCGCCTTCCAGGGACTCATCGAGGAGCCCCTGACCATGTTGCTTTAGAGGTCACGGGATCATGGCCGACACCTCTTTCGATCTGATCGTCGTCGGCGGCGGGCCGGGCGGCTACGTCACCGCCATCCGCGCCGCGCAGCTCGGCATGAAGGCGGGACTCATCGAGCGTGAGCACCTGGGCGGCATCTGCCTCAACTGGGGTTGCATCCCCACCAAGGCGCTGCTGCGCACCGCCGAGGTTTACCGCAACATCCAACATGCCGCCGACTTCGGGCTCACCGTCAAGAACGTCGGCTTCGACATGAAGAAGGTGGTCAAGCGCTCGCGCGCCGTCGCCAGCCAGCTTTCCGCCGGCGTCAAGCACCTTCTCAAGAAGAACAAGGTCACCGTTTTCGACGGCCATGGGCGGCTGGCCGGGGGCGGCAAGCTGGCCGTGGAAAAGGACGGCAAGGCCGTGGCCACCCTGGAGGCCAAGCACATCATCCTGGCCACCGGTGCCCGCGCCCGCGCCCTGCCGGGCCTCGAGCCCGGCGGCAAGCAGGTGTGGACCTACAAGGAAGCCATGGTTCCGGACACCCTCCCCAAGTCGCTCCTGGTTATCGGCTCGGGCGCCATCGGCATCGAGTTCGCCAGCTTCTTCCAAACGCTCGGTTCACAGGTTACGGTGGTCGAGGTGCTGCCCCGCGTCCTCCCCGTCGAGGACGAGGAAATCTCCGAACTGGCCCGCAAGGTCTTCGAGAAGCAGGGCATGACGATCCTCACCTCGGCCACGGTCAAGTCCCTGAGAAAGGACAAGAACACCGTCACCGCCACCATCGAACAAGACGGAAAGTTGTCACCCCTCAAGGTGGACAAGGTCATTCTCGCCGTCGGCATCGTCGGCAATACCGACGACATCGGGCTCGAGGGTACCGAGATCAAGATAGACAAGTCCCAAATCGTCATCGATGAGTGGGGGCGTACCGGCGAGCCCGGCGTCTACGCCATCGGCGACGTCACCGGCCCGCCCTGGCTTGCTCACAAGGCGAGCCACGAGGGCGTCATCTGCGTCGAGAAGATCGCCGGGGTCGCCGGCGTGCACCCGCTCGATACCTCCCGCATCCCCGGCTGCACCTACTGCGCGCCGCAGGTGGCCAGCGTCGGTCTCACCGAGGCGGCGGCCAAGGATCTCGGCCACAAGGTCCGGGTGGGGCGCTTCCCCTTCATGGGCAACGGCAAGGCGATTGCCCTGGGCGAGCCCGAGGGACTGGTCAAGACGCTCTTCGATGCCACCACCGGCGAGCTCTTGGGCGCCCACATGATCGGCACCGAGGTCACCGAGCTTATCCAGGGTTTCGCCGTCGCCAAAACCCTGGAGACCACGGAGAGCGAACTCATGCACACCATCTTCCCGCACCCGACGCTGTCGGAGATGATGCACGAGTCGGTGCTTGACGCCTATGGTCGGGCCATCCATTTCTAGTGGATAGAAACCAACACATGTTATCCATACGACGGCTTCCCAAGTTCATCCGGAAAGGCGCCCGATGCGTAGTGATGCTGGAACATCACAAGCGTTGGGCAACGCGTCTGGTGAGCTTGGGAAGCCGCCGTGCGGGTCCCATATGTTAGATTTATCCATTAGCCATGAACAAAGCACACGCCCTGCGCCACCCGGAGAGACGCAACCGCCCGGACAATCCGTCGCCGCGCAAGCCGCCATGGATCCGTGTCAAGGCACCGACGTCCAGGGTCTATGGAGAGACGCGGCGCCTGATGCGCGAACGTGGCCTGAATACGGTCTGCGAAGAGGCGGCGTGCCCCAACATCGGCGAGTGCTGGGCGATCAAGCACGTCACCGTCATGATCCTCGGCGACATCTGCACCCGCGCCTGCGCCTTCTGCAACGTCGCCACCGGCAGGCCCGGCGCCGTCGATCCCCTGGAGCCCGAGAACCTGGCCATCGCCATCTCGCGTCTGGGGCTGCGCCACGCGGTCATCACCTCGGTCGACCGCGACGACCTCGCCGACGGCGGCGCCAGCCAGTTCGTGCAATGCATCGAACGCCTGCGTGAGATGGCGCCGCAGACCACCGTCGAGGTGCTGACCCCCGATTTTCGCGGCAAGGACGGCGCGCTACAGGCGGTGGTCGCTGCCCGACCCGACGTCTACAACCACAACCTGGAGACGGTGCCGCGTCTCTATCCCTCGATTCGCCCCGGGGGACGCTACGACCGTTCGCTGAAGCTTCTGGAAGAGGCCAAGCGCCTCGATGGGCGTTTGTTCACCAAGTCGGGAATCATGGTGGGGCTCGGCGAGGAGCGCCCGGAAGTAACACGGGTGATGGACGATCTGCGCGCCGCGGACGTCGATTTCCTGACCATCGGCCAGTACCTGCAGCCGACGCCGCGCCACGCCCCGGTGGCGCGCTACGTGACGCCCGAGGAGTTCGACGACTACCGGCGCGACGGCCTCGTCAAGGGGTTTCTGGT
>DASCNF010000175.1:0-3660 GCA_036011345.1 Rhodospirillales bacterium | reverse complement strand
CCCGATGACGCCGACTCGCGCCCGGCGCTCCACGATGCGTGCGTGGAGTCCTTCGACGGAGGGCGCGGCACTGGAATCTTCGGTCATGGCGGTGCGGAAAGCTCCGTGGGGCGTCGCACGGCAAACCTACACGTTAGCCGGTCCGATGCAACGGCTTTCGCCGCCCGGCGCTAGAGTCTTATCGTCCTGGATCGAAACGATCCGGGACGTGAATTGCCCTCTAGGTTTCAATGCGCGTGAAGCGCCACTTGATCACCGCGCCCTCGCCGGACAATGGTCCCGAGATGACGATCTGCTGGCAGCGCCGGGCCTCGCCGGCGCGTCCACGGTAGACGCTCTCTTCCAGGGCCAGGATGCCCCCGGCGCAGAGGAACCGCCATCCACCGCCGCGCGGCATCCGGATAAGCACCACCTCGCCGTCCTGTACCATGGAGGCGCGGACTTCAGGATGCAGGTGAAAGCGCACGGCGAAGGCGCGGCCCGCCTCTCCGGTGAGCGTATCGAGGCCGCGCAGGTCGCCGCCGTCCACCGAGAGATAGAGGTGCCGCCCGTGGGTCAGGCCAAAACGGCCCACGTATCCGTCGTGGCTCGATTCGATCCAGATGTTGCCGTCGGCCTCCCGGCGGTTGCATAAGACGACGCTCACCGGCGCCCCGGGCCCGCCGGCGCCCGGCAGCTCGATGGAGTTGCTATCGTCCACGACAAGGGCCGAATGGGCCGCGGTTGCGCGCAGGGCCTCGTGCCACTCGGCCTTGGCGTCGGCCTCGGCGCCGCAGTTGATGACCAGCCGGTCCTTACCGACGCTCATCTCGAAGCTCAGCGTCCCGGCGTGAACGCGGTCATCACCTGCGGCAAGGGGGACGCCGGTGTCCATGAGTACCAACGTCCGCCCGGTGGCGAGACGCTGGAACCCGGTATGCGGGGCGCTGGAGATCGGCCGGCCCTTGGCCCCGGCCTGGGCCAGGACCATGTTGATGAAGCCTTCGTCTTCCTCGTTGCCGTCGTTGAAAAGCGCCAGGCGCCCATCGCCGTGGCGGAAGCTCCTGAGCACGGGCGCCATGCGGTTGATGGCACCTTGCAGATCGACGGGGACCTCGACGCGGGCCGCCTCCAGGCATGCACGGATATCCACCAGATGGCGCAAGACGGCGAGCTGGAGCGAAGGGTTGCGCTGAAAATGACCGCCGTCCGACAGAATCTGGTGCTCGATCTCCCTGTTCAGGAGCCTGAGGCCGGCGTCGAGGCCATTCTCAAAACCGGGAAGGTAGATACCGCCATACACTAACCCCTTGATGGCAAAAAACAAGCTGAAGTCGCGACGCGCCGAAGCGGCCACCCGTCCCAGGTGACGCGCCTGGCGGGCCGCCGACCGCAGGACTTCCCCATGGAAGTCCTCGCCCCCGGCGCGCTCCAGAAATTTCCCGTGGACCAGCCAGTTGGCGAGGCGCTCGCCGAGGATGTGGGCGCGCCAAGCGCCGGCCGACCAGCGCCCATGGGCCTTCAGCCATGACTTGGTCAGCGCGCACCCCCGTTGTGCCGCCTCCGGCGATCCCAGGGTGGCGAGATCGTTGAGCCAACCGAAGCCATGCAACGCGGCGACCACGGTTTGGCTCACGGAATCCCCTGCCGTGGCGCTCGCCCACGGCTCGTCGTCTAGGCTCACCCGCCGCCCGCCGTGGATGAACGCGCCTTCGATCAGCGCCTGGGCGGCCGTGACGTCGCCGGGCCAGGGATTGGGCGGAGTGCCGCGCACTGCGCCCGGCGTTCGGCCGAGAAGGGTAAAACCGTAAAGAGGCGTGCTGTAGAACAGGTGACGAAGCGTCCGCCAGCTCCGCGCCGGCGACAGACGAAAACCGAGATTGAGGCGTCGTGCCACCTTCTTCACCGCCAGCCGCGAACATCGCCCCGGCGTTGGTGGAGGGCCTGGGGGAGGCGCGGCATTTGTTGCATTTCCGCTTGGTAGCAGGTTCCCTCGGGGGCCGCAAGCAAGGCCGGATGGATGCGTGACCGTGGCGACGGCCGACGACTAAACGCGACGCAGACGCACCGCGTAGAAGCCGTCCATGCCACCCTTTTCGGCCCAGTGGCAGGGCAGGGTGCGCAGGACGCCGCCCAAGGTCGACCCTTGATCGAGCCCGGCCACTTCGCCAGGCGCCACGGGAACGGGCTCGAGGAGGGCTCCGCCGGCGAGGGCGGCGGACACCGGAATCTCGCACTCCTCGGACTGCAGGGAACATACGCAGTAGACGACAAGCCCGCCGGGACGCACTATCTCCGCCGCCGCTTCCAGCAAGCGCGCCTGCACACCGCTGAGGGCGGCCACGTCAGCAGGCGTCTTCAGCCGGGCGATGTCCGGGTGGCGGCGGATGGTGCCGGTGGCCGTGCACGGTGCGTCCAGGAGGACGGCGTCGGCTGGCCTCCGGGGGCGCCAGTCGGCGGCATCGGCGTTTACCGTCTCGATGTGGAGGCCGAGGCGCACCATGTTTTCGCGCAGCCGTCCCACTCGTGCCGACGAGCGGTCGACGGTCGTCACCTTGGCTCCCGCCGCGGCCAGTTGCGCCGTCTTGCCGCCAGGTGCCGCGCACAAATCGACAACGCTGCGGCCTTCAACGTCACCGAGCAGCTTGACGGGAAGTGCGGCGGCGGCGTCCTGCACCCACCACGCCCCTTCGGCGTATCCGGGAAGCGTCTCGACGCGCCCGCCGGCGGGCCTGCGCACGCCGCCGGTGGCGAGGACCACGCCCCCGAGGCGTTCCCCCCAAATTTCCGCGTCCGCCTTCACCGTCACGTCGAGGGGCGCCTCGACAAGGTGGGCGGCGGCGATGCGTCGGCATGTCGCCGCGCCGTACGTGGCATTCCACGATTCCCAGAGCCACGGCGGCGTGTTCAGATGCGGCGCGTCCTGTGCCGCGGCGAGGCCCGCTCCCTCGTCGGCGAGGCGCCGGAGAACGGCATTGATCAGCCCCTTGTGTGGCCCATGACCGCGCTTCTGGGCGAGCCCGACGGTGGTGTCCACGGCGGCGTGAGGCGGCGTCTTGAGGAACACGAGTTGGCACACCCCGAGACGCAGCAAATCGTTCGCCGCGGCTGCCTTGCGGGGCAGCGGACGCTCTAGGCAGTGTGCGATCAAGGCGTCGATCTGGCCGAGGCGGCGCAGCGTCGTCGCCACTAGGTTGTGGACCAGGGCGCGGTCGCGCCCAGCCAAGCGGGCGAGACCGGGGTGGTCGGCCAGCGTCTCATCGAGGGGCCGCTTGTGGCGCAACACGGCGTCGATTATTCCTAGGGCGCAGGCACGGGGCATGGGGTCAGGGTTATCTTTCGCCTACGCCGCGCCCGCCATGGCCCGGATCGTCGGTTGAACAGGGGCCGGCCGGACCCGTAGGATCGCCAAAGGGCCGTTGGTATTAGCCATGCGCCATGAAATCACCGGGATTTGCGTGGAAGTCCTCCGCAAGTCGGACCACCCTGGGGTAACCGCCGAAAACGTCTTCACCGACGATGTATACGGCGGCGTCTGAATAGGGCGGCGCGCCTCACTCCGCCGCCGAGGCGACGGCACCGTCCGATGACGCGACCGCACGATGCGCGCCGACCTGCGGCGCGGTGTTTGCGTAGGAAATAATTGCCTCGTTACGAACAAACTAGGCAACTATTTCTTAA
>DASCNF010000174.1:0-7875 GCA_036011345.1 Rhodospirillales bacterium | reverse complement strand
ATAATTACGGTCAGCGCATGACAGTATTCGGCGTGCAAACAAAGGAGAATGGAGCAATGAGGTTCTTCCGAGCCACGGGAAACGCGACGATTCACAAAACAATGGCCGCCGCGTTGGGCGCTGCTCTCTGCGTGATCGCGGGACCAGCCGTTGCTGTGGACCGCGTCTATTACGTCGCCGCTGAGGAAGTCGCTTGGAATTATGCGCCGCAAGAACGCAACGTCATGATGGGCAGTCCTTTCGGCAAGGATGAGAACATCTTCGTGGCGCAGTCGCAGACGACTATCGGCAGCACCTACGTCAAAGCTGTTTACCGGCGCTATACCGATGCCTCGTTCACCACTCTCTTGCCGCGGCCCGGGAAGTGGGCGCATCTCGGCTATCTCGGGCCGGTCTTTCATGCCCAGGTCGGCGACGTGATCAAGGTACACTTCAAGAATAAGGTCGGCCGGCCCTACAGCATGCATCCGCATGGTGTGTTCTATGACAAGGCTTCGGAGGGTGCGCCCTACGCTGACGGCACCGGCGGCAAGGACAAGGCCGACGACGCTGTGCCGCCCGGCGGCAGCCACACGTATGTCTGGCCCGTGCCCGAGCGCGCCGGTCCCGGCCCCAGTGATCCGAGTTCAATCGCCTGGCTCTATCACTCCCACACCAATTCCATCAGGGACAGCAACGCCGGATTGGTCGGCGCGATCGTGGTCACGGCCAAGGATCGGGCCAGGCCCGACGGATCACCAAGGGACGTGGACCGCGAGTTCGTGACCCTGTTCACCGTCACGAACGAGAACGAAAGCTGGTACCTGGACCGGAATATCGACACCTACACCGACGCCAAGCGGGTTGACCCGGACGACGAGGATTTTCAGGAAAGCAACCTGATGCACGGCATAAACGGATACCTTTACGGCCACCTTCCCGGCCTCGAGATGAAAAAGGGCGAACGCAGCCGGTGGTATACGTTCGCCCTCGGGACGGAGGTTGATCTCCACACGCCGCATTGGCACGGCAACACGGGACTCCTGGCCGGCCAGCGGGTCGACGTGATAGATCTATTGCCGGCCTCACAAAAAGTAGTGGACATGATCCCCGACAATGCTGGCGTGTGGATGTTCCACTGCCACGTCAACGACCATATCGCGGCAGGGATGACGGCGCTGTATCGCGTGACCGAATGATACCGGGCAAGCGTGGGGGGCCAGATAGACCGCAGCGACTAGCTGATGTGCACACAAAAGACGTCGGGGTTGGGCCTCGAATGTGCCTTGCCGATGTCCGCTCCAGGTCGATACTATTGTTAAAGTCCCTCGTGACGGGATCCGAAGCGTGATTCGGCCTTCCTAGTGTCAACGCCGGAGTAAGAGCACACCACTGGCCGGTAAGCCAGCGCAAATATCTGCTGTTGGGCGTAAATCAGACATGGGCGGTAGGTACCCACTTCATAAGAATGTTCTTTTTTTGTTCTTGACATTTTCGGCGCTCCGTGGTCTTCGTTCCGGTTTTCCCCCAAGCAGGTCCGACAACAGGAATGACCATCATGCCCGGTACCCACGACATGCCCCTTTCCCCTCGCCAGGGGGTGTTCTGGCACTCCTACGTCTATTTCCCCAACGCCGCCAACGCCGCCCGCGAGGCCGACTACGAGGCGGCCTCGGCCCGTCAGCAGGGCCACCGGTTGCTGCGTGCCCCGGCCATAGCAGCCCGCGTCGTCGCCATCCGCCGGGCCATGGCCGACGACGTCTGCCGGGAAACCGGCGTCCTCCTCGGCAAGCTGGAAAACATCTACAACCGAACCATCGAGGACCGCCACTACGTGGCGACGGCGCGCACCGTCGAGATCCAGGCGCGCCTCGCCGGCCTCATGCCCTCGGTCAACGATCGCCTGCGCACCTCGGGAGACAACGAGCCGCCCGCCGCCTCCCCCACCATGGACAAACCGCAAGGGGGTGACAAATGCTGACAAAATGTCATCATTCGAAATGGCTGGCCCCGTAGCATCAACGGCTTAGCTTGAACGGCTTGGCGCAACGAGAGAGCGAACCATGTCCAACCCGCGCGTTCCCTTTGAGATGTCCAACCAACGCAAGAAGCTGGCGCCCATCCCCGGAAAGCCGCTCATGGTCCACGTCGTGCTCAACGTCGAGCACTGGCGCTTCGACCAACCCATGCCGCGCAAGATCATTCCCGGGCCGCACGGCTTCGACAGCGTCCCCGACGTCCCCAATTTCTCGTGGGCCGAATACGGTATGCGCGCCGGCATGCCGCGCATCCTCGGCCTCCTGGCCGAGCGCGGATTACCGGCATCCACTGCCTTGAACGCCGGCGTCATCGACGCCCATCCGGCCGCCGCCGAGGCCATGTTAGAAGCCGGCTGGGAGTTCATCGGCCACGGCTTCCACCAGCGCGCCCTCGACACCAAGGCCGACGAGGCAGCCCTCATCACCCAGGCCCTCGACAAGATCGCCGGCTTCACCGGTACCACGCCGCGCGGCTGGCTCGGCCCCGGCTTACGCGAAAGCTCCGAGACGCCCGACATTCTCAAGGCGGCGGGCATCGATTACGTGTGCGACTGGGTGGTCGACGACCTGCCGTGCTGGATGACCACCAAGCACGGCCCCCTCATCGCCATGCCCTACAACCTGGAGGTCAACGACAGCGTCCTCTATGCTGTGGAAAAACACAGCTCGCCGGAGATGTACGAGCGCCTCAAGGCGACCCTCGCTACCTTCGATGGGGAGTTGACGTCCCAGCCGCGGGTGCTGGCGCTCGGCCTGCACCCGCACCTGATCGGGGTGCCGCACCGCATCGGGTATCTCGCTTCCATGCTCGATCTCGTGATGGCGCGCGACGACGTGGTCTTCATGACCGGCAGCCAGATAGCCGACTGGTTCGTCGAAGCCGACAAGGGGAGTGTATAAGGGGAGTGTATAGTGTCCTGGATCAAAATTATGTGGCATATACGACAGCCTTTCGAGACTATCCAGCTAGGCGCGGGGCGCGCCGTGATGTTGGAGCATCACAAGCGCCGCGCAACGACGCCGGGGGGGTCGGAAGGCCGCCCTCCGGGTCGCTTTTCCCGCCCCCTCGGGGCGTCAGGAAGGCTTGCCTATGCAAAGGCATCGCCGGCGCCTCCCTTCCTACCGAGCGAACGGGAAAAGCGATCGTATATGCCACATAATTCTGATCCAGGACACTAACCATGGAACCGCCGATCCTGCAAGACTTGGCCGAGCGCGTGGAGCCGGGGCGTGCGGCGCTGATCATCATCGACATGCAGAAGGACTTTTGCGTCGACGGCTTCGCCACGTCCAGGGCGGGGCGCCCGCTGACCGCCGCCCAGTCAATCATCCCGCGCCTCGAAGGGCTACTGGCCGCGGCGCGGGCGGCGAAAGTCTTGGTCTGCCACGTCGGCTTCTGGACCCTGCCCGACCACGAGAGCGATTCTGGGCCGTGGCTGGCGCAGCGCCGGCGCGCCACGTATGCCTCCGACAAGATCGCCATCGCCGGTACGGAAGGCGCCGAGTTCATCGACGAGCTCAGCCCCGCCGACGGCGAGTTGGTCATCAGGAAACACCGCTACAGCGCCTTCAAGGGCACCGACCTCGACATGGTGCTGCGCGCCCACTCTATCCAGACTGTGGTGCCCACCGGCGTCTCCACCAACGTCTGCGTGGAGAGCACGCTACGCGACGCCTTCGAATACAACTACTATGTCTGCGTGCCCGAGGACGGCGTCGCGTCCTGGAACATGACCCTGCACGCCTCCACCCTGACCACCGTCGATGCGCGCTTCGGCCTGGTGACGACGTGCGCCGAGGTCATGGACATCTGGAGAGCCGGCGCGGCAAGCGCGGAAAAACCCGCAGCGGCGGAATAGGGAAAAGGCCGTGCCGGCATACATCGTCGCCCGCGCCGACATCGACGACGCCGCGGCGTTCCGCCTCTACCAGGACGCGGTGCTGCCCATCCTCGGACAATTCGGCGGCCGCTTCCTGGTGCGCTGCGGTGCGCCCGAACACCTGGAGGGAGCCCATGACCGGCGTCTCCTGGTGGTCGTGGAATTTTCCTCCATGGAGCGCCTGCGCACCTTCTCGGCCTCGCCCGAGTACCAGGCGGTGAAGGGGATGCGCGACGGCATCGCGGCGATCGAGGCGATTGCCGTCGAGGGCCCCATCGAAAGCTCGTAAGCGGTTCCAGTCCGTCGTTCCCCGAAAGACACGCCCTGAAAGCCAACCTGTGAAAGCTGTCATCAAACCGCTCGCTGCCACCCTGTGGGCGCAAGCTGTCGTCGTCGTGTGCGCCTTGACGCCGCCGGTGCTGGCCGTGGTCGCGGCCCCCGATTTTGGCATCGCGCCGGCCGACGTCGGCGCCTTCACGACGATCTTGTTCCTGACCGCCATGTTTTCGGCCCTCGCCGGCGGCCCCGTCGTCGAGCGCTTCGGCGCCATCCGCGTCACCCAGGCATGCCTCTTGTTCGGCGCCGTCGGCATCGCTTTGACGGCGACCGCGTCGCTGCCGCTTGCGGCCCTCGGCGGCGGCGTCATCGGCCTCGGCTACGGGCCGATGTCGCCGGGCAGCACTCACATGCTGGCCCGTATCACGACACCAGCTTGGCGCCCCTTCGTGTTCTCCTTCAAGCAGACCGGCGTTCCCATCGGCGGTGCCCTAGCCGGGCTTCTGCTGCCCACCCTGCAAGACGGGCTCGGCTGGCGCGGCGCGGCGCTCTCCGTGGCGCTGCTTGGCGTCCTATCAGCGCTTAGCCTGCAGCCCTGGCGCGCCGACCTTGACAGGGACCGCCGCGCGGTCCCCCTCGTCTTGGCCGGCAGCCTGGCGGAGCCGCTCTTGACTGCGGTGCGGAGCCCGGCGCTGCGCCAACTCAGCCTAGTCTCGCTAATTTTCTCCGCCGCCCAGCTCTGCCTCGGCACCTATCTCGTCGTCTACTTGGTCGGCGACGTCGGCTATGGCCTCGTCGAGGCCGGACTCATCCTGGCCGTCGCCCAGAGCGCCGGCATCGCCGGGCGCCTGGTGTGGGGGGTCATCGCTGGGCGCTTGGTGGCGGCGCGCCGGATGTTGGCCCTGCTCGGAATTGGCATGGCGGTAGCAGCGGGCGCCACGGCGCTCCTCAGCGGCCACTGGCCGATGGCGGCCATCGCCACCGTCGGCGCCGCCTTCGGGGCGACGGCGGTGGGCTGGAACGGCATCTACCTGGCCGAGGTGGTGCGCGTCACGTCGCCGGAGCGCTCGGCGAGCGCCACCGGCGGCGTCCTCTTCTTCACCTTCGCCGGCATGATGGCGGGGCCAGCGCTGTTCGGCACCATCGTCGCCGCCGGCGGCGGTTTCCGGGGGGCGTTCTGGGCGCTCGCCGCGACCTGCCTGGTGCCCGGCCTAGCTTTGCTGCGCCGCGGACCGAAAGGCCGACCGTGAGCCGTACCCTCGCCGTCGACGGTGTCGGCGTGCCGCGCTTCCTCTACGGCACCACGTGGAAGGAGGACGACAGCGTGCGCCTGACGGCACTCGCCACCAGCCAGGGATCTCGCGGCAACGATACCGCCAACCAACCCAAGCACTACCATGAGGCCGCCATCGGCCAGGGCACCCGGCGCGCCGTCGAAAGCGGTCTGGTCGGGCGCGGCGAACTTTTTCTACAAACCAAGCTCACCTTCGCCGGCGGGAAGGGCCACTGCCTGCCCTACAACCTGAAAGTCCCCGTCGCCGCCCGGGTCGAGTAGTCGTTGCCAAGCTCTCTCGCGCATCTCGGAAACGACGTTGTTGATAGCTACGTGCTGTACGGTCCGACCCGCCGCGATCTCCTGGGCGACGTCGATTGGCAGGCCTGGCGCGCCATGGAAGCGATCCGCGACAGCGGCCGGGCGCGCCTGCTCGGCGTCAGCAACGTCACCCTCGGACAGTTCCGGCTTCTGTGCCGGGAGGCGCGGGTCGGGCCCTATTTCGTGCAGAACCGATGCTATGCAACGCGCGGCTGGGACCGTGAGATCCGCGCGTTCTGCGCCGCCAATGGAGTGGTCTACCAGGGGTTCTCCCTGCTCACCACCAACCGCCAAGTGATCGCCCACCGGGGCCTCCGACGCCGATTACATGCGGGCCGACCTCGACGTTTTCGACTTCCGTCTGGAGCCGGGCGAAGTCTAAGCCATCGCCGCCCTGGGGGGCTCGTGATGGCCCCGAAGTGCGCTCACTCGGCGTGCAGGCGAGCGCTCGCCGTTTTCCAGCCGACGCGCACCTCCTGGCCGGAGGCCGGGGGGGCGGCGTCCTGGTCGCCGGAAATGCGCCTGACGGCAACCTCGGTGCCGTCGGGCAGGCGCACTAGGTGCGACGTGGTGAGGCCGAGATACACCTCTTCCACGTAAGTGGCGGGGATGCTCTCGCGCGCGCCGTCATCGGCACCCCCCGGCGCCACCAACTCGACGAGTTCGGAGCGCATCGAGAGGGAGACCGCATCGCCCACCGCGACCTGGTAACCTGGGGAACCGGGGGCGTCGATGGCAATGACGGCAACCGTGGCGTAACCGAGGTCCACCGTCACCCGCCCGTCGCTGATACCGGCGACGGTGCCGTCGAGCAGGTTGTTGTCACCGATGAAGTCGGCAGTGAAGCGCCTGCGCGGCCGTTCGTAGACGTCGCGCGCCGTACCCTCCTCGACGAGCCGGCCGTTGGCAATGATGGCGATGCGGTCGGCGATGGTCATCGCCTCTTCCTGGTTGTGGGTGACGTGGATGAAGGTGATACCCACCTTCTCTTGGATGCGCTTGAGCTCCAGGCACATGTCCTTGCGCAGCTTGGCGTCGAGGGAGGCCAGCGGCTCGTCGAGGAGCAGGATGTCGCTCTCCAGCACCAGCGACCGCGCCAGCTGCACGCGCTGCTGCTGGCCGCCCGAGAGCTCGTGGGGCATGCGCGCGTTGTAGCCGGTGAGGCCGGCGAGCTCGAGCATGCGCTCGACCCGCTCGCCGATTTCCGGCGCCGCTACCTTGCGCAGCTTGAGACCGTAGGCGACGTTGCGCTCGACGCTCATGTGGGGAAAGAGCGCGTAGCTCTGGAACACCATGGACGTCGGACGCTTGTTGGGGGGCAGATCGCCGACGTCCCGGCCGTGCAACAGGACGCGGCCCTGGCTCGGCCTGATGAAACCGCCGATGAGCCTGAGGAGTGTCGTCTTGCCGCCGCCGCTCGGCCCCAGGAGGACGAAGTACTGGCCGCTCTCGATGGCGAAGCTCACCGATGAGAGCGCCACCACCGGCCCGTAGTTCTTGGAAAGGCCGTCCACCTCGACGGCGGTGTCGGGCTGGGCGCTCATGTGGACATCACGGGTTCGGCCTTGGCCCGTGCCTCGCGCTCCAGGCGCTCCGAGCGGACCAGGGTGTAGATGAGGATGGAGCCTATCACAGTCATGGCACCGATGCTCATGATGCCGGCCATGGCATAGGACTCTCCCGACATGCCGATGTTCAGCATCTGCGAAACGAGCACGTTGGAAAAGGTGTCGAACCCGCCCTTCAAGAGCGCCGTGCGCGACGCCTCGTTGAATGACAGGATGACGACGAATGCGCCGGCGCTGAAGACGCCGGCCCGGATCTGTGGAAATTCGACGTGCCAGAAAGCCTGCCAGGCGGTGGCGCCGCAGGCGCGCGCCGCCTCCGTCTGCTGCTCGCGGTAGCGCGACATGGTGATCAGGATGACGACGAAGGTATAGGGCAGGGTGTAGACGATCTGGCCGATGAGGGCGGTGAGGAAGCCGAGTTCGAACCAACCGTAAAACAGCGTCACGCCCGTGGCATCGCTCAAGGCCTCGAAGAAGTTGCCGAGGTGCTTGAAGAATACCAGCATGCTGGAAGCCATGATGTCGGCGGGCACGAACAG
>DASCNF010000173.1:0-6155 GCA_036011345.1 Rhodospirillales bacterium | reverse complement strand
AAGCCCATGGGCATCCCCGGCGAGGACGACGAACGCGTCGTCGACGGGGTCGGCTTCCTGCGCCGGGTCAATGGCGGCGAGCGCCCCGAACTACCGGAGACCGTGGTTGTGGTGGGCGGCGGCGACGTTGCCATGGACGCCTGCCGGGTGGCCAAGCGCCTGCCCGGGTGCAAGGACGTCAAGGTCGTCTACCGCCGCGGACCCGACGAGATCCCGACGCGCCGCGACGAACTCGACGGCGCCGTCAAAGAGGACATCGAGTTTGTCTACAACACCCAACAGATCGCCATCGTGCCCGACGGTAACGGCAACGGCATCGCGCTCAGGTGCGTGAAGACGGAACTGCGGGAGCCCGAAGCCGACGGCCGCCGACGGCCCGTACCCATCGCCGGCTCGGAGCGCGACATCCCGTGCGGCATGGTCATCGCCGCCGTCGGCCAGCAAACGGAGAGCGCCGAGCTCGAAGGCCGCGGAATGATGAAAAACGACCGCGTGGACGCCGATTTCGACGCCATGCGCACCAGCGACCCAAAGGTGTTCGCCGCCGGCGACGGGGCTTTCGGTGGCTCCACCATCGTCGTCGTCATGCACCACGGCCAGAAGGCGGCCTACTGCATCAAGGCCTTCCTCGAGGGGCGCGACGACCCGCTGCCCTACCGCACGCCCTACCGCACGCGGCGCGTAGCCGTCGCCCAGGACTTGTCGTGGGAGAAGTTCCCGCGCCAGGAACAAGAATTCCACGGCCTGGGCGCGACGCCGGTCGAGTTCCCGGAGATCGAGACCACCTACGACCTGGAAACGGCGTGCGCCGAGGCGGCACGCTGCTACCGCTGCGACGCCGAGACCGGTTCCGCCGATTACGCGGTGCACCACCGCGAGGACATCTTCTCCATGGCGCGCACCAATCCCAACGACCACGCCAAGAACCGGGCGATGCTGCTGAAGCGCCTGCACCTGCGCGAAAACCCCTATCCCGAGGAGCGCCCGGCCTGCCTCGACGACCTGGTGTTCCTGCCCGCCAACCTGTCGCGGCTGGTCATCGACCCCTACCGCGAGGCGTGCCGCATCGATAAATACATCGCCGGCAAGCTGCAACTCACCCAGCCCTTTTTCGTCACCGGCTTCGATGACGCCCCGGACGAGATGCGGGGCGGCGTCGCTAAGGGCCTCTATGAGAGTGGTTGCGGCTACATCGGGGCGCGGCCCATCGGGTTCGGCGCCCCCTGGCTACAGGTTGTCGGGCCCGGCGGTGCCGTGCTGAGCCCCGAAGCAGCGGGCCTCATCCACGCGCTGGGGGAGCACTTCGAGGCGCCTCAGTCTGTACGTCTCGCCGACGGCCAGATCCTCGGCCTCGCGGTTTCCGTGTCGGCGGTCCTGGAAGAGGCCATTCCCTTCGCCCTGGAAGGCGGTTTGGACGTACTGGTTCTCGATGGCGGCGGCGGGCTCTGCTCACTGGTCGGCGAACTCGGGGGCGCCCCCGACCTCACGCTGCTGCGCGACGCCATCCGCATCCTTCGCCGCCTGGGGCGCGAGGAGGAGATCGACCTGATCTACTTCGGCGGCGCGCGCTCCGGCACCGACGCCGCCAAGCTCATCGCCATGGGCTGCGTCGCCGTCGTCTACGGCGCGCAAATCGCCCTGGCGGTGGGCGGCGAGATCACCGCCGAGGGCCGATTGCACTACAACTCGGACCGCGACGGCGGCGAGCACAAGGAGGCCGTCGTCAACATCCTGGCTTCCAGCGCCGGCGAGGCGTCGATGATGGCGCGCTGCACCGGCAAGACCAACCTCCACAACCTGGAACCCGAGGACCTGCGCGCCCTCACCCTGGCCGCCGCCCAGGCCACCGGTCTGCCGCTGGCTGGAACGGCGGGCTAGCTGGGGGGCGAGGAAGTCTAGCGCAATATCCCCTAAGCACAGGGTCCGTGCGGCGTGCCCTGTGGTCCGAGCGATACTTCGGCGGCGCTCCTTTGGGCCCGGGCGGCCCCGGCCTCAGGCGAAATCCGTCAGCAGGAAGAACAACGCCATCAAGGCGAGGGTCGCGCCCAGCAGACCGACCCGCCAGCGCATGAGCACGTTCGAGGATTTTTCGTGGAACGCGCTCTCGGTGCTCATGGCGTAGAGGCCCATGAACAATACCAAAGCGGTCGCGGCTGCGAAGATGCTGACCAAGTATGGCAGCGTGGAGACAATTACTCCCATGTCAGAATCTTACACCCCGCACCGGGCGAATATCCAAGAAATCCTTGTGGCTATCCCTGGTGCCGGCGCCCCCGGATTGCTGTCGTGCTTAAGGCAAGCGATTGGTATAACAGGCTATCTTGGTAGAGAGGTCTTGCCATGGTGCGCCGGATCGGGCCATTCTTGTTCGCTTTCGCCATTGCCGTCGGCCTGATTGGCGCACCGCGCCCATGGGCCCGGGGCTTGCCCACCATCGCTGCGGCGTCTGACCTTCAGTTCGCGCTCGGTGAAGTAGCCGAGGCGTTCACCGAGGAAACCGGCCGTGAAGTGAAACTGATCTTCGGCTCGTCGGGCAATTTTTACCGGCAGATTCTACAAGGCGCGCCGTTTCACATGTATCTGTCGGCGGACGAGGAGTTCGTCCTCGATCTCGCCAAGAAAGGGTTCACCCCTGATCGCGGTGCGCTATATGCCATTGGCCGCATCGTCATCATCACCCCGCACGGCTCGCCCCTGAAGGCGGATGGCGGACTGAAACACCTGGGGACGGCCCTGCGGGACGGATGGCTGCAAAAATTCGCCATCGCCAACCCGGACCATGCACCCTATGGCCGCCGTGCCGAGGAAGCTCTGCGTCACGCCGGGTTGTGGGATACCCTGAGGGGCAAGCTGGTGCTCGGCGAAAACGTCAGCCAAGCGGCGCAGTTCGCCACATCGGGCAGTGCCCAGGGGGGGATCATCGCCCATTCGCTGGCCCTGTCGCCGGACGTCTCGAAGCTCGGCACCTTCGCGCCGATCCCGCAATCCTGGCACAAGCCGCTGCGCCAGCGCATGGCGCTGCTCAAGGGGGCCAACGACACGGCGCGGCGGTTCTACGGTTTCATGCGGAAATCGGATGGACGGACCATCCTGCGGCGCCACGGCTTCGTCCTTCCGGGCGGGACGCGGTAATGGATTGGGAGGCGCTTTGGCTGTCGGTTCGGCTCGGCGGACTGTCGGTTCTCATCCTCGTGCCGATTGCCATCGCGGTGGGGCGTTGGCTGGCCGTGACGGCGGCTTCCGGAAAGAGCCTGATCGAAGCGTCTCTGGCCCTTCCCCTGGTCTTGCCGCCGACCGTCCTCGGGTTCTATCTGTTGGTTGCTTTCGGCGCCGGATCGTGGGTCGGACGCCTCTGGCAGGATGTCTTTGGCCATACCCTGGTCTTCACCTTCGAGGGCCTGCTCATCGCCTCGGTCATCGTAAACATTCCGTTCGCCGTGCAGCCCATCCAGCGCGCTTTCGAGGCGATATCGCCCGACCTGCGCGAGGCGGCGGCGTGCTGCGGGTTGTCCTGGTGGCGCAGCCTGTGGCGCATCGAGCTGCCGCTCGCCTGGCCCGGCATCCTGACCGGAATGGTGTTGACCTTCGCCCACACCCTCGGCGAGTTCGGCGTGGTGCTCATGGTGGGCGGCAGCATCCCCGGCGAGACCAGGACCATCGCCATCGCCATCTATGATCGGGTTCAGGCTTTCGACGAAGCCTCGGCCGGGAAGATGGCGGCCGTCCTGCTACTGATCTCGTTGGTGACGATCACCCTGAGCTACCTGCTCACGCAACGGGTGAGGCGCCGTCATGACTGAGGCGGCGGGGCTTTCGATCCACCTCGACCAGGATCGCCCGATCCCGCTCAGCATCGACCTGAGCGCCGTTCCCGGCGAAATCCTGGCCATCGTCGGCCCCTCGGGAAGCGGCAAATCGACGACGCTCAGGGTCGTTGCTGGACTTCACAGACCGAGCGCCGGGCACATAGTGTGCAACGGGACGACGTGGCTCGATACGAAGGCCGGGATCGACGTTCCGGCGCGGCGCCGGCGGGTCGGGTTGGTGTTCCAGTCCTACGCGCTGTTCCCACACCTGACGGCGCTCGAAAACGTTGTCGAGGCACTTCAGGACCGCCCGCCGCAAGGCCGCCGCAATGAAGGGCAGGCGCTGTTACAGCGCATCCGTCTCGACGGGCTCGAAGACCGGTTGCCGCGGCAGCTTTCCGGGGGGCAGCAACAGCGCGTCGCGGTGGCGCGGGCGCTGGCTCGCCGTCCCGATGTCCTGCTTCTCGACGAGCCCTTCACGGCGGTCGATCGCGTCACCCGTCACCGCCTGGTCCGTGAACTGGCCGACCTTCGGCAAGATCTGCCGATGCCGGCCCTGCTGGTCACTCATGATCTCGATGAAGCGGCGCGGCTGGCCGATCGTATCTGCGTCGTCCATCGCGGTCGGACTCTTCAGACCGCGTCGCCCGGGTCGTTGATGGCGCGGCCGGCAAGCCCCCTGGTCGCCCGGCTGGTCAATCTCCGCAACATTTTCTCGGGTCGCGCGGCGGGGCACGACGCGGATAGGGGGGTAACGTTCATCGAATGGCAGGGGAGGACCATCGAGGCCGGTTTCAGCGATGCCTTCGCTCCTGGCGCACGGATAGCCTGGTGCATTCCGGCCGACAGCATCATCGTGCATCGCCGCGACCGGCCGTCTCAGGGCGAGCGCGAGAACCCTCTTTCGGGAATCGTTCGCGAAGCCGTGCGCCTCGGCGAGACGACCGAGCTGGTCGTCGTCGTCGGCGGAGATGACCGGGAACCCTTCCATCTGGCCATCCCGACGCATGTGGCGCGGCGCAACGGGATCGACGTTGGCGCCGAGGTCGGATTTTCGATACGCGCCGAGGCCGTGCACCTGATGCCCGCCGAGGCGGACGGAGGTGAGCACTCCACGAGCGATTAATTACCCGAATTTTCGAAAAGGGATCATCCCCGGTCAGTCGCTGAATTTGCCGCCGACATCCGGCGGAGATTCCGTCATTTCCGGGTATGGCAACAAAGCGACATCAGCCGGCCGGCAATCCGGCCTTGAGGAGGCCTTCGCTGTGGTGCGTGCGATCACTATCCTGGGCGTGGTGTTGGGTTGTCATGTGCTCGCTGATGTTGAAGTCCGGGGAACTCTTCAGGATCTCGCGGCGATGCGCCGCCGCCTCGGCATCGTCGTCTAGATAGGCAAAGCTGGCGGCAATGAAAGCAAGGTTCATGGCTGCGACTCTTGGTTATGCGTGCACACCCTAGTAGCCGCCACCAGAAAGCGTATATAAGAGGCGCGCTTGAAACGAATCTTATCGTATCGAACCGATTGAGGGGGGAGGCAGAGATGGCCGTCGATCTGGCGCGTGTCGCCAAGCAAAAAGGCATCAAGTATTTCCTGATCAGTTTTGTCGACATGTTCGGCGTCCTGCGCGCCAAACTGGTGCCGGCGCGTGCCATCGGTGCCATGCAGAAGGAGGGCGCCGGCTTTGCCGGCTTCGCGGCGTGGCTCGACATGACCCCGGCCCACCCCGACATGTTCGCCATCCCCGATGCCGCGAGCCTGATCCAGTTGCCGTGGAAGCCCGAGGTCGGCTGGCTGGCTGCCGATCTGTGGATGGACGGCGTCGAAGTCGAGGCCTCGCCGCGCATCATCCTCAAGCGCCAGATCGCGCGCGCCGAAAAAAAGGGCTGGCGCATGAAATCCGGCGTCGAGTGCGAGTTCTTCCTGATCGTGCAGGACGGCTCGACGATCTCCGATCCCTTCGATACCCAGCCCAAGCCCTGCTACGACCAGTCGGCGCTGATGCGCCGCTACGACGTCATCAGCGAGATTTGCAACAGCATGATCACCCTCGGCTGGGATCCCTACCAGAACGACCACGAGGACGCCAACGGCCAGTTTGAGATGAACTGGGAATACGACGACTGCCTGCCCACCGCCGACAAGCACACGTTCTTCAAGTACATGGTGAAGAGCATCGCGGAAGCCCATGGATTTAGGGCAACTTTCATGCCCAAGCCCTTCGACAAATTGACCGGAAACGGCTGCCACAGCCACGTGTCGGTGTGGGACAAGGCGGGGCGCCGCAACCTCTTCCACGACCGCAAGGACGAGGTCGGCATCTCCAAGATGGGCTACCACTTTCTGGG
>DASCNF010000172.1:0-6074 GCA_036011345.1 Rhodospirillales bacterium | reverse complement strand
AGCACCATGGGCGTCACCCTCGACATGATGATCGCCCACGGCGGCGCCGTAATGCGGGGCTCGGAAAGGGCCTGCGTGATCGTCGACATGCCCTTCGCAACCTACCAGGAATCGCCCCAGGCCGCTTACCGTTCGGCGGCGCGGTTGATGGCGGAAACCGGTTGTTCGGGAGTGAAAATCGAGGGTGGGGGCGAAATGGCCGAAACCGTCCGCTTCCTCACCCGGCGCGGCATACCGGTCATGGGCCATGTCGGGCTGATGCCGCAATCGGTGAAATCGGCGGGCGGCTACACCGCCCAGGGCAAGAGCGCCGAGGACGCCCGGCACATCATGGCCGACGCCAAGGCGGTTTCCGAAGCCGGCGCCTTCTCCCTGGTCATCGAAGCGACGGTGGAGAAGGTGGCCCGCGATATCACCGCCGCCGTCTCCGCGGTGACCATCGGCATCGGCGCCTCGCCCGCCTGCGACGGCCAAGTCCTGGTCACCGAGGACTTGGTTGGCTTGTTCGGCGACTTCACGCCGAAATTCGTCAAGCGCTACGCCGAGCTCGGCGCCGAGATCAAAAAGGCTGCCCAGGCCTACGCCGAAGACGTGCGGGCGCGCCGCTTTCCGGGGCCGGAGCACTGCTTCGGGTCTAAGAGCCTATCTGAATAGGAAGGAACGCCGCCGTGGCCGGCGCAATTGCGATGGAAACGGTGCACACCGTGCCCGAACTGCGCCAGCGCCTGGACGCGTGGCGGGGCGCCGGGGAGACGGTTGGCCTAGTGCCGACCATGGGCGCCCTGCACGAAGGCCACCTGTCCCTGGTGCGCCTGTCGCTGGCCAAGACGCAGCGTACCTGCGCCTCCCTTTTCGTCAATCCCAAGCAGTTCACCCCCGGCGAGGATTACGACGTCTACCCCCGTGACGAAGCCGCCGACGCCGCCCGCTTCGCCGCCGAGAGGGTCGACCTTCTGTTCGCGCCGGCCATGGACGTAATGTTTCCCGACGACCACGTCACCACCGTCGCGGTGCCGGGGCTGGGCGACGGCCTGGAAGGGGAGTTCCGCCCCGGATTCTTCACCGGCGTCGCCACGGCGGTCGCCAAGCTTCTCTTGCAGGCCCTGCCCGATGCCGCCTTTTTCGGTGAGAAGGACTACCAGCAGCTTCTCGTCATCCGCCGCATGGTTCGCGACCTCCACATCCCGGTCGCCATCGAGGCCGGCCCCACGGTGCGCGAGACGGACGGCCTGGCGCTGTCAAGCCGCAACGCGTACCTGGGCGCCGAGCAACGCGCCACGGCGCCGGCCCTCCACCGCACCCTGCTCGAAGTGGCCGAGCGGGTGGCGCAAGGTACCGACACGGAGGAAGCCGCCGCCTGGGGCCGGGCCGCTCTCCTCGACGCCGGCTTCACCGAGGTGGATTACGTCGAGGTGCGCGACGCCGCCACCCTGGCCCCAGCCGGGGCGGCAGCGGAAAACCCCTTGCGGGTGCTGGCCGCGGCGCACCTGGGGACTACGCGCCTAATCGACAATGTAGCGGTATAAGCCGGCACCGTCGGAAGACCGCCGCCCCTCACGCCTTGGCCGCCACGGCGTCCATCTCGTACAGCCATTCCGGTTGCGCCAGGGCACTCACCACCGCGAACGTGGACGATGGCTTATGATCGCCCAGGAAGCGATCGCGGGTGGCGCGCACGGTGGCGACCTCACCCTTGTCCAGGTAGTAGATGTTGACGTGGACCAGGTCCTCGACCCCCATGGACGCCGCCTCGAGGACGGTGAGGACATTGTTCCAGGCCTGCTCCGACTGGGCGGCGAATCCGTCTAGCATGGCGCCGTCGGGGGTCACCCCGACTTGGCCCGCGATGTACAGCATGCGGGCCCCCGGCAGTACTTCCACGCCTTGGCTGTAGTGAGCGGCGGACGGTGCCATGGTGGTGGGGTTGTAGAGCTTGAGCATGGATTCCTCCGTTGTTTGGTGGGTTCTCTCAAAGCAGCGTGGGGATGGCGCCCAAGTGCGTGACCGGGCACCCCAGCCGCGCCGCCAGGCGCGCCGCCAGGCGCGCCGCCACGATGGCGCGGTGGCAGCGCTCGGACTCACGCTCGAAGTACAGCAGGCATGCCGGCCCTTCGTCGCGCGCCATGAGGGCGGCGGCGGCGAGGGCGGCCTCGGCCTCGGGCGTGGACAGGCGGCGGGCGTAGATGTCCTCGAACTCCCGGTGCCGGCCGGCCCGAGCGGCGTCTCGGCCGACCTTGGGCGTACTTAGGGCGCGCAAATGCACGTAGGCGATCCCGGCCTCTTCCATAGCGCGGCCAAGGGCTCCCTTGGAAAACCCCGGCTTGCGCGAAACCGGCGCCTCGCGCACGTCGATCAGGGTGCGCGCGCCGGCTTCGTCGAGGGCCGCCAACACGTCGTCCAGCCCGGCCCCTTCGTAGCCGATGGTGAGGATGGCGGCGGGCATCCCGTTCAACGCCCCCGGCAGGTGATGCGGTAGATGGCCCCGACACGGTCGTCGGACACCAGGAGAGAGCCATCGCCGAGTTCCTTGACGTCCACCGGCCGGCCCCAGGCCCGGCCGCCAACCAGCCAGCCCTCGGCGAAAGGCTCCCAGCCCTGGGCGCGGCCGCGCCCGTCGAAGTGCACGCGAGCCACCCGGTAGCCGTCCGGCACGCTGCGGTTCCACGATCCGTGCTGGGCGACGAAGGCATCGCTGCGGTATTCCGGCGGAAACTGTCGGCCGCGGTAAAAATGCATCCCCAGCGCCGCCACGTGGGCGCCGAAACGCACCACCGGCATCTCGTTGGGCGGCGCCGCCTCGCCCTCGAAGTCGGGCGTGCGGACGGCGCCGCCGCCGTAATAGGGAAAGCCGAAGTGGAGGCCAGCGCGGGGCGCGTGGTTGAGCTCGTCGGGCGGCGAATCGTCGCCCATGCCGTCGGCGCCGTTGTCGGTGAAATAGAGCTCTCCGCTCAACGGGTGAAAGTCCATGCCCACCGAGTTGCGTACGCCGCGAGCGAACACCCGGGGGAGGCCGCTGTCGGCGTCGAGGCGCACGATGGTGCCCTCCAGGCCGCGTCCGCGGCAAATGTTGCAGGGCGCGCCGACGGCGACGTAAAGCCCGCCGTCCGGGCCCAGGGCGGCGTAGCGCCAGCCGTGATGGGACTTGTCGGGCAGGCCGTCGAATAGGACGTGCGGCCGGGTGACGCCCAGGGTATTTATGTCGGCGGCGGCGAAGCTGACCACCCGATGCTGTTCGGCTACAAACAAGCGGCCGTCCCGCCAAGCGATACCGTTCGCCCCGTTGAGCCCGTCGAGCACCGGAAAGACGGCATCGGCGAGGCGATCGCCGTCGACGTCGGCAACGGCGTAGACCCGCGAGCCCCGGGTGCCGACGAAGACGACGCCGAGTTCCTCGACCACCACCATCGAGCGGGCGCCCGGCACCCGTGCGTAGAGCTCGATGGCAAAACCGGGCGGCAGGACGATACGGTCCAGCGGTGAGGCGCCGCCCGCGCCACGGGCCTGAAGCGCCAGGAAAAGGCCGAGGACCGCGCCGGCGAGTCGCGCCGGTCTCCCGGTAAAGAGCCGGGCCCCCCCGCTCACCACGTCAACCGGGATTAGTGGATAGAAACTAGCATATGGTGCCCATACGACGGTTTCCCAAGCTCGTCCGGAAAGGCGCGCGACGCGCTGTGATGCTGGAGCATCACAAGCATCGGGCAACGCGTCCGGCGGGCTTGGGAAGCCGCCCCCCTGGGCATTGTGGGGGTCCCATATGTTAGATTCTATCCACTTCCGATGTCGGCCAGGGGCTCCACGTATTGGACCTCGGTGTCCCACGGGAAGAATATCCAGGTCTCCTGGCTGACCTCGCTGATGAAGGTGTCGACGGTGGGCCGGCCCGAGGGCTTGGCGTAGATGGTGGCAAAATGGGCGTTGGGCAGGATGGCGTGCGCCTCCTTGGCGGTGGCTCCGGTATCCACCAAGTCATCGATCAACAGCCAGCCCTCGCCGCCCGTCTCGGCGGCGCGTTCCGGTATCTTGAGGACGATAATCGACCCCTTGACCTGTTCGTCGTAACTCGAGATGCACAGGGTGTCGACGACGTGCAGGCCAAGCTCGCGGGCGAGAATGGCGGCCGGCACGAGACCGCCGCGGGTGAGCGCGACGATGCCCAGCCAGGGCCCCAACTCGACGAGCCTGCGCGCCAATATCTTGGTGTCGCGATGGACCTCGGCCCACGTGACAACGTGGTTGATAACGTCGTCCCGCATCTTGGCCATGGTGCCCTCCTCCCCGTCGCTGCGATTAAACCGCAATGGCCGGTGGGAGGCAATCGCCAGTTGGAATATCACCGGGGCAGGCGCGCGCCCGGCCAGGACACTAGCGCAGGTACAGGTGGACCTCGTTGATGGGCGCCGTATCGCTCGTCTTGGCCGAAACCGTGACCCGCCCGGGGGGCAGCCCCATCTTGACCAGGGAGCGCAACACCTCCTCGGCGTGGCGCCGCGCCTTGTTGGAATTGAGCGCGACACGGGCCGGGCCACCGCTGGCGGGCGCCACCGAAACAAGGTCGAAGGCGGCTTCGGGGCGGCGCTCGAGGACGCGGCTAACCGCATTGTAGAGGGCTTGTTGGAAGGGCACGTTGGCGCGGTCGAAGCGGATGATCACCAGTGGCCACCGTCCCGTGGTGTTGGGCGGAGCCATCGCTAGGGGCGCGCCATTGGCGCCAGCCCTAGACAACATGGCGCGATTGACCAGGCTGGCTCCGTAAATCTCACCGCTGACGACGCCGGTCGACAACAGGTTGAGGTTGCTGCGCTCCGTGGCCACATAGTTGGTCTGGCGGCGCACGTCCTCGGCGACCTCCTTGAGCAGCCGGTCGATCAGCACCACGGTGCGGTTGACCTCGTCCTCTAGGATGGCCAACTGCCGGTGGTCCTCGTCGACGGCGCCGGAAAGCCGAAAGGCGGCGCGCGCCGATTCGGACATGAACCCCGACTTGGTGGAATCCTCCGACACCATGGTTCCAAGCCGGTTCATCTCGCCGATGTCGGTGCCCAGCCGGTCGAGCTCCGAGCGCGCGCTGTTGAGCTGTTGCACGAGAATGGGATTGCCCGGTGTCGTGCCCACCTGCAGGCGCGCGTTAATAGCGGCCACGGTGCCGTGATAGCCCTGGGAATCCTGAACCATCTTGGCGCGAAGCTGCTGTAGCTGGACATTGTGCTGGGCGACCGCGGCCTGGAGCTGACGCAGCTCCTCGCGCAGGCCTTCCACCTTCTTGCCGACGACGGTGCCGGTGGAGACGCCGGTGGACACGCCCGGGGGCTGGAAGTTGGTGGTTCCGAACGACGGTTGCGCTGACTGCGCGAGGGTGCCCGTAGTGGTGCGCCCGGTTGCTACCGCCTGCGTCCGCACCGGTGGCGCGGCACGGCGCGGCGCCGTGGGTTGACGCTCCACCGAACGGGCGGGGCGGCCCGAAGGCTCTTCTCCGGTCAGCGAAGGCCAAAGCACATCCTCCGCGAAACCGCACGAGGACAGCAAAAAAACCGCCCCCGCCATGACTGCCCAAAACCTCGTATTCGCCATGACGAAATTTTACCTACTTATTTAAAAGTAAACGCTGCAGAGGCAAAGGCCACGACAATTATTTTGAAGCAAGGATAAACTACATGCCCCCGTGACTTTAGAGATATTACTCAAAGCCCCCAGAGCCGACAAGTTCAGATTTCCCACCCCCGATTCCGGACTTCGGAAGACCTTGCCTCGGGCGCGGTCATTGGATAGTGTCGCGGGCCTCCACGAACGCCCCTTTATTTCCGCCTGCGCCAAGGGGCATATGCGCCCGTAGCTCAATTGGATAGAGCGTCTGACTACGGATCAGGAGGTTGGGGGTTCGAGTCCTCCCGGGCGCGCCATTAAATCAATGACTTACACCTTATCCCACACCCTTATTGCTATTCTGGGGTAGCAAAACAGGGCACGATTCATGTATGACTGCCCTCGCAGCGGAGAGATCACTGAGACCCAAACAACGGTGCTTGATTCTCATGCCCGATTAAAGAAGCGGACATCGCGTAAGGCCGTACTCGTAC
>DASCNF010000171.1:0-6946 GCA_036011345.1 Rhodospirillales bacterium | reverse complement strand
TTTCGCGGGCCAACGTCATAGGCGTTCCTCCCGGTCCCGAGGCGGAAGTAAAGCGGCCTCAATCGCCTTGATAATATTGAGATAGCCGGTGCAGCGGCAAAGATTCCCAGCCAATGCATCACGAATAGCGTGGCGCGTTGGGCGCGGCTCGCGCAACAACAGCGCCTTGGCGGCCATGATCATTCCCGGCGAGCAATAGCCACACTGGATGGCTCCGTGCTCGACAAAGGCCTCCTGGATCTTGTCCAGAGCATCTTGTCGCGCCAAACCTTCGACGGTGACGGTCTTACGGCCCGTGGCCTGGATAGCTAGAACGAGGCATGAGTTCACGGCCATGTCGTCCATGAGGACCGTGCAGGCGCCGCATTCGCCTTCCCGGCAACCTTCCTTGACGCCGGTCAAATTGAGCTTGCTCCTCAAGACATCGGAAAGGAGTTCGCTGCCCGATACGTCAACTTCGAGGTCTTCTCCGTTAACGTTCAAATCCAATTTCATGAACGATCTTTATCTCAAAAATTGGCCAGCGTCCGCCGTCCTCGTGCCGGCATCGGATAGCCGGCGGAAAGGGCCTCCTGGCCGAGTTTGACGCCAAGGGCGTAATCGGCCACCTCGGGGACGACGAAGCGTTCGATAAGAAGACGCCCGAGCACCGGCCGGATATCGGCGTCATCGTGCGCCGAACTGAGCGCTTCGCGCAATCGATCCGCGATATCCGGATCGACATCAGGGGAAGCGACCAAGGGCGGAAACGGCGTCGGTGGCGTCGAGGCGATGGTTCGCGTCTGGCGCGTCAGCTCATGGTCCGCAGCATTGAAAAGGTCATGAACAAAGGCGTCTACCGGCGCCACGTCAGCTTCCCCTTCGACGACCGAACGCAATGCCCCCATCGGATTGATGACGGGACCTACCGATTGATCGAACAAGGTGGGGCGGTCCGGCCGGCAAAACTGCAGAAGATAATGTCTGGGGGCGTTGAAGCCCGAGTGGGGGTCTTCCTTGGTCCAGGCAACCTGGTGTCCGAAGGTATCTTCGATCTCTTGAAAGGCGCTTTCGGCACGGACGATGAGGTCGGTGAACGAGATCGGCCGTCCCAGGAAGCGCTCCGGCGACGGTGCCGGCACCACCAGCAAGTGCGACGGTGGCTGGGTTTGGCCGAAGGGCCAACCGCACATGAACACGCAGCCCGTGTCGTTTTGGGCCCGCATCTCGTACAAGGGCTGGGGCAGCGGATAGTCGAACAGTTTCAGGCCCACCCCCGTGCGCTCGACCAACCAACGAAAGAGGTCATCCCATGCAGCGGTGGCATCGGGGGTGATGGCATACATGCGGGCGTTTGCAATGAGCATATTTGCGAATATGGCGTGACTGAATTGGATGGGAGCCAGCATCAAGTCCTCGGTTTCCCGGCAGGCGCAACCAAACATTACCCCCTGGTCATCGGCGCCCTCGTCCTTGTTGCCCGATGAGTCGACACCTTGTGCGATGTCGGATGACTGGGAGTGCAGCAAAACCTCAACCTGGGTATCGCGCCAGTGGAAGCCTTCCTGCTCAAATCCGATATCCCTGACGCATTGGCGGGCAATGTCCTCAAGATCACCATGGGTGGTCGTCTCCGGCCCGCGAACCTCAGCGGCGAGGACGATTCGGTTGGTCGTGCATAGGGTTTCCACCACGACCCGGGAAAAGGGATCGGCCGTCAAGTAGGCATCGACCACGGCATCGGAGATACGGTCACAAACCTTATCGGGGTGCCCATCCGCAACGGATTCGCTGGTGAATACGTAGTTCCTTTGTGTCATGTGAATGCCTCCTTTGTCGCTGGAGACCGGGCCGACACGCCTAAATCTCGCCCCACACCTCCTCGGCGATCTCGACGACGTGGCGCAGCTTCGCCTTTTCGTCCTCTTCGGTCACCGGGTTGCCTTGGTAGAGGCTGGCGAAGCCGCACTGCGGGCTCAGCGCCAGTTGTTCCAGGGGAACGAACTTTGCCGCCTCGTCGATGCGGCGCCTAATCTCGTTCTTGGGCTCGAGTTGCGGCTTTTTCGACGTGATGAGGCCGAGCACGACACGCTTGTCGGCACCTTCCAAATAGCGCAGGGGCGAGAAATCGCCGGAGCGCGGCTCGTCGTACTCCATGAAATAGCAGTCGACCTCCATCTCGCCCAACAGGGCCTCGGCAACGGGGGCGTAGCCGCCTTCCGCCACCCAGGCACCGCGCACGTTGCCGCGGCACATGTGAATGCCGACCACCTGGCCGTCGGGGCGGTTTTTGATGCATTCGTTGATCATCTGGGCGTAGAAGCTGGGCAGGGTATCGGGGTCCTCGCCGATGCCGCGGTAGCGCTCCTGGAACTTGGGGTCACAGATGTGGGCGAAATTGGTGTCGTCGATCTGCACGAAATTGCAGCCGGCCTCCCACAGGGCGTGGAGTTCCGCGTTGTAGACCTCGGCCAAACCGGCGATGAGCGCGTCCTTGTCCGAGTAGATGTCCTTTTTGATGCCGGCCCAGCCGCCGCGCGCATACATGTAGACGGGCGAGGGCATGCACACCTTGACCGTCTTGTCGGTGAGAGCCTGGGTGAACTTAAAGTCCTCCACCAGCAGGCCCTCCTTGGGCCAGCCCAGCTTGCCTGTGACTTCGAGAACGGGGGGCGCGTATTCGATGTCCCCGTCGTCGTTGTGCATGTGGAACTCGATGCGGCCGGTGAGCTCGACTCCCTCTATCTTGGTCAGGATCGGGGTGTGGAACTCGTAGCGCCGGAACTCGCCATCGGTGATCGTCGGGATCCCGGTCTCTTCCTGCAGCTTGACCACTTCGCGGATATGGCGATCCTCAATCTCGCGGCGCACCTCATCGGCCATCTCGCCCGCTTCGCTCTTCTCGATGGCGTCCTTGAGTTCGGCCGGCCTGAGCAGGCTTCCCACCTGATCTGCCCGGAAGGGCGGTTTTCCGTTGCTTGCCATGGCTGTTATCTCCCTTTTGATGCAATGCCCGGATGGGCGCGTCATCGCCTTTCTGGGCTGGTTTCCGTTGGTTTCTTCGTCCCAGGCGCCGCCGGAAGCTGTCTCGCCCGGCACCGGCGCAATCGCCACGTCGGTTTGCACATCATCGTTGGCTGGGCTCGGTTCTGACATGGTGGGTTCTCGGTGCCCTTATTTGTGGCGCCCCCGCAACTGGAGTGCTCAACGACAATGTTACGCGGCACCGCGGCTAATGCCAACGGTCCTAGATTATTGACCCCTTGTGACGGCGCGCCAGACGGGCTAACCCTCTGGCGGCGAATTCAATGAGGAGAGCGCGATGCTGCAATCGACGAAAACGATGCGGGGGATGGTCGTCTCCTCGCATCATCTGGCGGCCGAGGCCGGGCTCGGCGTGCTGCGCGAGGGCGGCAACGCCATCGAGGCGATGATCGCCGCCGCCGCCGCCATTTCGGTGGTCTACCCGCACATGAACGGGCTCGGCGGTGACGGCTTCTGGCTGATTAGCGAGCCGGGCCGCCGCCCGCCGCGTGCCATCAATGCCGTCGGCGCCGCCGCCGGGGCGGCCGACGCGGCGTTCTTCCGGAGCCAAGGCGTCGACGCCATCCCGTCGCGCGGCCCGCTCGCCGCCAACACGGCGGCCGGCACCATTTCCGGCTGGCAGGACGCCCTCGAGATCAGCGCCCGGTGGGGCGGCAAGCTGCCGCTCTCCCGGCTTCTGGAGGACGCCATCTACCACGCCGGCACCGGCTTTCCGGTCACCGAGAGCCAAAACAAGCTCACCACCGAAAAGCTCGACGAGCTCAAGGACGTGCCCGGGTGGGCCGACGTCTTCCTCGACGGCGGCAAGCCGCGGACGGTTGGCGCTGTGTTCAAGCAGCCGGCCCTGACCAACACGCTAGAGCGCCTGGCTGCGGCCGGTCTCGACGATTTCTACCGGGGCAAATTGGCACGCCGCATCGGCGCCGACCTGGAGCGCGCCGGCAGCCCGATGCGCGCCGAGGATCTGGCGCGCCAGCGCGCCGTCACCGGCGAGCCTTTGTCGGTGAAGCTCGGTGCCGGGAAAGTCTATAACGTGACGCCGCCTTCGCAGGGGCTGGCGTCGCTCATCATCCTGGGGCTGTTCGACCGCCTCGGCTGGTGCACCGAGGCGGATGGCTTCGCACACGTCCATGGCGTGGTCGAGGCTTCGAAGCGCGCCGTCCTGGTGCGCAACGCGCACGTTACCGACCCCGCCCACATGGCCGTTCAGCCCGAGGACTTCCTCACCGACGCCGCCCTTGACGAAATGGCCAGCGGGATCGACGCCAATGCGGTACTGCCGTGGCCGGTGCCCTCGGCGCCGGGGGACACCGTGTGGCTGGGGGCCATCGACAGCGAGGGGCGCGTCGTCAGCTTCATCCACAGCATCTATTGGGAGTTCGGCTCCGGCGTCGTGCTGCGCGACACTGGCATCCAGTGGCAGAACCGGGGGGCGAGCTTCTCGCTGGAGGAGGGCTCCCTCAACCCCATCAGCCCTGGCCGCCTGCCCTTTCACACCAACAACCCGGCTATGGCCATCCTCGACGACGGCCGGGCCATGGCTTACGGCGCCATGGGCGGCGAAGGCCAGCCCCAGACCCAGGCCGCGCTGTTCACCCGCTACGTCCATTTTGCCATGGGCCTGCAACGCTCCATCACAGCGCCGCGCTGGGTACTGGCCCGTACCTGGGGGGCGGAGCGCACCGACTTGCGCGTGGAAAGCCGCATGCCCGCCGGTGTCGTCGAGGCATTGCGGGCGGCCGGCCACGACGTCACTGTGGTTGGCCCTTTCGAAGACGCCATGGGCCATGCCGGGGCCGCCGTGCTGCACCCCAGCGGGGTCATGGAGGGAGCCACCGATCCGCGTTGCGACGGCGTCGTGGCGGCCTTCTGAACCGACCGGGTTCTATCCATGGATCAACCCGGGCGGCTCCGACACGGTCGGCGTGACCATCGACAGGGTCTCGAACACCGCCCCCGGCAGGATGTAGCGACGGCCTGAAGGCGCCGTCATCCAGTGACCCCGATCAGGGAAACGAGAAGTTGCTCATCGTCCCTCAGGGTCCGACTGTCGCCATCGTAGACGACGCGGCCCCTGTCGAGCACCACCGTTCGTTGGGAGAAATCGAGCACCACCCGCGTGTTCTGCTCGACAAGCAGGATCACCAGTTCGTCCTTGGCGCGCAGCTTCTCCATGGCCCGCATCAGGTCCTCGACGACCACCGGCGCCGGCGATGGAGAGCATCTGTTGCTCGCCGCCGGAAAACTGATTGCCGGCGTTGGAGAGGCGCTCGGCCAACTGCAGGAAGAGGTCGAGCACCGCGGCCACGGTCCGATGGCTTTCTTATTTGTCCAATGATTGGTTATCATATTCATGTTAGGAAAATCGACTGCTGGCCAAGCCGGAGGACGGATTGTACATCAAGGCGCTTGAAACCCCGCGGGCAACCGCCGAGAGATGCGCCGGGACCCCGGTGCCGGGGTGGGACGCGGACGCCGCCGGCCGGTGACGCAAACGGGCCGACCTGGCATGAGCGGCGCGCCGGGCCGGGGCGCCAACGAGGCGTTGATCGGCGCTCAGGGATCGCGCTGGCAGCTGAATACGCCGGCTCTGGTGCTCGACCTCGACTTGATGGAGAAAAACCTGGACGCCATGGTACGTCTCGCCGCCGAGCGCGGCGTGGCGCTCAGGCCTCACGCCAAGGCTCACAAGTCGCTCGCCATCGCGCGCCTGCAAGTGGAGGCCGGGGCACTCGGCGTCTGTTGCGCCACCGTCGGCGAGGCCGAGGTCATGGTCGGCGGCGGCATCGACAATGTGCTGGTCACCTCGCCGATTACGGCAGCGGGGAAAATGCAGCGCCTGGCCGCCCTCAACGCCAGGGCCGAGGGGCTGATGGCGGTGGCCGACGCCGCCGACGTCGTCGCCGGGTTGGATGCCGCCGCGGCCAAGGCCGGCAAGGCGCTCAAGATTCTGGTCGACATCGACATCGGCCAGCGCCGCACCGGCGCCGTCGGTATCGAGGGCGCCCTCGTGGTGGCGCACCGTGTCAGAGACTCCCAATTTCTCGAGTTTGCCGGCATCCAGGCCTACGCCGGGCACATCCAGCACATCGAGGACTATGGCACCCGCCAAGCCGCCGCGACAGCCGCCATTGAGGAGACCAGGGCGGTCGCTGCCGGACTCGAGGCCGACGGTATCGGCGTTCCCATGATCACCGGGGCTGGCACCGGCACCCACGATTTCGACGCCGCCGCCGGCGTCTATACCGAGTTGCAGGTGGGCTCCTACCTGTTCATGGACGCGCAGTATGGCGCCGTGTCGCAGAAGGATGGCGGCGCCGGACCCTTCGCCGTCTCGCTCTTCGTGCAGAGCACGGTGATCAGCGCCAACCGGGCGGGCCAAGCGACCACCGACGGCGGCCTCAAGGTCTTCGCCACCGACGGTCCGGCGCCCGTCATCGCCGCCGGGGCGCCGGCCGGCGCCACCTACGAGTTCACCGGCGACGAGTTCGGCTGCGTCGTCTTCGCCGACAGCGGCCAAGGCCTGACCCCGGGCGACGTGGTCGAATGCATCGTTCCCCATTGCGATCCCACCGTGAACCTCCACGATTTCTACCATTGCGTCCGTGGCGATACGGTGGTCGACATCTGGCCCATCGACGCCCGCGGCAGGTACTGATACCAATGGTCTTTGATATTGACCCCTTGTGACGGCCTTCCGAGGTCTCCGGCTAGAAGTGTGCCGCGCCGTGATGCTGGAGCACCACAAGCCGGTGCGCGACGACGTCCGGAGGCCTCGGAAGGCTGCCCTCCGGGTCGCATTTTCCACCCCCTCGGAGCGTCGGGAAGGCTTGACGATGCGCTGGCATCGCCTGCACCTCCCCTCTTGCCGAGAGAACGGGAAAAGCGATTACAAGGGATCAATATCAAGGACCGTTGGTAT
>DASCNF010000170.1:0-6083 GCA_036011345.1 Rhodospirillales bacterium | reverse complement strand
AATAGCCACGGCAGCATGAACGAGACGTCGCGTAACTTGGAGGCGCCCGCCTCGCGAATAAAGGCCGGGGCAATCCCCGCGGCCAGGACGAGACCCACACCGCCGCTGCCCTTGATAAACGATCGGCGAGAGACCCCTTTCCCAAGGGCCTTTCCAACGTGCGGCCCACAATTGTGCTTACTCATTGTCGTTCCTCCCCTGTTGGTCGCTAGCATTTTGCAACACCCTTCGATATACACCCCTTGACTTCGATCAAGTAACGACTCGGCGGCTAGCTTGTACGGTCTAAACGCCCGGAAACGTCATCGTTTGGGCCGTTACCCTATGCTCGATAGCGACCTGAAGGCTTTGGTAACGTTCCCGGCGGGCGCCATTGGCGTAGGGTTGGGCGCTTTCACCCCATTGGGCGAGATCAAGGCGGGGCCTGGCGTCCGGCGGGAAGATGGGTCAGGCAGTGGAAAAGCGGTTGAGGACACGCCAATGAAGCGGCTGGTGGTGGAGCTTTTTGATTCGGCGAGGCGGATTGCCAGCGTCGCGGAGGTCGAACTGGAGCTGGAGGAAGAGGCGACGGTCAGGGACATGCTACGCGCTCTGGCGACGTCGTATCCGGCCTTGCGGGGCCCCGTCATCGATCCCGAGGGCTGGTCGGCGCGGCCCTATATCCTTTTGAATCTCGACGGGAAGGAGACCATCGAGGACGACGACCTCGAACTCCCCCACAGAGCTCGGGTGTTACTGATGTCGGCCTTGGCTGGAGGAAGTGGATGAACGGCTACACCGGAAAAGCTCTGATTATCGACCTCACGGAACGCAAATCAGAAGAAATTGAACTTTCTCAGTCCATGCTCCGCGCCTACCTCGGGGGGTCCGGGCTCGCCGTGCGGTTGCTCTACGACCACCTGGCGCCGGGGGTTGACCCTCTGGAGCCGGGCAACGTCATCGTGTTCGCTTGCGGCGTGTTTGCCGGCACCATCGTGCCGGCGGCGGCGAAGCACTGTGTCGCCACCAAATCCCCCCTCACGGGCATGCTGGGCGATGCCATGGCCGGGAGCTTCTTCTCCCACACCTTGAAGCGCGCAGGTTGCGACGCGGTGGTGATAAGCGGGCGCGCCGACGCGCCGGCGTACGTGTTCATAGACGATCACACGGTGTATTTCCGCGATGCCCGGGCCCTGTGGGGCCAGGAGTGTTTCGCCACCGAAGAAGCGATCCGCGAGGAGCTCGGGGACGAGGCGGTGCGGGTCGCCGCCATCGGCACGGCCGGCGAGAATCTCGTGCGCTTCGCGTGCATCGGCAACGACCGGGGCCGACAGGCCGGGCGTACCGGGCCGGGGGCGGTGATGGGGTCGAAAAACCTCAAGGCCATCGCCGTGCGCGGATCGGGTGCCGTGGCGGTCGCCGACAACGCCGCCGTCTACCAGACCTCCTGCGACTTGATCGCTGAAGCACAGGGTCCGGCGACCGGCAAGTACCGCGAACCGGGGACGGTCGGCAACGTCCTCACCCTGAACCGCCTCGGGGTCCTCCCAGTGCGCAATTTCAAAAGGACGGCGCTCGACGAGGCCGAAGGCATCTCCGGCGAGACCCTTCACCGCCGTCACCATGAGAAGACCGTGGCGTGCGCGGCGTGCCCTATCGCCTGCGAGCAGATCATGAAGGTCGCCGAGGGTACCCATGCGGGGGCACGGGTCTCGGTGGACTACGAAACCCTATTCGCACTCGGTCCGTGTTGCGACGTCGACGACCTGCCCGCCGTCATCCGCGCCGCGGAGCTGTGCGACACGCACGGCATGGACACGATTAGCACAGGCGTAACCCTGGCCTGGGCGATGGAGGCGGCGGAGCGGGGACTGCTTCCTCCCGACGACGGCATCGACCTGCGGTTCGGCAACACCGATGCCATGGTGGCGATGATCCCGAAGATCGCGCGGCGCGAGGGGCTCGGCGAGATCCTGGCGGAGGGATCGAGGCGGGCCGCCCAGGAAGTGGGCAAGGACAGCGACTACTTCGCGATACACAGCAAGGGGCTGGAGCTGCCGGGCTACGACCCGCGCGGCATGAAGACGTATGCGCTCGGCCTCGCTGTCGGCACGCGCGGGGGATGCCACAACCGCTCGCTGGCCTACGAGCCGGACCTCAAGGGCAAGGTCGACCGCTTCAAGGCGGAAAAGGGCCGTGGCCAAGTGGCGATGGCCCAGGAGGATGTCGCCGTGCTCCTCGATGCTCTCGGCATCTGCAAGTTCCTGCGAGGGTGCTTCATGGACCTGCACGAGGAGGGTGCCCGGCTCTACTCCCAGGTGACCGGCTGGGACGTAAGCGCCCAGGAACTCGTTGAGGCGGGCGAGCGCATCTCCAACCTCAAGAAGATGTTCAACGTCCGCGAGGGATGGACGCGCGAGCTTGACAGCCTGCCGCTGCGGCTAATGCAAGAGCCCATCCCGGATGGGCCCGGGAAAGGCGTTTCGCTGCCGCCGGCGGAACTCGAACTGCTGGTGTCGGACTACTACGAAGCCCGGGGCTGGACCGCGGAGGGGGAAGTGGCGCCGGCGACCCAGGACCGCCTCGGACTGTCTGGCGAGACGGCATGAGCCCGCCGCCACATGTGCCGCTGTCGCCCCGCGCCCAGCTCGTTGTGTGCGATCCCGACCTCTGCATCGGATGCCAGTTGTGCGAGTTTGCCTGTGCCGTGGTGAAGGACGACAGTGCCAATATCCTGCGCTCGCGAATTCGCGTCATACGTCAGGAGCCGATCCTGATGATCTCGATAGCCTGCCGAGGGTGCGAGGACCCAGCCTGCGTGAAGGTGTGCCCGCGTGACGGTGCGCTGGCGGTGAACCCGAACAACGGCCTGATTGACGTCGACAATGACATTTGCGACGGCTGCGGGTGGTGCATCGACGCTTGTCCCTTCGGCGTTATCTTCCTCGACCCGGAAACGAAGCGGGTGATCATCTGCGATCTGTGTGCGGGACGTGACGCGGGACCGGCCTGTGTCGAGATGTGCTCCAAGGACGCCTTGGAGGTCTCCACGCCCGCCGTGGTGGCGGGCAAGGTCCGCCAGAGCGCGTTGCGGACTTTGATGGATGCACTGGACGAGCCCGCCTAGGGTTAGAGAAGGAACGGCATCGTTGGGTTTGGCCCGTACGCGAGAGCAGTCAATCGCTTCTGAGCACGGTGTTTGGGGGATACATGGAAACAAAGAGTAAAGACAGCATAAGGCTGCGCATCAAGCGGGGCGCCCCCCTATCGGAGGAGGCGGCACGGTTTGATGAGTTCGAGGTTCCGCACCAGGAAGGCTGGACCATCATGAACGCGCTGAACTACATCCACGAACACCTCGACCCGAGCATCGCTTATTATAGCTCGTGCCGGATCGGCAAGTGTGACGCGTGCGACGTGCTCATCGACGGCGCGGTCGAATTGACGTGCATCGCCAAGTTCGAGCGCGACGTGACGATCGAGCCGGTCGAAGGTTCCGTACTCATCCGAGACCTGGTGGTGGACACGTCCAGGCCCAAACGCAGGAAAATGGGGAAGCTCCTCGGAAGTTAGAGGTCTTACCGGATCGAGACGGCCGCGGACCGGCGAGGCGCCCGGTTGTGGCGCCGCCGGGCGCAAGATGCCGCCATTGATCCGAACAACCGGGATCGATCAGAGTTGTAGGGAGGTAGGCACATGGCAAATCCGTCGGGTTCTCTCGTCGACAGGGTCGTGGAGACGAATCTCCTCATCATCGGCAGCGAAGGGGCCGGCGCCCGCGCCGCCATCGAGGCCGCCGATCGCGGGGTTACGGTCCTGGTGGCAACTAAGGGCTATGCCGGAAAGAGCGGCGCGACGCTGACCGCCGGCGCCGATATCGATGTCGACAGCCGCAGTCTCGTCGAACTCTTCGACCTCCCCGGCGATGTGCGCGATACGCCGGAAACCTTCATGGAGGACATGCTGGTCGAAGGGGAGTACATCAACGACCAGCGCCTCGTCGCCATACATGCCGAGGAGGCAAGTGCGCGGGTAAAGGATCTCGTCGATTGGGGCCTCAAAGTGGACGAGATGCACCACGCCCCTGGGCACCGGTATCCCAGGGGGTTATGGGTAGAGGGGACCGAGTTCCCGCGGGTTCTGGTGGCGCAGATGAAGAAAAGGAAGATCGACTTCCTCGAACACTTCATGATGACCGACCTGGTAGTGAGCGACGGCCAGGCGGCCGGGGTGGTGGGAGTCTGCCTCGCTACCGGCGAAGTTCTTTTCATTCGGGCAAATGCCGTGATCCTTTGTACCGGCGGTGCCATGAGGGTCTACTCGCTCATCACCGCCCCCGACGAGATCACCGGCGACGGCATGGCCGCTGCGTACCGGGCTGGCGCCGAACTCCAGGACATGGAGTTTGCCATGTTCCTGCCCTACTGCATGATTCATCCCGCCGCAGTCACCGGCAACTACTTCCCCTACATGATGTCTTATATGCTCGACTCCCACGCGCTGAACCGGCAGGGCCAGCGCTACATGGCGAAATGGGACCCCGAACGAATGGAGGAGAGCACCCGGGACATCAACTGCATCGCGGCGGCGGCCGAGGTCGCCGAAGGACGGGGCAGTCCCCACGGCGGCACCTACCTGTCTTTCAAGCACCTGCCGGATAACCTGATTGACTTCTCCGCCAAGTGGTTCCCCCCGTGCAACGCCGATTGGAAGGAAGGCGGGTTCGACATGCGCGACTACATGCCCGATCCCACGAAGGAGGCGATCGAGACCGGACCCTGCGCTCATTTCTGGAATGGCGGCATCCGCATCAACGAATGCTGCGAGACCAACATTCCGGGGCTCTACGCCGCCGGCGAGGGGACGGCGAGCATCCACGGCGCCAACCGGATATCGGGCAACGCGCTGACGATGACCCAGGTATGGGGACCGAGGGCGGGAAGGTTCGCCTCGGAATACGTCAGGGAGAACAAAGCTCCCGAGCCCGGGAAAGAGGAGATTGAGCGGCTCGCCGAGAAGATGCTTGGCCCCCTCGAGCGTTCGGCCGGCCCGACGCCGGTGGAACTCCGAAAGAAAATTCAACAGCAAGCAGACGGAAACGTGTGGGTGGTCCGCAAGGGCGAGTTGCTGGAGAAAGCCCTGGAGCACATCGGGCCGATGCGCAGCGAGGACATTCCCAACCAGGCGACGAGGACCAAGGAGCGCATCTACAACCGCGATTGGATGATGGCGCTCGAGAACGAGAACATGGTCGACATCCTGGAGATGCTGGCACGGGCAAGCTTGATGAGAACGGAAAGCCGCGGTTCGCTGTATCGCTACGACTTTCCGCAAAAGGACAACGTCGATTGGCTGAAGAACATTCGCCTGCAAAACGTTGACGGGGAAATGACGGCGACCCTTTTCGACGTCGATCCCGTACACAGGACGCCGGAAAAGGAAGTCGTTGCATACGGCAGGAAGCGATGAGCGAGATTAATATCGGAGAAGAATCGTCCGTTAATCCCGATCCTTACCCGTCGAGGCCGCCCCGATACCAATTCGTGACGTGCGTGCGCGATCTGTGCGTCGGCTGCCAGATGTGCGAGTTTGCCTGCGCCGTGGTCAAGGAGGAGGCCGCCAATATCCTCCGCTCCCGCATCCGCCTGGTGCGCACGGAGCCGGTCCTCATGGTCTCCATCGCCTGTCGCGCTTGCGCCGAGCCGGCCTGCGTGGATATTTGTCCGCAGCCCGGCGCCATGGTCATCAATCCGGAAAATGGGCTGGTCATGGTCGATAACAGCCATTGCGACGGGTGTGCGCATTGCATCGATGCCTGCCCCTTCGGCGTCATCGCCCTCAACCCCGATACCAAGCTCGCCGTCATCTGCGATCTTTGCGAGGACCGGGCCAAGGGGCCGGCCTGCGTGGAGATATGCCCCAAGGATGCCCTGGAGATATCAACGCCCGAGATCATAGCCCAAAAGGCCCGCAAGGGGGCGCTCCGGCAACTGCTCGAGGAATTGGCCGGGCTTGGGTCAGAGGCGGAGCAATCCGCGGGACGGGAGTAAGACCACAACACTTTATCGTTTAATCTCCATTACTTATAAGTCAACCGATGCATC
>DASCNF010000169.1:0-6358 GCA_036011345.1 Rhodospirillales bacterium | reverse complement strand
CCAAATGGCCTTCCGGTCACGGCCAACTCACCAAAATCAGGCTATCGGAAGGCAACGGAGGGACAACCATTACATCGGCGGCGCAATTTGGATATGATTGCCATGGATTTGAAGGCTATCTGGGAAATGTCAGCTAAATAGCCATGGCACAATCCTATCAGCCCGATTTCGGTGGAAACCCCGATGACCCGTTTGCAAGAGACGCTGACGGCAAACTTGTTCGACCTGCCCCCCTTAACCGGGGAGACAACCTCGAAGACGGTAAACCCGGAAGGGTAGAAGAGGGTGACCAAACGCTATCTGCAAGGCTGGGAGTACATATGGGGGAAAAGCGTTAGGGTCTTGCCGTCTTGAATCAAAATGATCTAAGACGGTAAAATCCTAATTATTTGATGTGATCGCACCCCAGTGGCCGCCTCAAGCCGCTTTGCGGACATCCCCGAAAGGCCTGATGTCACGGCGCTTGCCGCGATTGCGGTCTTTGCGCACATATACCAATGCTTTGTGCTTTTGGCACCAAACCTCACCGAGCCCGATGGGGGTTTCGCAGAAATTTCGCTCTCTGGGTTCCCCATACAGCCATTGGCAATGTCGGGCATTCTTCTCAGGTTTGGTCATGATCCATCTTTCTTCGCCGCGTGTGCTTGAACGGTCCGAGCGAGGCGTCTTCGGAACTACCGCAATCGGCACCCCGATGGCCTCTTTAGGATTTGGTCATTTCTCTCGACGTGTGATGTAGCCCCGTGGGCGGTCTCGATGCCTGACAGGGTACTCCACGGTCATCGGGTTATTCATTTAGTGTCGAAACGGAGGAGTCGCAAGGGGGTGCCACAAAACACGCTAATACGCTCCTCTCGGCCGTCTAAGATGGTATCCTCCACCGGAGGCAAGTTGGAAGGGTTCATGCGACGGGTCGCTCCGATCTTCGCACTGTGCGTTGCGGTGGCGCACGGCCCCACGGAAGCCGCCGAAAGCGCCTTCCGCAAGGCCTCCAAGGCCTACCGGAAAGGTGATTACGCGACGGCGCTCGCCGGGCACTCGATGGCCCGCAGCCTCCAGCACCGCCGTCAAAACGGCGATTACGTCCTCGTCGTCGACGACGATGAAATACGCAAGGGACTCATTGTTCGTCATGGGTGTATCGGCTCTTCACGTGTCGGTACGAACTTCCACTTTAGAAAGACTATCAAATATGAAGCGTGAAGCCACGACATGAAGAAGTTTCATTGATGTGCGCTGTCGGTGTATGGGTTTCCCTGATGAGGTGGACCGGGTCGCACAGAGCGGTGCTGGCGGCGTTTCCACAACTCCTGGCGAAAGGACCGACGTGACTGAGCCTGTGCCCTTGCCCGAGTCTCTTTGGGCCGCGACCGCCGCTCCGCCACCGCCGACGCCACCGCTCGTCGGCGAACAGCACGCCGACGTGGCCGTCATCGGTGGCGGCTACACGGGGCTCTCGGCGGGGCTGTATCTGGCCGAGGCGGGGGCCGACGTGGCGGTGCTGGAAGCGGCGGAGCCGGGGTGGGGTGCTTCGGGGCGCAACAACGGCCAGATCAACCCTTCCCACCGGCTCGACCCCGACGGCATCGAGGCCCGGTTTGGTGGAGAGATGGGGCGGCGTGTTGTCGAGGCCTTCGCCGGTTCGGCCGATCTCGTGTTCGAGCTCATCGAACGCCACGCCATTGCCTGCGACGCCGTGCGTACGGGGTGGCTGCAGCTTGCGCCTGACGCCAGAAGCATGAAGGCGAACGTAGTCCTTGCCGAGCAGTGGCAGCGGCGCGGCGTCGCCGTGCAAGTTCTCGACGGCGGGGAGACGGCCCGCCGCGTCGGCTCCAGGGCCTACGTGGGGGCCATGCTCGATCCGCGCTGCGGGGGTTTGCAGCCGCTCGGCTACGCCCGCGGCCTAGCGCGCGCGGCGCTCGGCGCCGGGGCCGCCATTCACGGCGGTTCTCCGGCGTTGTCCCTGAAACGTGAAGCGGAGGGGTGGCGCGTGGCGACGCCGGACGGTGCTGTCGTCGCCGAGACGGTGATCCTCGCCACCAACGGATACACAGACCATTTGTGGCCGGGTCTGCGGCGCACGATCATTCCCGTGAACACCTTTCAGGCGGCAACCGAGCCCCTTGGCGAGAATTTGCGGCGCTCCATCCTACCCGGCGGGGAGGTGGTTACGGAAAACCGCTCGGTGGGCTTTCACTACTACCGTATCGATGCTGGCGGCCGGCTCATCATGGGGGGAAGAGCCACCTTCACGGAGGCAGACCGGCCACATCTCTACCGCGTGCTCCACGAGGTGGTTCCCAAGCTTTTTCCCCAACTCGCCGAGGCGCGCTGGCAATACCGCTGGGCCGGCAAGCTGGCGCTGACGCGAGACTACATGCCCCACCTGCATGAGCACGAGCCCGGCGTGCTCATGGCGCTTGGCTACAACGGGCGCGGCGTGGCGCCGGCGACACTCATGGGCAAGCTGCTGGCCGATCGCGCCCTGGGCGCGCCGCAAGACAACATCCCTTTCCCCTTCAGTCCCGTTCGGCCCCTCCCGTTGCACGGCCTGCACCCCCCTGTATTGTATATCATGTTGCAGATTAAGCGTTTGCGCGAGGTCCTGGGGTTCTGAGCCTTGCCGACGATTGCCTCGTGGAACTGGCGCCCCCCGGTCGCCCGGCGGCCTAGGCGGGAGCGACTTACTTTCCCGGCGCCGGCACGATGACCCCGGGGTTGAGGATGCCGGCCGGGTCCAGCTTGGCCTTGGCCGCTGCCACGGCCTCGCCGAACAGAGACGGGCGCTGGCGCTCATACCACGGCATGTGATCACGGCCCACCGCGTGGTGGTGGGTGATGGTGGCGCCGCCGGCGATGACCGCGTCCGAGGCGCGTTCCTTGATGTACCGCCAGTGCTCCAGGAGCGCCCCGTGCCGGCTCAGGCAGTGGTACGTGAAATAGGGGGCCGGGCCATCCGGATAGACGTGGGTGAAGCGGCAGGTGATGACGCCGGGCTTGCCCGTCGCTTCCTCCATGGCGGCCTCGGCCGCCGCCTTGACGTCGTCGTGGAAGGCGCGAAAGCGGTCCCAGGTGATGGCTGTCTCGAAGGTGTCATTGATCACCGCGTTGGCGGTCAGAAACTCGCGATAGTAGGGCATGCGGATGAAAGCGGTGCGCCAGACACCGGCGAATCCGCTTATGTGGGCGTCGGGGTTGGCGACCTCTTCGGGGTCGAATACGCCGCCGTGATCGGCGACGATCTCGAGCGCCCGGCCCATCCAGGCATCGACCGGATGGTCGGCGGACTCGAAGGCCAGCACGGCGAGCGCGCGGGTGCCGTCGCCGGCGCCGGTGATTTTCGCCTCCATGGGGTCCAGGAGCCGCAGGTTGGAGGGATAGAGCCCGGCTTGGCCGACGGCGCGGATGGCCTCGGCGCCGGCGTAAATGTCGGCGAAGAAGACGGAGGCGGCTGCGCGCTGGGTGGGCCGGTCCTGCAACCGCATCCACGCCTCGGTGATGACGCCGAGAGCGCCTTCCGAGCCCAACATCAGGCGGTCCGGACTGGGCCCGGCGCCGGAACCCGGGAGCCGGCGGCTCTCCATGACGCCGGCCGGGGTCACCGTGCGCAGGTTTTCGACGAAGTCATCTATGTGGGTGTAGAGGGTGGCGAAGTGGCCGCCGGCGCGGGTAGCGATCCAGCCGCCCAGGGTCGAGTGCGTGAAGCTTTGCGGGAAGTGGCGGAGCGTCAGCCCCTCAGGCTTGAGCGCGGCCTCGAGGGCGGGGCCGAAGATGCCCGCCTGGATGCGGGCGGCGCGGCTCGTCCGGTCGATCTCGAGGACCTTGTCGAGACCCCCAAGATCGAGGCTGATGGCGCCATTGAAGCCATCGCCGACGACGGGCTCGACCCCGCCGGTCACGCTTGAGCCGCCGCCGAATGGAATGACCGCGACGCCGGCGCCGGTGGCCCAGTCAAGGACCGCGATCACGTCCTCTTCCGTCTTCGCATAAGCGACGTAATCGGGGGCGTTGGCGAAGTCCTTCATGAAGGCGCGCGCCAAATCGGGAATCGATCCGCCATAGGTGTGGAGCAAGCGGTCGTAAGTGTCGGTCGAGCAGATGTCGGCCACCCTAGACGGCGGGCTGATCCGGGGGGCGCCGAGTTTGATGTCGCCGGCATCGGGCACGGGCAGGCGCTCGAAGGCCTCGGCGTCGACGCCGAGACGGTCCGCCCATCCTTCCAGCACGCGGCGCTCCTCGTCGTCGCCGAGGCGTTCGTCCTCGTACCCCCAGCCCCAGAACTTCCGACGCCGTTCCGCCATGATGATCTCCCGGTGATTAATGTTCGCGCGCCGATTTCTTTCCTCATCATGGTTGGACCGCCTCGCACGGCGGCGGACCATTCCATGCAATCGTCATATTCCTTCGATGGTCCGGGAATGCCTTGATTCACATCAAGGTAGCCGGGCGCTTTGACCGAAGTCCGATACCGGCGGCGGGGCGCACCGTGGACCAGCGAAGGCGTTTGATGTAATATTTTCTGGATTACGAGCGTTTGGAAGCGCGCCGCGGAGGGTGAACAGGGGCCCACGGGGAACGGTCGGCGTGGGAATAACAGAGGGCTTTGTCATGTCTAATGATCAAAACGACGCGTCGAGGATAGAACAAGAAAAGCTCAGGCAGGAGCGCTTCCGCGAGGAGTTTCTGGCCTCCGTTCCGTCGTGGTACCGGGGCGAGGTGCAAGTCGCGATTCTTCTTTTGCTTCCGGCGGGCACCATTTACTACTGCTGGATCCAGATGGTTGATGCCACCTGGCTCGAGTGGGCGATGGTGGTGCCCGTCTTCCTCGTCGGAAATTTCGCCGAGTGGGCGGCACACCGCTATCTCTTGCATAGCGATGTCAAGGGCTTGAAGCTCGCGTACTGGCGCCACGCCGGGGTGCACCACCATTTCTTCACCCATCACAACATGCTCTTCAAGGGCCACAAGGAATGGTTGGCTCAGCTCTTTCCGCCCTATGCGGTGGTTGCGTTCATCGTCATCGGCATCCCACCGGCGCTCATCGTCGGCTATCTGTGGTCGGCCAATGCCGGCTACGTCATCGTGGGCATGGCCGCGGCGAACTATCTCGTGTATGAGTTTTTGCACACAGTCTCCCACCTCGACGACAACAAACACCCATATCTCAAGTACATTCCCCTCGCCAACACGGTACGCCGCATGCACCGGGTCCATCACATGCTCGACCACATGCAGACGCAGAACTTCAACCTGACCTTTCCCCTCGCCGACGCCATCATGGGAACGTGCGACGTGGACAGGAGCCTCTTGGGCGTATTGTTCAACGGCGAGAGCAACGAATACGTGCGCAAGGATGCGGTGCTGAAGGGCGAACCTCCGCTGTTCACCGACTGGGGCACGGACGAAAGCAGCTTCGGCAAGACGGCACAGACGGGCTGAACGAAACGCGCTTGCCGGCCGTCGATGCCGGCGTGAAACACGGACTGCGGTGCCCGGCCCGGCGCCGCGCTACGTTTGCAGAACCGGAGACAAGGGAGAAATCATGGGACGGGTCGAGGACAGAGTCGCCATCGTTACCGGCGCCGCGCAAGGCATCGGGGCGGTCTACGCAAAGGCTTTGGCCGCCGACGGCGCCAAGGTGGTGGTCGCCGATCTCCTCGATGGGGAGCCGGTGGTCAAGGTGATCGAGCAACAGGGCGGCGAGGCCATCTCCATCACCACCGACGTGACCGACGAGGCCTCCGTCGACGACATGGTGCGGGGCACCGTGGAGCGCTTCGGCAAGGTCGATATCCTGGTCACCAATGCCGCCATGTTCGCGTCGCTCAAGATGCAGCCGTTCACCGAGATTACCACCGAGGAGTGGGACCGGCTGATGGCCGTCAACGTGCGCGGGGTCTTCCTGTGCGCCAAGGCCGTGGTGCCGGAGATGCGCCGCAACAAGTGGGGCCGCATCATCAACATCGCGTCGGGCACGGTGTTCAAGGGGACACCCAACTTCCTCCACTACGTGGTTTCCAAGGGGGCGGTGCTGACCATGACGCGCTGCATGTCGCGCGAGCTCGGCGACGACGGCATTTGCGTCAACACCCTGGCGCCGGGGCTCGTCCTCAGCGAGGGCGTCGTCGACAACGAGGAGATGCTGGAGAAACTTCAGGCGCCGGTTCTGGCGAGCCGCGCCATCAAGCGCGACCAGGTACCCGAGGACCTCATCGGCGCGCTTTTGTTTCTGGCATCCGACGACTGCGCCTTCATGAGCGGCCAATCGGTCGTTGTCGACGGCGGCTCGGTGAACAACTAGGCGAGGCGCCGCCCTCCCCCGGAGCGTTCCGACGGTCGAGACCAAACCCCAAGAAGC
>DASCNF010000168.1:0-5631 GCA_036011345.1 Rhodospirillales bacterium | reverse complement strand
AACTGCAATTACCCCAGTGTGTCGAGAAGACGTCCTTCTGTCCATAGTCACCTTAGTGGGCCGGTTCGTTGCCGCGCCGCAGGACTCGTCCCGCGCGCTGCCCGGTGAGCGCCCCATCGCTGAGCGTCAGCACACCGTTGACAAGGACATGAACCATGCCGGCGGCCGTCTGGTTGGGCTCGAAGGTGGTGCCGCGTTCGCCGAAGGTCTCGGGGTCGAAGACTGCGATGTCGGCCGAGAATCCCGGCGCCAGCCGTCCGCGGCGCGCCAGCTTGAGGATGCTTGCCGGCAGGGCGGTCAGCTTTTGGATCGCCTGCGCCGGGCTCAACGCCTTGGTCTCGCGCACCATGAAGCGGTAAAACCACGAAGCCCAGGTGTAGGCGCCGTGGAAGGCGGAACCGGCCAGCGGCCCGTCGGGAGCCAGCGCGGTGGCGTCCGAGGCCGGCATGCAGAGCGGGTGAGCGAACACCTCGCGCTGTTGGTCGGGCGTGTAGCACCGAATGATGACCATGAGCCCATGCAGGTTTTCGACAATACCGGCCAGCAGGTCATAGATCGCGTCCAGCGGTTCCTGACCGCGCTGGGCGGCGATATCGGCTATGTCGCGGCGCGCGTACTCGGGCCAACGGGCGTTGTCGAGCAGCACGACGCGACCCCAGTCGCCGCCGGCGCTCAGGATGCTCTTGTATTCCTTCATGCGGCGCCTCGCCTCGCCATCGCGCAGGCGGCCGGCCAGCGCTGGCGCACCACCCTCCATGGCCCACGGCGGGATCACCGTCGACAGATAGGTGGTGCCGAACAGCCGCGTATGCATGTCAAAGGCGACGTCGAGGCCGCCGGCGCGCGCCTGATTCACGATCTCGACACACCGTTCGCACTCGTCCTGGGCGCCGCGCGGCAGAAGATGAGAAACCTGCAGGCGGACTTCCGACGCCTGGGCCGTGCGGATTGCCTCCTCGACAGCCTCGGCAGCCCCGTCGTCGCGCCAGCGGGTGTGAGTGGCGTAATAGCCGCCCATCCTGGCGGCAGTGCGGCAAAGCGCCGTTAGTTCCTCCTCCGGCACGCTCGACTCGGCAGGGTATTCAAGCCCCGAAGAGAGGCCCCAGGCGCCTTCATCGAGGCTCTGTTCCAGCTTTCTGGTCATGCCCCGCAGTTCGTCCGTGGTTGCCGGTCGGTCGGCCATGCCAACGGTCGACAGGCGGAGTTGGCCGTTGGGCACCAAGGTCAGTACGTTGACCGCCGGCGCTGCTTCTTCGAGGCGTTCCATGTAGCCGGTCGTACCGGTCCAGGTGAGGGGTACTTCGGGGCTGTAACCGTAGATGTTGTTGGTGGCGAGGGCCGGATCATCGATCGGGAAGCAGCCGAAGCCGCAATTACCGACCACCTCGAGCGTCACGCCCTGGAAGACGGAGCTGACGGCGCGCGGATCGATCAAGAGGGTGAAATCCGAGTGGCTGTGAATATCGATGAAGCCGGGCGCCACGCAAAGCGCGGCGGCGTCGATCTCGGGGACCCCATCCGTCTCGACGCGACCGACCTCTGCGATGGTGCCGCCGCCCACCGCCACGTCGCCAACGAAGGGCTCGCCGCCGCCGCCATCGAGGATGGTGCCGCCGCGGATGATCAGGTCGATCGCCACGTGCCGTCTCCTATCCCTGCCTGGACGTCCGCGCCATCTCGGCGCGCAAGGCTTTGGTGGCCGCCTTGTCGATGGTGCGGGTCGTGGAATCGACGACGACGCCGTAGGACCCCCGCGCCGCCTCGATACTTACCTTCTGGTCGATGACGTCGGCCAGCACGCGCTCGGGATAGCGCTCCAAGGGCTTGCCGAAGCCGCCGCCGCCGGCCGAGACGTGGCAAAACGCGTCCCCCGCAGTCATCGGCAATGACTCCATCGGCATGGTCGGCAGTTCCCGCTCGACGCCGTCGTGGTTGAGGACGTTGCGCGACGGTGCGCCCGCCCGGCCGCCCTTGAGGCCATAGGGCGGGTGATCACGGCGGTCGGCGCGCACGGTGTAGCCAGCCTCTCCCGATAACAGCTTGAACTCGCGGACGAAGGCGAGTCCGCCCCGGCAGCGGCCCGCGCCACCCGAGTCCGGAACCAGGCCGTAGCGCACGACCTGCAATGGGAATTCGGCCTCGATCAACTCGGTCGGCTGGTTGGAGAGGTTAGCCGCCGGGTTCGATATTCCTTCGATGCCGTCGCGGGCGGCGCGGGCGCCCCAGGTGCCGACCATGACCTCGGTCAGGGTAAATGCCTCACCGTTGCGATAGCCACCGATGGAGAACAGGGTCGGCCCGCCTTCGCCGGCGGCAATCACCTTGTCGGGGACGACCTGTGCCAATGCCCCCATGATGGCGTCGAAGACGCGGTAGCCCATGACGCCACGGGCCGCACAAGCGGCTGGCAAAAGCGGATTGAGGATAGTGCCTTCGGGGGCGATGACGGTAACCGCCCGCATGTAACCCTGGCAGTTCGGGATCTCCTGGCCGCCGATGCAACGGATGGCGCAGTAGGCGCACGACTTGGCCATGGCGACGGGGCAGTTGATGGCCGCCTGAACCTGCGCCGAGGTGCCGGTGAAATCGACGGTGATATTGCTGCCCTTGATGCCGAGGGTGACCGCGATCTGCAACGGCTCGGGGTGCTCACCAAAGCCGTCGATGTAGTCGGTGTAGCTGTATTCGCCGTCGGGAATTGCCTCGATCTCGGCCATCATCATGCGCTCGGCCTGGTCCTGCAACTCTTCGAAGTAGGGATGCAGGAGCGCGGCGCCGTACTTGTCGATCAGCCGCTGGAGCCCCTTCTCGCCAACGTCGCAGGCGGATAGCTGGGCCCTGAGGTCGCCCATCACGTGGATTGGATTGCGTGTATTCTTTTCGATCATTTCGAACAGCGCCCGAACGGGCTTGCCGCCCTCGTAGAGTTTGAGGAGCGGCAGCCGCAGCCCTTCCTGGTAGATCTCAGTGGCGTGCATGGCGACGCTGCCGGCGGCGATGCCGCCGACGTCACTGTGGTGGGCCATGGTGGCCGCGTAGCCCTCCAGGGAAGCGCCCAGGAAAATGGGCTTGATGACGTAGATGTCGGGCAAGTGCTGGCCGCCGGCGCCGTAGGGATCGTTGGCGATGAAGATGTCGCCGGGATGGGTGTCGTCGGCGTACTCGGCGGTGATGTGGCCCATGATCTCGGGAAAGGCGCCGAGCTGCACCGCCAGGGTTAGTCCCTGGGCGACGATCTGGCCGTGGCGGTCGCATAGCGCCGTCGAATAGTCCATCGAGTCGCGGACCACCGGCGAATAGGCGCTGCGCATGATAACCAGCGCCATTTCGTCGCCGAGCGAACTCAAGGCGTTTTTCACGACCTCAAGGGTAATGGGATCGATGTCGCGAGCCATGGCGCTCATCCCAGCCGGATGTCGATGTTGCCAAGCCCATCCAGGGTCACCTGGCAGCCCGGCGGCACGATGCAGGTCGAGTCGTACTCCTCGACGATCAGGGGCCCCTGGCGTGGGTGGTCCGTCAGGTCACCCCGCTCGATCACCGGTGTCGGCAACAGTCCGTGCGCTGGGCCGAAATATGCGTCGCGCGTCATCGGCGCCCCGCCACCCCGGCGCTGCGTCATCTTGGCCGGATCGTAGGCGAGGTCGGTGGAGGTGACGTGACCGGCGATGACCTTGACGTTGACCAGGTCGACGGGGTCGGTTTCCGAGCGATGCCCGTAGGTACGCTCGTGCTCGTCGCTGAAATCGCGCGCCATCCGGGCGAGGTCGGGGCCGCCGGCGCCGACCGGCACGGTCAGTTCGTAGGCCTGGCCCGAGTAGCGCATGTCGGCAAGGCGCGTCATCGTCACCTGCGCGCCGTCGATGCCCTCGCGCGCCATCACGCCGCGGGCCTCGGCCTCCAGCCGCCGGTAGGCATCCTCGACCGCGGTCGGTTCGATCTCGGCGCTGCGCGCTAAGAAGGTTTTTACGAACTCGTGCTCGATATCGGAAAATAGGAGTCCAAAGGCGCTGAATACGCCGGGTGCCGGCGGCACCAGGACATGGGGCATCTGCAGCTCGCGGGCGATCTCCACCGCCGCCACCGGACCGTTGCCGCCGAAGGCGAAGAGCACGAAGTCGCGTGGGTCGCGGCCGCGATAGGTGGACACCGCTTTGACGGCGCGGGTCATGGTGGCGCCGGCCACGGTGTAGACGCCGTAGGCCGTCTCCAGGAGTGGCTTGCCCAGCGGCTTGGCCACCTTGGCTGCGAGCGCGGCGCGTGCCTTTCCGGCATCGAGCGGCAGCGCGCCACCGACCAAATACTCGGGGTTGAGATAGCCGAGCGCCACCATGGCGTCGGCGAAGGTGGGCTCCTCGCCGCCCATGTTGTAGCACACCGGTCCGGGCACCGCGCTGGCGCTACGCGGTCCAACCCTAAGCGCGCCGGTATCCGTCACCGAGACGATGCTGCCACCGCCGGCGCCAATCTCGGAAACGTCAATGAAGGGCAGCTTGACCGCGTAGCCGCCACCCTTGACCAGCTTGCTCGACAGGTTAATGCCGGCGCCGACCTCGAATTCAGTCGTCTTGGCGGGCTGGCCGCCCTCGACGATGGCCGCTTTGGCGGTCGTCCCCCCCATATCGAGCGAGATAACATTAGCGTATCCGACCTCGCGTGCCACGCGGGCACAGGCGATAACGCCCGCCGCCGGACCCGATTCGACGATGTAGGCGGGTCGATCGACGGCCGCCCCGGCGCTCATGGCGCCGCCGTTGGATTGCATGATGTGGAGCGGCGTGTCGAGCCCGGCGCCGGTTAAGTGCTTTGATAGCCTTCCGAGATAGTTCTTCACCGTCGGCCCGATGTAGGCGTTGACCACCGTCGTCGAGGTGCGCTCGTACTCGCGGATCTCAGGCAGGATGTCGGCCGAACAGGTGACGTAGAGGTCGTTGCCGAGGGTGTCCAGCACCAGGTCTCGGACGCGATGTTCGTGAACGGGGTTAGCGTATGAGTTGATCAGGCAGATGGCGAGCGCCTCAATGCCGTCGGCGCGCAACCGCTCGGCGACCTCGACAATGCCGGCCTCGTCCAGCGGCGTCCAGACTTCCCCTTTGGGACCCAATCGTTCCGTCACCTCGTGGCGATAGCGCCTCGGCACCAAGGGCGGCGGCGTCTGGTACTGTAGATTGTACATCTCCGGGATACGCAGCCGGCGCATTTCGAGAACGTCGCGAAAGCCTTCGGTGGTGATGCAGGCGGTGCGCGCGCCCTTCATCTCGAGGATGGTGTTGGTGGCGACGGTGGTGGCGTGGACGACGCCCTCGATGGCGCTCGCGGCGACGTCCAACTCGGTGAGAAGCTCGTTGATGCCATCGACGATGCCGCGGCCGTAGTCGTCCGGCGTCGACGAGACCTTGCGAGTGTTGACCGAGCCGTCGGTGCCGAGAAGGACGATATCGGTGAACGTTCCTCCGATATCCACCCCGATGCGATAGCGCCGAGTGTTGTTCACTAGGCCATGTACTCATAAAAGGGATTCACAAACCGCTCGCGATGTGATTCAAGCTTCCAAACAGTGGGAGCTTTCACATGGGTGGACGTTACGACCTGACGGACTTCGAATGGTCGGTCATCAAACCTCTTCTTCCG
>DASCNF010000167.1:0-8733 GCA_036011345.1 Rhodospirillales bacterium | reverse complement strand
ACTGCTTGCGCGTCTTACGCCGGATATCACGGACAGCCTGCTCGGCTGGGGCCTTCTTGCTCATGGATTTCTGCCTCATCTTCGTTCCCTTCGGTCACTACGATGAGCCAGAAATCCTCCCTTATGAAAACACCTCAATCTGTCCCAAAGGCGCTGACGTCAGACACCGGACACGAGTGTGTCCGGTTAGTTTCAATTGTGTCGGATTCGCCGCCGCGTAAAGGGTTCGCTCCGCCCGTGCTCGCCATGCTCACTACGCTGCGCGTGGTTCCGCGCGGCCCTTGACCCGTCGTCTATGGCGGATCACTGGCGATGCAAGGGCCAGGTGTGCCAGGCAAAAAGGCTTGAATTAGCAGCTAAGGATGTGGGGATATTGTGGGGAATAAATAGCACGCTCCGTGAAACGGATTCTGGTACTACGTACCTAATTGTTTTTAAGCAAAAAAATGGTGCCGCCGAAAGGAATCGAACCTTTGGCCTCGCCCTTACCAAGGGCGCGCTCTACCCCTGAGCTACGGCGGCACCGGACGCGCCCGAACCATGCCATAGCCCTCCCCCGCATGACAAGGTTGCACAAGGTTGCCAAGACAAGGTCCCCTTGACGCCACCGGGCGCCCCTTGCACCATGCCGTGACCCCCAGCCGAGGAGTGCCCATGGCCGCCAAACTCCCGCCACAAGTGCCGCCACAGCCACCGCCACAGGTGCCATCCGAAGCCGCCAAGGGCGTCGACGACAAGGCCGCGCGGAGGGCCTTCCGGCAGCGCCGCCTGGAAGAGGGGCTGCGCGACAACCTCAGGAAACGCAAGCGCCAGGCGCGCGCCCGCGCCGCCGCCCCGGCATCGGAAGACGGCTAGTGGATAGAATCCTCATCCGCGGCGGCCAGTCCTTGCGGGGTGCCATCGACATCGGCGGCGCCAAGAACGCCGCCCTGCCTCTGATGGCGGCGAGCCTGCTCACCGCCGACACCCTGACCCTCACCAACCTGCCGCGCCTTATCGACGTCACCACCATGGCGCACCTCCTCTCCAAACTCGGCGTCGAGGTCGGTGAGGCCGGCACGGCGGATGAAATGAGCCTCAGCGCCGGCGATCTCACCGAAACCACGGCGCCCTATGATCTGGTGCGTCGCATGCGCGCCTCGGTGCTGGTTCTGGGGCCCCTGCTGGCCCGCGCCGGGCGCGCCCGGGTGTCGCTGCCCGGCGGCTGCGCTATCGGTACGCGGCCCGTCGACCTGCACCTCAAGGCCCTGGCCCAACTCGGCGCCGACATCGAGCTCAAGGAGGGCTACGTCGAGGCGGCGGCGCCCGGTGGGCTCGAGGGGGCACGGGTGGTCTTCCCCATGGTCACCGTCGGCGGCACCGAGAACCTACTGATGGCTGCCACCCTGGCCAGGGGCGAGACGGTGCTGGCCAACGCCGCCCGCGAGCCCGAGGTCGCCGACTTGGCGCGCTGCCTGGCCGCCATGGGCGCCGACATCGAGGGCATCGGCACCGACACCCTCACCGTACGCGGCGTCGATGCGCTGCACGGTACCCGCCACGCCGTCGTCCCCGACCGTATCGAGACCGGCACCTATGCCGTCGCCGCCGTCATCACCGGCGGTGACGTGGAGCTGGTGGGCGCGCGCCTCGAGCTTTTCGGCGCCGTCGCCGAGGCGCTGACGGCGGCCGGCGTCGACATCGTAGAGAGCGGGCACGGCGTCCGCGTCTCGGGCGCCGGCGGGGCACTGCGCGGCGTCGACGTGATGACCGAGCCCTTTCCCGGCTTTCCCACCGACATGCAGGCCCAGATGATGGCCCTTATGGCCGTCGCCGAGGGCGCCTCCATGATCACCGAGACCATCTTCGAGAACCGCTTCATGCACGTGCCCGAGTTGTGCCGCATGGGCGCCGACATCAACGTGCACGGGGCGTCGGCCATCGTGCGCGGCGTCTCGACGCTGTCCGGCGCGCCGGTCATGGCCACCGACCTGCGCGCCTCGGTGTCGCTGGTGCTGGCCGGGCTGGCGGCCGACGACGAGACGGTGATCAACCGAGTCTACCACCTGGACCGCGGTTACGAGCGCCTGGAGGAGAAGCTCGCGGCCTGCGGCGCCGACATCGAGCGCATCGCGGGGTAGGGACCGGGCGTGCCGCACCCTTCACTGGTGCGCTGCAACAAAAACCTCTATTAATGCCGCCGTCCCGACGTGTGGAGGTGGATGTGTCTACGAACCGAAAGTTGGTGCTGGCGCTGCCCGAGGGCCGCATCCTGCGCGAAGTGATGCCGCTCGTGCGGCGCGCCGGAATCGAGCCTGAGCTGGCATTCGACGATGGCGGCGCGCGCCAGTTGCGCTTCACCACCAACCGCCCCGAGATCGACGTGGTTCGGGTGCGCAGCTTCGACGTCGCCACCTTCGTCGCTTTCGGCGCGGCGCAACTCGGCGTCGCCGGGGCCGACGTGCTGATGGAGTTCGACTTCCCCGAGATCTACGCGCCCCTGGAACTCGGCGTTGGGTGCTGCCGCCTGGCTGTTGCCGAGCCTCAGGACATGGTGGCGCGCGACGATCCCGCCACTTGGAGCCACGTGCGAGTGGCCACCAAATACCCTTCGCTCACGGCGCGGCACTTCGCGGCGCGCGGCGTGCAGGCCGAATGTATTAAGCTCAACGGCGCCGTGGAACTGGCGCCCGAGCTCGGCCTGTGCCGGCGCATCGTCGACCTGGTGTCGAGTGGCGATACCCTTGCCGCCAACGGCTTGGTGGAGGTCGAACTGATCGCCGATGTCACGTCGCGCCTGGCGGTCAACCGCGCCGCGTGGAAGACCCGTGCCGATGAGATCGGCACCTGGATCGAGCGATTCAGGGAAGCCGCCCATGCCGACGCGCCTTGACACGGGCGACGCCGGCTTCGCGGTTGCCTTCGCGGCGTGGCTGGCGGCTGCGCGCCAGCCGAGTGCGGACGTCGACGGGGCGGTCGCCGCCATCCTCGCCGAGGTGCGCGCCCAGGGTGACGCCGCTCTCATATCCTACACCAAGCGCTTCGACCGTCTCGAGCTGACGCCCGAGACCCTGCGCGTGCCGCCCGACGAGCTGGCCGCCGCCCGAGGCTCGTGCGACGCCGCTGCCCTTGAGGCGCTTAGCCTGGCCGCCCGCCGCATCGCCGATTTTCACCGCCGCCAGAAGCCCGAGGACCTCGATTACGTCGATGAGGCGGGGCTGCGCCTGGGCCAGCGCTGGTCGCCTTTGGCCTCGGTGGGGCTTTACGTTCCTGGTGGCACGGCGGCCTATCCCTCGACCGTGCTGATGAACGCGCTGCCGGCCATGGTGGCCGGCGTCGAGCGCCTGGTCATGACCGTGCCGGCGCCCGATGGCACCATCGACCCGCTGGTGCTGGCCGCCACGGAGCTGGCCGGCGTCACCGAGGTCTACCGCGTCGGTGGCTCCCAGGCCATCGCTGCCCTCACCTTCGGCACCGAGACCATCCAGCCGGTGGACAAGATCATCGGTCCCGGCAACGCCTACGTGGCCGCCGCCAAGCGCCAAGTTTTCGGCGCCGTCGGCATCGACATGATCGCCGGGCCGTCGGAGATCCTGGTGGTCGCCGACGCCGCGAACGACCCGGCCTGGATCGCCGCCGACCTGCTTTCCCAGGCCGAGCATGATGCTTGCGCCCAGGCCATCCTGATCACCGACTCCACCGCTTTTGCCGATGCCGTCGTGGCCGCCGTGGACAGCCACCTCGAGGCGTTGCCGCGCGCCCAGGTGGCGGGCGCAAGCTGGCGCGATTTCGGCACCGTGATCACGACGGGAACCCTCGACGAGGCGGTGGCGCTCATCGAGCGCATCGCGCCCGAGCACGTGGAACTGGCCGTGCAAGAGCCCGACGCCCTGGCCGCTCGCGTTCGCAACGCCGGCGCCATCTTCCTGGGGCGCTTCGCGCCCGAGGCGATCGGAGACTACGTCGCCGGCCCCAACCACGTGCTGCCGACGGCGCGCAGCGCCCGCTTCTCGTCGGGGCTCAGCGTGCTCGATTTTCTCAAGCGCACCTCGCTCATCGGCTGCGACGTCGAGGGGCTGGAGGCGGTTGGCCCGGCGGCGGCGACCCTGGCCCGGGCTGAGGGGTTGGACGCACATGCCCTGTCGGTGACGATCCGGCTGAACCGCCCGCGCCGCTAAGCGGCCCGAAAGCGGTGTCCGACAAGCAGAAAATCGTCAACGTCTATCTCGACGAGCGCTCCGTTGTCCGCCGCAGCGCCAGCGTCGAGCACGAGCGCAAGGTTGCCATCTACGACCTGTTGGAGAAAAACCGCTTCGCCCCCTCCGACACACCGGATGGCCCCTACAACCTGCATCTCGGTATCGAGGAAAACCGGCTGGTCTTCGACGTCCGTGACGAGAACGATGCCGAGTTGACACGGTTCACCTTGCCGCTCAGCCCCTTGCGCTTAATCGTTCGTAACTATTTCCTTATCTGCGACAGCTATTACAAATCGATCCAGACCGCGAGCCCCTCGCGGATCGAGGCCATCGACATGGGGCGCCGTGGCCTCCACAACGAGGGGGCCGAGGTCCTGCGCGAACGCCTGGCCGATAAAGCGGACATCGACCACAACACGGCCCGGCACATGTTCACATTGATCTGCGTCCTGCACATTCGGGCGTGAGGCGGAGATGGGCGATACCCCCTCTGCGGTGTTGTTCGCATGCTCCGAGAACTCGATACGCTCGCCCATGGCCGAGGGCATCCTCAAGTTCCTGCACGGCCACCGTGTTTACGTGGATTCGGCGGGCGTGCGCAAACGCGAGATCGACGGCTTCGTGGTCGCCGTCATGGAGGAAATTGGTATCGATATGGGCCAGCATAAGACGAAGACGTTTTCCGAGCTCGAGGACCTGTCCTACGACTTGGTCATCTCCCTTTCGCCTGAGGCCCAGCACCAGGCCGTGGAATTGACCCGCGTGATGGCCTGCGAGATGGAATTCTGGCCTATCTTCGACCCCTCCATCGTCGAAGGCGGGCGGGAAACGAGGCTGGAGGCCTACCGTCAGGTGCGTGACGACCTAATGCGGCGCATTAAGGAGCGTTTCCCCGTCTACACGCCAAGGGACGTTTAACAAACCACCCGCCTCGGAAATTACTTGACCGAACGGCTCGGCGAGGCCACTTATGGGTCTAAGTTATTCATTGTTGAGGGATCGATGATGAAAGAAGAACTGTTGGAGTATTCCGGTGTCGTCACCGAGCTTCTGCCCAACGCCATGTTCCGGGTGAAGCTGGACAACGACCATGAGATACTTGCCCACACGGCAGGCAAGATGCGCAAGCATCGCATCCGCGTTCTCGCCGGTGACCGCGTCAATGTGGAAATGACACCCTACGATCTCTCCAAAGGCCGTATCACCTTCCGATTCAAATAGCGCCAACGAGCCGTGGGAGGGCCCAGATGCCGGCTCCCCGGACCACCACGAGGGACATGCCCCGTCTGATTCTCGCTTCGGCGTCGCCGCGGCGCCTCGAACTCCTGCGCCAGATCGGTATCGAGCCCGATACGGTCATGCCCGCCGAGGTCGACGAGCGGGTGCGCCAGGGCGAGAAACCCGGCGAGATGGCGGCGCGCCTGGCCGAAGCCAAGGCCCGCGCCGCGGCCGACGCCGTGCGCGGCTCTAATTCTACGGATTCAAACGCCCTGGTGCTGGGCGCCGATACCGTGGTCGCGTGCGGCCGGCGCATCCTCCCTAAGGCCGGGGACGAGGACGCGGCGCGGCGCACCCTCGGCCTGCTCTCGGGGCGCCGGCACCGGGTTTACGGAGGTGTGTGCGTGATCGACGGCGCCGGCCGGGCGCACCCCCGTCTGGTGGTGACGGCGGTTGCCTTCAAGCGGCTCGACGACGCGGAAATCGACGACTACATGGCCAGCGAAGAGTGGCGCGGCAAGGCCGGCGCCTATGCCATCCAAGGTCGCGCCGCCGGTTTCACGCGCCGTGTCAACGGATCCTATTCCAACGTGGTCGGATTGCCCCTTTTCGAGACGCGGGCTCTGTTGCGCGGCCTCGGTCTTGCCGGGGCGGCCGGCAACGTAGCATCGTAGACGTAATTGGCGGTAACCATGAACCAAGCCTTGATCAACGTGGCGCCGGGGGAGACCCGCGTCGCCCTCATGGACGGGGAGCACCTGGTCGAACTCGCCGTGATGCGTGCCGGCGGTGGCGGGGTCGTCGGCGACATCTACGCGGGACGGATCGAGAAAGTGGTACCCGCCATCCAGGCTGCATTCGTCTCCATCGGCCTCGATCGCTCCGGGTTTCTGGCTCTGGCCGAGGCCAAGCCATACGGTGCGGCGGCGGGCGAGGGTGAACGCATCACCGATTACGTGAGCGAAGGAGACGAGGTCCTGGTGCAGGCTCAGCAGGATCCTTTCGGCGACAAAGGCGCCAAGCTCACCACCCGCCTCACCGTGGCGGGCCGGTATCTGGTCTATACTCCGGGTCAGCCGAATATCAGGGTGTCGCGGCGCATCGGCTTAGAGGAAGAACGGGCGCGGCTCTCGGCGCTGACTGGCGAGCTTGCCGCCGAGGGCGAGGGCTTCATCCTGCGCACTGGGGCTGCCGGCGCCGAGACCGCCGCGCTGGAGCGCGACGTGGCCTACCTGCGTGCCACGTGGGCGGAGATTGAGGGAAAACGAAGCTCGGCGGCGCCCCCGGTCCGCCTCTACCGGGAGCAGGTCCCGCTACGCCGCGTGTTGCGCGATGAAACGAGGGCCGATCTATGCCGCGTCGTCATTGACGACGCCGGCGCCCTGGCCGACGCCCGCGCGCTCTGTGAACGCTTGGCGCCCGAAGCGGTGGACCTGTTGGAACTCCACCGCGGGCCGCTGGCCCTTTTCGAGGCCCACGGCGTCGAGGAACAAATCGAATCTGCCCTCGCCCCCCGCATCGACTTGGCCGGGGGCGGCAGCATCGTCATCGAGGAGACGGCGGCGCTGACGGCCATCGACGTTAACACCGGTGGCCGCGCCGGGGGTGCGGGACCCGAGGAAACGGCGCGCCTGACCAACCTGGAGGCGGCTGTCGAGATCGCGCGACAGATCAGGCTGCGCGGCATCGGCGGGCTCTTGGTGATCGATTTCGTGTCCATGCGCCGCCCCCACCACGGAACGGAAGTGCTGGACGTGTTCAGGGCGGCCCTCCCCGACGACCGCGTCCCGCTCCACGTCGCCGGGTTCACGCGCTTCGGCTTGGTCGAGATGACGCGCGAGCGCCGTCACGCCTCCCTGTCTCAGGTGCTGTTGGAGGGGTGTTCGGCGTGCGGCGCGGTGGGGCGGGGGAGATCGGCCGAGACCGTGGCCTTGGAGGCCCTGCGCCAGGTCCTCACCGAGGCCCGGGCGCGCCCCGGGGCGCGCATGTGCTTGACGGCGGAACCGACAGTGATCGAGGCGCTTCGCGGTGCCGCCAGGGCGGCGCTCGCCGAGGTGGAGGAGCGCCTCGGACAGGTCCTCGATCTCGACGCCGATGGGGAACTGGGGCGCGGGCGGTTCGACGTGGCGGTGGCGCGAGTTACTTGTGAGGGGGAGGCAGGCAATGGCTGAGCCCGATGCCAAGGTGGTGCCCCTGAAGAGCCGCCGCTGCCCCACGTGTCGGCACCCAACGGCGGATCGCTACCGGCCCTTTTGCTCGCGCCGCTGCGCCGATCTCGACCTCGGGAGCTGGCTCAACGAGGACTACCGCATCGCTTCCAGCGAGGAACCGGACACGAGCCCGGACGAGGACGAACCGGGCCCGGAATGAGGCCGCAAACGCTGCCCACCGCACCGCCGCCGGGTGCCTTGCGGAGCCCTGGACAGGGCTGGGAAATTTAACTATAAGCGGCCTCCGGCGGGCGCCGGCCGGGCCTTACGCCGGCCGGCGGCGGTGCTGTGTATCTGTCGAGGATTACGCGGCGTGCCCAGGTAGCTCAGTTGGTAGAGCAGCGGACTGAAAATCCGCGTGTCGGTGGTTCAATTCCGCCCCTGGGCGCCATTTTATTGAGCTTTATCAACCTATTACTTGTTTACCGAAAAGCTTCATGACGCTGATTGTCTTGGAGCAACCATAGAGCAACCACGAGGGAAGAGCGCATTTACCCGCCGAGATTCGTCTAAACTTCCCGTCGTTGCCGATGACCCGCTTCTGACGTCGAGTTAAGTGGCCCAGCGAACGTAGTGAGTGGCTACTTGACGCGGCGGCGACTCGACACAATGAAAACCAACAGGACACACTTGTGTCCGGTTCTGTAGGCAGCTTTTTTTCTTACGGCAAGCGATCCAACTGCAAGTTGGCCAGGGGGAGTGTCGAGGGGGAAGGGTTCCTCCTTGGCCACTCCGGTAGGGGGTAAAAGGTGTTTGAACTCCCCCGCCTTTAAAACACTGGCCCCTATAGTTTCTGCCTAGCGCCGGTATTCGGATCATGCGCCTCGGCAATGAACTCAGGGCCGTTATCTGACCTGATAAAGGCGGGAACGCCACGCAGGATGAATAAAGTTATTTTAGAGGAATATCGTTTGCGGGTTTCGATTGTTGATAGGCGTTTGAAAGATTAATATAGGCCACCCTGATACGACCTATCTGTTGATTAAGCCGCTCAGCTTCGATGCCACATGTTGTCTTGGCTAAACTATTCACGTCATGACATTTCCAAAATGCGTTTTGACGCGCGTAGTTTCCGTTCGGAAGCTTAAAAATTTCTTTTAAAATATTTAGATTATGCGATATATGAA
>DASCNF010000166.1:0-3368 GCA_036011345.1 Rhodospirillales bacterium | reverse complement strand
CCTCGGCCTCCTTGATCAGGCGTTCCTTGTAGGCGGTGGAATCCTGGATGATCTTGGCCGCTTCGCCGCGCGCCGTCGGAACCACCTTGTTCCGGTAGGCCTCGGCTTCGTTCTGTTTGCGCTCCTTGTCCTGGCGGGCGCGCTGTACTTCGTTGAAGGAATCGATCACGGCGGACGGCGGTTCCACCTGCAAGAGCTGCACGTCGCGGATGAAGATACCGGCGCCGTACCGGTCGAGCATCGCCTGCATGACTTCCTGGGTCCTGTTCTGGATGCCTTCCTTGCCCCCGGTCAGGGCTTGCTCTAAGGGGGTCTGGCCGATGACCTCGCGAATGGCGCTTTCGCCGACCGCCTTTACCGTGATTTCGGGATTGCGGATGTTGAATACGAAATTGGCGGCGTTGCCGACCTTCCAGAAGACCGTGAGGTCGGCGTCGGCGATGTTCTGGTCTCCGGTGATCATCAAGCTTTCCTCGGGAATGTCGCGCTGTACGGCGACACGCCTTCCCTCGTTGGCGCCCCTGAAACCGATGTCGATGCGGTTGACGCGCTCGACGTCCGGCGTCATCACGTTGCCGATGGGCGTGGGGAAGAACCAGTGCAGTCCGGGGTCCGTGGTCTGGATGAACTTGCCGAACAAGAGAACCACGCCTTGCTCGCCTGGCTGCACCTTGTAGAACCCGCTGGCCAGCCAGATGGCGGCCACGGCGAGGACGGCCAGAACAATGCCCCGCATCGTGCCCAAGTTGCCGGGCATGAAGCGTTTCAGCCGGTCCTGGCTGCGGCGCAGCACCTCCTCGATATCGGGGGGTTGCGGTCCCGACGGTCCACCACCCCAAGGGCCTTGTCCGTCTTGCGGGTTCCAAGCCATGCGATTATGTCCTCTCTACGGCTACCGTTCGATCCGGGCTTCTATCTGGAATTGCGACCCTGGTTTCTGTAGCTATTCTAAGGTGAGAAACCACAGCCAGCGTTTCCGCTTTATAAGCTAGCTTGGCGATTGGCGCAACGGTAGGCCTGTTGACGCTTTTGTGTTTGCGAACAGGATTTGGAGAGACCGCTTATGGCCGAGGTTACGGAACAACAAGTGCTCGACGCCCTTAAGGACGTCGCCGATCCCGACAGACAACAGGACGTCGTCAGCCTGGGCATGGTGTCGGGCCTGCAGACCAAGGGCGGCCACGTCGCCTTCGCCATCGAGGTCGATGCCGATCGAGGCCCCCACATGGAGCCGGTGCGCCGCGCCGCGGAGAAGGCCGTCCATGACCTGCCCGGCGTTCTTTCGGCCACCGTGGTGCTGACCGCGGAGCGCCCGGCCAGCGGCGGCGCGGCCTCGGGCCCGCCGCCCGGTGCGCCGGGTCCGGGCCCCGGACAAGTACCGGGACAGGCACCGGGACAGGCGCCCCTTCTGGCCGGGGTCAGCGCCGTGATCGCCGTGGCTTCGGGCAAGGGCGGCGTCGGCAAGTCGACGTCGGCGGTCAATTTGGCGCTTGGTCTGGCGGCCGGCGGGTACGCCGTCGGCATCATGGACGCGGATATCTACGGGCCGTCCATCCCGCGCATGCTGAACGTCAAGGGTCAGCCGGCATCGGTCGACGGCCGCACCCTGGAGCCCTTGGAAAACTATGGCGTCAAATGCATGTCCATGGGCTTCCTGGTGGAAGAGGACACGCCTACCATCTGGCGCGGCCCGATGGTCATCTCGGCCCTCGAGATGATGATGCGCGACGTGAACTGGGGCGCCCTCGACATCCTGGTCGTCGATATGCCGCCGGGAACGGGCGACGCCCAGCTCACCATGTCCCAGCGGGTGCCGCTGGCCGGCGCCGTGATCGTCTCCACGCCCCAGGACATCGCGCTTATCGACGCGCGCAAGGGGCTCAACATGTTCCGCAAGGTCGACGTGCCCGTTTTCGGGATCATCGAGAACATGAGCTACTTCGAGTGCCCGAAATGCGGCGAGCGCTCCGAGATATTCAGCCACGGCGGGGCGCGCCTCGACGCCGAGCGCCTGGGCATGGACTTCCTCGGCGAAATTCCCCTGGACATCGCCATCCGTGAGACTTCCGACAGCGGCCACCCCATCGTCATCTCGCAGCCGGACAGCACGCAGGCCAAGGCCTACCGCGCCATCGCCGAGAGCGTGTGGGAAAAGGTGGCGGCGATCGGCGGCAACGCGGGGCCGCGCATCGTCGTGCAGTAGAAGGGGGCCGGGCGCCAGTACACCAAGTCGGCGTTTCGGCCCGCTCTCACGGCGATTTGAGGGTGATGGTGCGCTTCCGGACCTTTGCCGTAAAACGCCCTATCCGGCGCCGAACATCTTCTTCAGGTTGTCGAACCCGGCTTGGTAAATGCCGCGGACGACGTCGGCGGCCTCGCCCTCCGTGCCGCCGGCGGGATCGAACTGGCTCGACCAGTCGACGGTGCAGCCGTCCTCGTCCTCGGTGACCTTGAGGATCGCCGTGTAATTGGCCAGCGGCAGAGGGCTGTCGACGATGGAATAGGAATAAGTGCGCTCGTTTTCGTTGATTTTTTCCAACTTCTCGATGACAGTGCCGCCGCCGGCGAGGCTGAGGCGGCGCATCTGGCCTTCTTCCTCAAGTTCGCTTTTCTCGACAGCCGGGTGCCAGTCAGGCAGTGCGTTGAAGCCACCGATCAGGCTCCACACCCGGTCGGCGGAGACGTTCAGCTTGGTCTGCATGGATACCTTGGTCATGGCGTAACCTCGCTTGTGGTGATTGGTGTTGGCTGACATTTCCCAAATTATATCCAAATTAGTAGAAATTGTACCACTGTCTCACCACCAACGGGACTGAGTCTTTCTTGCAAGCATCCGATTGCATGGTTTTGGATCGGCCCGCACTTGGAAAACCATTCGGCCAATTTTGCCACCATCCAGACACACCTCTCGTGTCGCTTTCTTCTCGCTGTCGATTCCCCCGGCCTGGTGCGACGACGCAGCCGGCGACGGCCATGCTCGCGAAGCTGTGTAGCAGGTCGTGGAGCCGCACGTCGTTAAGGTAGGCTTTGGCACGGATGCTTCCCCACGGCTTTCACAGGTTCACGAGGTGGCTGTCCAGCTTGGCAACGGCGATGACGTATGGGTTGTCGTCGCGCCGCTCTAGACCGGCCAGGACCTCAAGTGCGGCAGGCGGCAGATACCATCACCATCACGCGTCTAGTCCCGCCGCTACAACCTCTCGCCACCGACGCAAAGTGCGGCAACGGGTCAGGGCTTAGCGGCTTTTCCGATCCGGCAGAGCAGTCCCCGCAAGTGGTATGTTCCCATTTGCGGGTCATATGGCGGCAGGTTGCTGGTCAGCATATTGGCGTTTGACTCCCATACGCCATATTCGGGCGCCGCCTTT
>DASCNF010000165.1:0-18872 GCA_036011345.1 Rhodospirillales bacterium | reverse complement strand
AGCGGACATCGTTACTCAACGAGTTGGTTTATTTGTCCATAACCTAGGGGCGTTTGAGCGCCACCACCATCAACGCCGCCCAGCCGATCATCAGCAGCCCGCCGCCGATGGGCGCCGCGCCCGGCACCGGGACCGAGCCGCCCAGCCCGAGCGCGTAAAGCGAGCCCGAGAAGAGCACGGTGCCCAAGGTGAACGCCCCCCGGCGACATGCGGGACAACGGTGCCCTTCCCCTCCTCCCGGCCGGCCAGCCAAGCGACCGCCAGCAACGCGAGGGCGTGCCACATCTGGTACTGAACGGCCATCATGAAGATATCGCGCAGTCCCGAGTCCGCCGCTTCCAGCCAGTGCCAGCCATAGGCTCCGGCCATTACCGCCAAGGTTCCATTCAGGCCCGCGACGAATAGCCATAGCCGCATGTCTTGGTCTCCGCCGGCGGCAACCTACTCCCCCGCCGCGGCCATTTTTTCGGGCGGCGTCTCCCGGCTGACCGAATGCTCCAGCTTGTCCAGCATCTCCTTTGGAATCACCTGCCAGAACCTGCTCACCTCCAGGTCCCAGTCGTTGAGCAACTGGTAGGCGAAGCGCGAATTTGTCCGCTCGACGTGCTCGGCGATGAGCCCCTTGACGAGCCCTTCCCAGTAGTCGGTCTCTATGCGCTGGTAGACGACGGCGTCGGGATTGATGCGCACAGGGAGCTCCTCCCCCGGGTCGTAGACGTAGGCCATGCCGCCGGTCATGCCGGCGGCGAAGTTGGCGCCGGTGGGGCCGAGGATCACGGCGACGCCGCCGGTCATGTATTCGCAACCGTTGGAGCCGCACCCCTCGACCACCGTCTCAGCGCCCGAGTTGCGTACGCAGAACCTTTCTCCGGCCTGGCCGGCGGCAAACAGCTTTCCCGACGTCGCGCCGTAGAGCACGGTATTCCCGATGATGGTATTGGTATTAGATTCCAGGGGGCTGGAAACGGGCGGCTTGACCATGATGATGCCACCCGATAGTCCCTTGCCCACGTAATCGTTGGCGTCGCCCATGACCTCGAGGGTCAGCCCCTGCACGGCAAAGGCGCCGAGCGATTGTCCCGCCGAGCCGCGCAGGCGCACCCTCAGGTGGTTGTGCGCCAGCGCCTTCATTCCGTAGCGCCGCGTGATCATGGAACTGATGCGCGTGCCCACGGCGCGGTGCGTGCTGCGCACCGTGTAGGTCAGTTGCATTTTTTGACCGGCGTCCAGTATGTGCTGGGAATCCTTGATCATCTGGGCGTCGAGAGTGTCCGGCACCTCGTTGCGGCCTTCCTGATCGTAGTGGCGTGCCAAGCCGCCGGTGTCGGGCTGAGCGAGGATGGGATTGAGATCGAGGTCGTCGAGATGGGCGGCGCCTCGGCTCACCTGGGCCAGCAGGTCGGAGCGCCCGATGATCTCCTCGACCGAGCGGGCGCCGAGGGAGGCCAGGATATCGGCCACCTCCTCGGCAATGAAGGTGAAAAGGTTGACGACCTTCTCCGGCGAACCGCTGAATTTCTCGCGCAGCTTGGGATCCTGCGTGCACACGCCCACCGGACAGGTGTTGGAGTGACACTGGCGCACCAGGATGCAGCCCATGGCCACCAAGGCGGCGGTACCCACCCCAAACTCCTCGCCGCCAAGCATGGCCGCGATGACCACGTCGCGGCCCGTCTTGATGCCACCGTCGACGCGCAGCTTAACGCGATGGCGGAGCCTGTTGAGGATAAGTACCTGGTTGACCTCGGCCAACCCCATTTCCCAGGGAATGCCAGCGAACTTGATGCTCGACTGCGGGCTCGCGCCGGTGCCGCCGGAATGGCCGGAAATCATGATCGCGTCGGCCTTGGCCTTGGCAACGCCAGCGGCGATGGTGCCGATGCCAGCGCGCGCCACCAGCTTCACGCAGACCCGGGCGTCGGGGTTGATCTGTTTGAGGTCGTAGATCAGCTGAGCGAGGTCCTCGATCGAGTAGATGTCGTGATGGGGCGGCGGCGATATGAGCATGACGCCGGGCGTCGAATGGCGCAGCCCGGAGATCTCCACGGTAACCTTGTGCCCCGGAAGCTGCCCCCCCTCGCCGGGCTTCGAGCCCTGGGCCATCTTGATCTCGATCTCGCCGCATTTGTTGAGGTATTCCGCCGTCACCCCGAAGCGCCCCGACGCGATCTGCTTGATCGACGAGCTCGGGTTGTCACCGTTGGAGCGCGTCTTGAAGCGCTCCGGCGATTCGCCGCCCTCGCCGCAGTCGGACTGGGCGCCGATCCGGTTCATGGCGATCGACAGGGTTTCGTGTGCCTCGCGCGATATGGCGCCGTGCGACATGGCGCCGGTGACGAAGCGCTTGCGGATCTCGGTGATCGATTCCACTTGATCCACCGGCACCGGGGGATTGACTAGCCTGAAGTCGAGGAGATCCCGCAAATGGATTGGCGGCATTGCGTAGACCGCCTCGGCGTATTTTTTGTATACACTGAACGAATCGCTGGCCACCGCCGACTGCAAGGTGTGGACCTGCTGGCCCTCGAAGGCGTGGAGCTCGCCACTCTGGCGGTATCGATAGAAGCCGCCAACGGGAAGGGACACTACGTCCTCATTGTAGGCCTTGGCGTGCATGTCGATGATCTTGCTCTTGATGCCGGAGAGCCCGATGCCCGAGATGCGCGAGGCCATGCCGGGGAAGAACTCGGCAACCAGGGAACGGGAAAGGCCCACCGCCTCGAAGCAATAGCCGCCGCGGTACGAGCTGACCACGCCGATCCCCATCTTCGACATGATCTTGAGAAGGCCTTTGTCGATGGCGTCCTTGTAATTTCCTATGCACTCGTCCGGGGTCTTGCCTTCGAACAGCCCGCGCCGGTGGCGCTCGGCGATGGCCTCCTGCGCGAGATAAGCGTTGAGCGTGGTGGCGCCGACGCCAATGAGAACGGCGACGTAATGCACGTCCAGGCACTCGCCGGCGCGTACGTTGAGGGACGTGAAGGTACGCAGGTCCTGCTGCACCAAGTGGGTGTGCACCGCCCCCGTGGCCAGGATCATGGGCAAAGGTGCGCGCTCCGGGCCGACCGCCCTATCGCTGAGGATCAGATGGGTACAGCCGCCGCGCACCGCGTCTTCGGCCTCGGCGCGGATGCGGTTGAGTGCGGCGCGCACCCTCCCCGAGCCGGCCTTGGGGTCGAAGGTGCAGTCGATCTCGGCCGCCGTTTCGCCCATGTACTGGCGCATGGCCTCGAACTCGGCGTTGGAAAGAACGGGCGATTCGAGCTGTAGCAGGTCGCACTGATCTTCGTTCTCGTCGAGGATGTTGCCGAGGTTTCCGAGTCGCGTTTTCAAGGTCATCACCCGGCGCTCGCGCAGGCTATCGATAGGCGGGTTGGTGACCTGGCTGAAGGCCTGCCGGAAGAAGTGATGCAGGCCGCGGTAGTGATCGGAGAGCACGGCGATCGGCGTATCGTCACCCATGGAACCCACTGCCTCTCCGGCGCCCTCGGCCATGGGCCTGAGGATGAGCTCGACGTCCTCCATGGTGATGCCGTAGGTGAGCTGGCGGCGCATCAACTCGTCGCTCGAATAAACTTGGGGTTCTTCCGTGCCCGAGCGAATAACGCTGTCGAGGGACTTGCTCTTCTTCACCCATTCGCCGTAATGGCGGCGCGCCGCCACCCAGTCCTTGAGCTCTTGGTCGTGATAGAACCGTCCCTCGGCGAGGTCGATCCCGATGAGGCAGCCAGGACCGACACGGCCCTTTTCCACGACCTCCGATTCCTTGATCTCGACCATGCCGGTCTCCGAACCGACAACGACCAGGCCGTCGCCGGTGATGGTGTAGCGCATGGGCCTGAGACCGTTGCGGTCCATGCCGGCGATCACCCAGCGCCCGTCGGTAGCGCAGATCGCCGCCGGACCATCCCAGGGCTCCATGACGCTATTACAGTAGTTGAACAGTGCGCGATGGGAATCGGGCATGGTGGCGTTCTGGCTCACCGATTCGGGAATCATTAGGGCCTTGACCGCGGGCGCCGGGCGCCCGGCACGCGCCAGCACCTCGAAGACGGCATCGAGGGCCGCCGAATCCGACATGCCCGATTGCAGGATGGGCTTGATGTCCTCGATGGCCTCGCCAAAGATCTCGGCCGCCATACGCGGCTCGTGCGCCGCCGTCCAGTTGACGTTGCCGGTGAGGGTGTTGATCTCGCCGTTGTGGCACAGCATGCGGAAGGGCTGCGCCAGCCGCCACGTGGGGAAGGTGTTGGTGGAGTAGCGCTGGTGATAGATAGCGAAGTTGGATTCGAAGCGCCCGTCGAGCAGGTCCGGGTAGAAGGCGGTCAGCTGCTCGGCCAGGAACATCCCCTTGTAGATGATGGAGCGGCACGACAGCGAACAGATGTAGAAGTCGGTTATGTGGTCGTCGAGCGCCGTATTCTCGATGCGCCGGCGGATGACAAAGAGGTCGAGTTCGAACTGCTCGTCGCTGACCCCCAGGTTGTTAGCGATCATGATCTGCTCGATCTCGGGGCGCGCCGTGTTGGCTTTCTCGCCGATGACGTCGACGTTCACCGGCACTTGCCGCCAGCCGTAAATGGTGTAGCCGAAGTCGATGATTTCGGTCTCGACGATGCAGCGGCAGCGTTCCTGGGCATTGAGGTCGGTCTTGGGCAGGAATACCATGCCGACGGCGATGGTGCCCTCGGCTGGCTCGTGGCCAGTGTAGCGGATGTGTTCCCTGAAGAAGACTTGCGGGATCTGAAGGTGGATGCCGGCGCCGTCGCCGGTCTTGCCATCGGCGTCGACGGCGCCCCGGTGCCAGACCCTGGTAAGCGCTGCGATTCCCGCCTCCACCACCTGGCGGCGCGGCTTGCCGTCGATGGCGGCGACGAAACCGATGCCGCAGGAGGCGCGCTCGTCGGCCGGGTTGTAAAGCCCCCTCTCGGCCAGATACCGGACTTGGACCGGCCAGTCGCGGACGAAGGCGGCACCTGATTCGGGAGGGTGGGACATGAAGCTCTTCTCCCCCTTAAGCCGCCGCCGGCAGGTTGGCTTGCAGGTGAATGTGGATGCCCTCGGCGGCGAGACGCGCGTCGCGGATGGCCCACACCACAAGCGAGGCGCCGCGCACGATGTCGCCGGCGGCGAAGACACCGTCCAGGTTAGTCATCATGGTCGTTGGATGGACGGCGATCGTCCCCCACTCGCTGAGCGCCAGCTCGGGTGCGCCGAATAGCCCCGGCAGGTCTTCGGGCTCGAAGCCCAGGGCCTTGAGCACCATGTCGACGTCAATGGTGAATCCCGACCCCTCGATGGGTTGCGGCGTTTGGCGGCCGCCGGCATCGGGGACGCCGAGATGGATGCGCGTTGCCCGCAGTCCGCCGACGGCGCCGTCGCCGAGGAACGCCTCGGGCTGGGCGAGCCAGATGAATTCCACGCCTTCCTCATCGGCGTGGGCGACCTCGGTCATGGAGCCCGGCATGTTGGCGCGGTCGCGGCGGTACAGGCACTTGACCGACTTGGCACCCTGGCGGACAGCGGTGCGCACGCAATCCATGGCCGTGTCGCCGCCGCCGACGACGGCCACGTTCTTGCCCTTGGCGTCGAGCGTGCCGTCGTCGAAGGCGGCCACCGCGTCGCCCAGGCTTTTGCGGTTGGAGGCGGTGAGGTACGTCATGGCGTGGAAGATATTGTCGAGACCGGCGCCGGGAACGTCGGTGTCCCTTTCCTTGTAAGTGCCGGTAGCGATGAGGATGGCGTCATGACGCGCGCGCAGGTCGTCGAGGGTGGCGTCACGGCCGACCTCGAAGTTCTGCTCGAAGGCGACGCCACCCTCGGCGAGAAGCCGGGTGCGGCGCTCGACGATGTGCTTCTCCAGCTTGAAGTTGGGGATGCCGTAGATCAAAAGCCCGCCGGCGCGGTCGTAGCGGTCATAAACGTGCACGCGGTAGCCGCGGCGGCGCAAGTGCGCGGCGGCCGTGAGCCCGGCCGGGCCGGCGCCGATGATGCCGACCGTCTCCTGCAGTTTGCGGCGTGGCCACGGCGGCTCGACCCACCCTTCCCTCCAGGCGTTCTCTGTGATGGCGATCTCGACGGCGCCGATGGTGACCGTTCCATGGCGCGATTGCTCGAGCACGCAGAAGCCTTCGCACAACCTGTCCTTGGGGCAGATGCGCCCACAGATTTCGGGGAAGTCGTTGGTCGATTGGCTGACCCGATAGGCTTCCTCCATGCGCCCTTCGGCGGCCAGGGCCAGCCAGTCGGGAATGTTGTTGGAGAGAGGACAATGGACTTGGCAATAGGGAATGCCGCACTGTTCGCACCGTGACGACTGGCGGACCAGGGCCGGAGACTTGAAATCGTCGTAGATTTCGCCGAAATCCCCGAGTCGCACGATGGGGTCGCGCTTCACCGGCATCGATCTGTCGATGCTGACGAATTTCATCATGGATGTAGCCATGGCCGCGATCTCCCTTTAACCGACATGCGCGGGAGGCAAAGCCGCAGCCCGATGGTTTCCGGCATGGACCGTGAGCAGTTCGGCCACCGTTAAGATACCACCAGAAAAGGTCAGCATTAGCTACCTATTAAGGCCTCCCAACGCTTGTATGTTACCACAGGCGATTTTTGAAGCAATGCATCAAAATATTTTAGTTCCGATTCAGGACCATTTGGAGCTTTGGATGACGCTGGGCGGGTGCTATAAATGGGCAAGGTATGGGGGGAGAGTATTTTGACGCTCCTACATATAGTGGTACTGGCCCTTGTCCAGGGAATCACGGAATTTCTCCCCATCAGCTCTTCGGGGCACCTGATCCTGGTTCCGACGTTCACCGGATGGCCCGACCAGGGCTTGGTCTTCGACGTCGCCCTTCACGTCGGCACCCTGGGCGCCGTGATGGCCTACTTCTGGCGCGACCTGTGGTCCATGGTGGCCGGCCTGGGGCGCCTGGCGCGGGGCCACGAGGACGCCGGCGCGCGGCTCGCCGGCCTCGTCATCGTGGCCACCGTACCGGTAATCGCCGCCGGCTTCGTGGTCAACGCCTACATGTACGACGACCTCCGCAGCCTCACGGTCATCGCCTGGACCATGCTCGGTTTCGGCATCGTGCTGTATGTCACCGACCGCCTGGGCATGACGGTGCGCTACATCGAGCACGCCACCCTGGGCGACGCCGTTGTCATCGGCCTGGCCCAGGTCCTAGCCCTCGTTCCGGGCACCAGCCGCGCCGGCATCACCATTTCGGCGGGCCGCATGCTGGGCCTCGAGCGCACCGACGCGGCGCGTTTCTCCATGCTGCTCTCCATCCCCGCCATCCTCGGCGCCGGCGCCCTCAAGTCGTGGGAGCTCTACCAGGCGGACGACGCCGATCTCACCGCCAACACCCTGGTCGCCGCTGGCCTCGCCTTTACCGCCGCCTGGCTCGCTATATTCCTGATGATGGCGTGGCTGAGACACGCCACCTTCACGCCGTTCGTGATCTACCGTGTCGTCCTCGGCGCCTTCCTCCTGGGCCTCGCCTACGACGCCTTCGCTTGACCGGGCGCCGGGGGGCGGTGCGGGCCGACCCCGAGCTAATACCCCTTGGCCGGATCGACTATGTGGCGCGCCCGGCCGCCGTCGCGGATGCGGCGGATATCCTCGACGATCTCGGCGGCCGCCGTCTTGTGGTAGGTGATGCTGGCCACATGCGGCGTGACGTTAACGCCGGGGTGGCTCCATAGAGGGTCAGCGGCAGGCAGGGGCTCGGGCTCGAAGACGTCGAGGGTTGCGCCGGCAATGTGCCCTGAAGCGAGGGCCGCGACGAGGTCGGCGGTGACCATGTGGCCGCCGCGTGCCGCGTTGATGAAACAGGCCCCCGCCGGCAGCGCCGCCAGCAGGGCGTCGTCGACGATACCGCGCGTCTCTGGCGTCAGCGGCAACAAGCAGATCAGAATCTCTACCCCCTCGAGAAATTCACCCAGCCCGCCCGCCCCGTCAAAGCACGCGACACCCTCGATCTCCTTGGCGGTACGGCTCCACCCCCTGACGCGGAAGCCGAGGCCGGCGAGCGCTGAGGCTGAGGCGCGCCCGAGTTCGCCGAGGCCGAGAATGCCGACCTGCCTGTCGGCGGCCACCACCGGCGGCAGGGTGCGCCACTGGCGCGCCGCCTGCTGGGTGCGGTAGCGGTGGTGGTCGCGGTGGTAGTAGAGCACCCAGGCCAGCACGTACTCGGTCATGTCGCGAGTGAGCTGGATGTCGACTAGGCGGACGATGGGGACGCCGGCGGGCAAGTTAGAATCGCGCAGGATGTGCTCGACCCCGGCGCCCAGGGAAAAGATGGCGCGCAGGTTGGGATAGTGCTTGAGCGCCCCCTCTTTCTGCAGCCACACGAGGGCGAACTCGACGTCGGCGGGATCTCCATCGTCGTCCGGCCACACCCGGAAATCGAGATTCTCGAAATGCGCGGCCAAGGCAGTGCGCCAGGGCTCCGGATCGTCGGTCTCGCTGGAAAATAGGATGGCCATGGATCAGCTCCTTACCGCGCCCTCTTCGTCCTCCCGCAGATCGAAGGCCGCCGCCATCAGGGCGCGGGTGTAGGCCTCCACCGGATTGGCGAACAGCGCGTCGGCCGTGCCCTGCTCGACCACCTTGCCCTGGCGCAGCACGATGATCTCGTGGGCCAGGGCGCGCACTACCCGCAAATCGTGGCTGATGAATAGATAGGCCAGGCCGTAGCGCTCCTGCAAGGCGCGCAAGAGATCGACAATCTGCGCCTGCACCGACATGTCGAGGGCGCTGGTCGGCTCGTCGAGAACCATGAACTTAGGCTTGAGCACCAGGGCCCGGGCGATGGAGATGCGCTGGCGCTGGCCGCCCGAAAACTCGTGGGGATAGCGCTCCATCATGTCCGGCTCGAGCCCCACCTCGACGAGGGCCTCGCCGATCAGCGCGCGGCGCTCCTCGTAGGAGCCGCCGAGATCGTGGACCTTGAGCCCCTCGCCGACGATCTGGCCGACGGACAGCCGCGGGCTGAGGCTGCCGAAGGGATCCTGGAAGACGATTTGCATCTGGCGGCGCAGCGGGCGCAAAGTCTTCCATCCCAGACCCTGGATGTCCTGCCCTGCGAAGCGGATGTCGCCTTCCGACGAGTCGAGCCGGATCAGGGCGCGCCCCAGCGAGCTCTTGCCCGAGCCGCTTTCGCCGACGATGCCCAGCGTGTGCCCCTGGCGCACTTCCAGGTTCACCCCGTCCACCGCCTTGACGTGGCCGATGACGCGCCGGATGACGCCCTTCTTGATGGGGAACCACACACGCAGGTCGCGGGCCTCCATGACCACGGGCGCCGCCTCCGGCGCCGCCGGTGGGCGGCCCTTGGGCTCGGCGGCGAGCAGGTGCTGGGTGTAGGCGTCCCGGGGGTTGTCGAAAACCTGGGCGACGGGGCCCTGCTCAACGATCAGACCCTCGCTCATCACGCACACGCGCTTCGCCATGCGCCGCGCGATGCCGAGGTCGTGGGTGATCAGGAGGAGCGCCATGCCGAGCTCCGCCTGCAACTCGCCGAGGAGCCCCAAGATCTGCGCCTGGATGGTGACGTCGACGGCGGTGGTGGGCTCGTCGGCGATCAGCAGGCCGGGCTCGTTGGCCAGGGCCATGGCGATCATGACGCGTTGCTGCTGGCCGCCCGAGAACTCGTGGGGCAGGGCGTGCAGACGGTCCACCGCCTCGTCGAGGCCGACCAGGCGCAGAAGCTCGACCACCCGCTCGCGGGCCGCGTCTTTTTCCATGCGCTTGTGCAGGAGCAGCACCTCGCTCACCTGGCGCTCGATCGAGTGCAGGGGATTGAGCGAGGTCAACGGCTCCTGAAAGATCATGGCCATGCGGTCGCCGCGCAACTGGCGCAGCCGTTCCTCGGACGCCGTCATCAGATCCTCGCCGGCGAAGTGGATGCCGCCGCCCGGGTGCCAGGCACGGGGATAGGGCAACAGGCGCATTACGGACAGGGCGCTCACCGACTTGCCCGAGCCGCTCTCGCCGACCAGGCACACGGTCTCGCCTCTGCCGATGTCGAAGGAGACGCCGCGCACCGCCTTGATCTCGCTCTCGCCGCGCCCGAACGAGGCATGCAGGCCGTCGACACTCAGCAACGGGCTGGCAGGCGGGGGCGCGTCGCTCATTGCAGCGTCTTGCGCGGGTCGAAGGCGTCGCGCACCGCCTCGCCGATGAAAATCAGGAGTGTCAGCATGACGGCGAGGATGAAAAAGCCGGAAAGGCCGAGCCACGGCGCCTGCAAATTGGCCTTGCCCTGGTTGAGAAGCTCGCCCAGGGATGGCGAGCCCGGGGGCAATCCGAAGCCCAGGAAATCGAGGGCCGTCAGCGTCACCACCGAGCCCGACAGGATGAAGGGCAGGAAGGTCAGGGTCGCCACCATGGCGTTGGGCAGGATGTGCTTGAACATGATCATGGCGTTGCTGACGCCCAGAGCACGGGCGGCGCGCACGTAATCCAAGTTGCGGGCGCGCAGGAACTCGGCGCGCACGACGCCGACCAGGACCATCCAGCTGAACAGCAGCATGAGGCCAAGCAGCCACCAGAAGTTGGGCTCGACGACGCTGGCCATGATGATCAGGAGATAGAGCGTCGGAAGCCCCGCCCACATCTCGATGAAGCGTTGGAACAAGAGGTCGGTGAGGCCGCCGAAGAAACCCTGCACGGCGCCCGCCGCGACGCCGACGATGGAGCTGAAGAAGGTGAGCGTGATGCCGAACAGCACTGAGATGCGGAAGCCGTAGATGAGCCGCGCCACCACGTCGCGGCCCTGGTCGTCGGTGCCGATCCAGTTCTCGGCGCTCGGCGGCGCCGGGGCCGGTACCGGCAGATCGTAATTTATGGTGTCAAAGGAATAGCGGTTGGGCGGCCACACCATCCAGCCCTTGGCTTCGATCAGCTCGATAATGTAGGAGTCGCGGTAGTCGGCCTCCGTGGGGAAGTCGCCGCCGAACGCAGTTTCCGGATAAGTGACCAGCACCGGCGCGTAAAGGGCACCGTCGAAGCTCACCAGTAGCGGTCTGTCGTTGGAGATGAGCTCGGCGCCGAGGGTTACCACGAAAAGGGCCAGGAAAATCCACAGCGACCAGAATCCGCGCCGATTGGCGCGGAAGTTATCGAGGCGCCGCCGGGTCAGGGGCGTAATGGGCAGGCCCAACAAGCGCGCGCTCTCCATGGCTCAGACCTCCCGCGCCTCGAAATCGATCCGCGGATCGATCACGTGATACGCCAGGTCGCCGATGAGCTGCATGAAGAGCCCAAGCAAGGTGAAGAAGAACAAGGTGCCGAACATCACCGGGTAATCCCGGTTGAGGGCCGCCTCGAAGCCCAAGAGCCCGAGCCCGTCGAGGGAGAAGATGATCTCGACCAGCAGGGCTCCGGTAAACAGGATGGAAATGAAGGCGCCGGGGAAACCGGCGATGACGATGAGCATGGCGTTGCGGAAGACGTGACCGTAAAGCACCCGGTTCTCGCTCAACCCCTTGGCGCGCGCCGTGGTCACGTACTGCATGTTGATCTGATCGAGGAACGAGTTCTTGGTCAGCATGGTGAGCCCGGCGAAACCGCCGATGACCAGGGCCAGGACGGGCAGCGTGATGTGCCAGAAGTAATCGGCGATCTTCGCCGGCCAGTTCAAATCGACCCAGTTGGGCGAGGTCAGGCCGCGCAGGGGGAACCAGTCGAAATAGCTGCCGCCGGCGAACAGCACCACCAGCAAGATAGCGAACAGGAACCCCGGGATGGCGTAGCCGACGATGACCAGCGCGCTGGTCCACACGTCGAAGGCGGTGCCGTCGCGCACCGCCTTGGCGACACCGAGCGGGATGGAAATCAGATAGACCAAGAGCGTCGTCCACAGGCCGAGCGAGATGGAGACCGGCATCTTCTCAATCACCAGGTCGACCACCTTGCGGTCGCGGAAGAAGCTGTCGCCGAAATCGAACACCACGTAGCTCTTCATCATGTGAATGAAGCGCTCATAGGGCGGCTTGTCGAAGCCGTAGAGCTTCTCGATCTCCTTGATGAGATCGGGGTCGAGGCCGCGGGCGCCACGGTACTTGCTGGTAGCGGCGTCGGCGGCGCTTCCCGGCGCGCCACGTTCGCCGCTCTGCGACGACACGTCCCCCGTCGCCGTCCCGCTGACCCGCGCCGTGGCCGACACCGCGGTTCCCTTGATGACGGCTATCATCTGCTCGACGGGGCCGCCGGGGGCGGCCTGCACGATGAAAAAATTGATGACCATGATCCCGAACAGTGTCGGGATGATGAGCAACAAGCGGCGGATGATGTAGGCGGTCATGGGCGCCCTCCGGGGACGGTCCCCGCCTTTACCTAAGCCTCTTCTTGCGTTCTTCGAGGGATGCCGCCTTGGCGGCGTCCACCCACCAGGTGCCGAGGCCGAGGCCGTACTTGGGCGTCTCCTTGGGGCGCCCGAACTTGTCCCACGCGGCGACGCGGAAGGTGCGAATGTGCCAATGGGGAATCACGTAGTACCCCCACAGGAGCACCCGGTCCAGCGCCCGGGTACGCGCGATCAGGTTTTCGCGGTCGGGGGCGGCGATCACCAGATCCGTCAACTGGTCGATCACCGGGTCCTTGATGCCGATGGTGTTGCGCCCGCCTTCGCGATCGGCGGAAATGGATCCCCAAAGGTCGCGCTGTTCGTTGCCCGGCGACAAGGACTGACCGAACACGTCGACGATCATGTCGAAATCGAACTTCTCGGTGCGCTTCTGGTACTGGGCAGTATCGACGGTGCGGATTTTCGCCTCCACGCCGAGCTTCGCCAGGTTGCGCTTGAAGGGGAGCGCGATGCGCTCCCAGATGGGCTGGTTCAGGAGGATCTCGAAGCTCAGGCGCTGGCCGGTCTTTTTGCTGACCAGCTTACCGTCCTTGACCACCCAGCCGGCCTGCCCGAGCAGCCTGAGAGCGGCCCGCAGGTTGCGCCGGATGTTGCCACTGCCGTCGCTGGCCGGCACCTTGTATTGGCGGGAGAATACCTCATCGGCGATGCGCCCGCGGAAACACTCCAATATCTTCAGCTCCTCCGGCCCCGGCTTGCCGCGTGAGGCCAGCTCGGTGTTCGAGAAGTAGCTCGCCGTGCGCGTATACTGACCGTAGAACAAGTTCTTGTTGGTCCACTCGAAGTCGAAGGCGTAGGCCAAGGCCTGGCGCACTCGGCGGTCCCGGAAGATCGGCTGGCGCGTGTTGAAGACGAAGGCCTGCATGCCGGTGCCCAGTTCGTGACGGATTTCCTCCTTCTTGATGAGGCCCGCCTTGACGGCCGGCGAATCGTAGGCCGTGGCCCACGACTTGGACGTGTTTTCCATCCGAAAGTCGTAGGCGCCGGCCTTGAAGGCCTCGAGTGCCACCGTCGAATCTCGGTAGTAGTCGTAGCGGATGATGTCAAAATTGTTGGACCCCCGGTTGACCGGCAGATCGGCCCCCCAGTAATTCCTGTCGCGCTCGTAGACGACGGTGCGCCCCGGCTCGAACGATTTGATCCTGTACGGGCCGCTGCCGAGGATCCCGGGGTCGAGGGTGGTCTTGGTAAAATCCTTACCCTGCCAATAGTGCCTGGGCAGGATCGCCATTTCGCCGACGATCAGGGGGAGCTCCCGGTTGACGGAACTGGACAGCGTAAACTCGCAACCCGGGCCGGCGGCAACAGGCCGCGGCCCCAGCGTATTCTCGGGTCCGGAAAAGGTGAAGCGCACTTTGCGCGGACCCACCTTCTCGGCCTTGGCCACGTTGGCGTAGTAGAAGCGGTAGCGCGGGTGGCCCTTGTTCTTGAGCACGTCCAGGCTGAATATCACGTCCTCCGGCGTCATCGGTCGGCCGTCGTGCCAACGCGCCTCCTTGCGTAGCGTAAACGCCACCCAGGAGCGGTCGTCCGGCATCTCGATAGATTCGGCCAACAGCCCGTAGTTGGTGAAGGCCTCGTCCTGGGCACGGGTGGTGAGGGTTTCGAACAACGCCCCGGCACCCGCCACCCAATGCCCTTTGAGGATGAAGGGGTTGAGGTTGTCGAAGGTGCCGATGGCGGCGTAGCGCGCCGCGCCGCCCTTGGGCGCCTCCGGATTGACGTAATCGAAGTGCTTGAAATCGGGGCCATACTTGGGCGTGCCGTGCATGGCGATGGCGTGGCGCGGCTTGACCGCCTCGGCACCGGCGTCGGGCGACGCCACCACCGCGCTTAGGACAAACGCCAACGCCAGCGCCGCCTTCACTGCCATAAGCCCGGCCGGTGTGATCAGTTCGCGCATGAGTGGGATATTGGCGGACCAGACCGCCCCGGATCAAGGACTGCGTGCCTCCTCACCGGCTTGTGACGGTGCCGCCGCCGGCCAGGACGGTGAGCGCCTCGGTGTGGGCGCGCCCATCGCCCGCCGCCAGCACCCGGCCATCCGAATCGATAGTGAGCGGCTGCCCCCGCCAATCGCTGATGATGCCGCCGGCGCCTTCGATCACCGGCGCCAGGGAGCATAAATCGTAGGGCTTGAGCCCGGCCTCGGCGACCAGATCTAGGTGGCCGCTGGCCAGCAGGCCGTAGTTGTAGCAATCACCGCCGTAGATGGTGCACCGGACACCGGCGGAAAGGAGCTTGAAGGCAGCCGCCTCGGCGTCGGCGAACATCCCGGGCGAGGTCGCCGACAACCACGCCGCCGCGACCTTGGCACAGGGACGGGTCTGCGCCGGGGCACCGCCGAACAAGGTAGCCCGACCCTGCGCCCCCACCCATCGCTCGCCGAGCGCCGGCATGTCGATGACGCCGAGAACGGGCCGCCCCCGATGCGTCAGCGCGATCAGGGTCCCGAACAGCGGCTTTCCGGTGACGAAGGTGTTGGTGCCGTCGATGGGATCGAGCACCCAGACGTATTCCGCCTCCAGGCGTTCGTTTTCGTGCTCCTCGCCGAGGATGCCGTGGTCCGGGTAGACGTCGGCGATCATGGCGCGCATGACCGCCTCGGCCTCGCGGTCGGCGGCGGTGACCGGTGAGCGGTCGGCCTTGGTCTCGACGGTGACGGCGCCTCGAAAGAGTTTAAGGACGATGGGGCGCACCGCGTCGGCCAGCCGCCCGGCCAGATCCACGAACGCGTCCGGGCAGGCGTCTTCGGGCGTGGCGGCTGTCCCCACGCCGCTCATGGAAGAGGTTTGGGCGACCCGCTGAGGGAGCGCAGATAGGCGATCATGGCGGCACGTTCCGGCGCCTTTTTTAGCCCGGCGAAGCTCATCTTGGTACCCGGCACGTACTCCTTCGGCTTGGTGAGGTAGGCGTCGAGCTCCTCGTAGCCCCAGGTGCCGCCAAACTTCCCGAGGGCGGAAGAATAGGCAAAACCCGAGGCGCCGGCCTTGGAGCGCCCCACTACCTCCCACAAGTTGGGGCCGATCTTGTGGGCGCCGCCCGAATGGGTGGTGTGGCAGGCCTTGCACTTCTTGAAGGCCTTAGCGCCGCTCTCCGGGCTGGCCGCCGCCAACAACATCGTCAAGTCCTGGGCGGCCGGCGCCACAACCGTCTTGGCCGCCTGCTTGAACGCCGCCTTGGCCATTGTCGTGCCCATCGCCGGCTCCTCGACGGGGAGCAACAGGTTACCGACGGCGGTGGTGCCATACAACAACCACACCGTCACCAGGATGGCGCCGCCAGTCTTTTCGAGAAGCGAGAAACGCATGAAGCACCCTTCCGGAATAGGCCCCAACGGTTATGACGGGGAATGTAGCCCCAAGGCCACGGTCCGTTCAATCGTCCCTTTCGATCGTCCCATTGCCACAAGCCGGTTTCACGGGCCCGCTCGGCGGTATATTGTGCGTCCGCGTCAAACTAATACATGCAATACAGGCCCGCGGGAGCGCCCTCCCCGGGGCGCGCCGACCATGAGCCAGCCGCAAAACCCCGTTGTCGTCATCCCGGCCCGCATGACGGCGCACCGTCTTCCCGGCAAGCCCCTCGCCGACATCCGCGGCGCACCGATGATCGTGCACGTATGGCGGCGCGCCGCCGAAGCCGACTTGGGGCCCGTGGTGGTGGCCTGTGCCGAAGCTGAGATCATCGACGCCGTAGAGGCGGCCGGCGGACACGCCGTCATGACCCGGCCCGACCACGTATCCGGCACGGACCGCGTGTTCGAGGCCATCGAGGCCATCGACGAAGAGCGGTGCTTCGACGCCGTTATCAACCTGCAGGGCGACCTGCCGACCATCGCTCCCGAAGCCGTCGGCGCCGTGCTGGCGCCGCTTGCCGACGAAGCTGTGGACATCGGCACCCTCGCCGCCGCCGCCGCGCCCGAGGAACGCGACGACCCCAACGTGGTCAAGGCGGTAGTCTCATTGGCGGCGGGCGCCTCGATCGGGCGCGCCCTTTATTTCAGCCGCGCCCCGGTGCCGTTCGGCGACGGACCGCTTTACCACCACATCGGCATCTACGCCTTCCGCCGCGCCGCCCTCGCCCGCTTTGTCGAGCTTCCCCCCGGGGCACTGGAGAAGCGCGAAAGGCTGGAGCAGTTGCGCGCCCTGGAGAACGGCATGCGCATCGATGCCGCCCTCGTTGACACGGTTCCACTCGGTGTCGATACTCCCGCCGACCTCGAACGCGCCCGCCGACTGCTCGCCGATCCCGGAAAAGAATAGACAGCCGAAACCGACCCATGTCCGATCCGGCAAAGACCATCGCCTTTCAGGGTGCCCCCGGCGCCTATTCCGACCTCGCGTGTCGCACCGCGCGCCCGGAGATGGCAACCCTCGCCTGCCGCTCCTTCGAAGACGCCTTCGCCGCGGCGCGCGACGGCGCCGCGGCGCTTGCCATGATCCCCATCGAGAACTCGGTGGCCGGGCGGGTCGCCGACATCCACCACCTGCTCCCCGATTCGGGCCTGCACATCATCGCCGAGCACTTTCAGCGGGTGGACCACCACCTGCTCGGCCTGCCTGGCACCAAGCTCGCCGACCTCACCCACGTGCACAGCCACGTACATGCCATCAACCAATGCCGCGAGTTCATCGGCAAACACGGGCTCGAGTCGGTGGTCCACGCCGATACCGCTGGAGCCGCCGCCGAGATCGCCGCTGGCAGCGACAAGACCCAGGGCGCCATCGGCTCGGCGCTGGCCGGCGAGACCTATTCCCTGGAGTCCATGAAGGCCAATATCGAGGATGCCGAACACAACACCACCCGTTTTCTGATCATGGCGCGGGACGCCATCATCCCCCACCCCAAGGTGGACCGCTCCATCACCAGTTTTGTCTTCCGCGTGCGCAACGTGCCGGCCGCCCTCTACAAGGCGCTCGGCGGCTTCGCCACCAACGACGTCAATATGACCAAGCTGGAAAGCTATCTGGACGGTGGACGCTTTCACGCCGCCCAGTTCTACGCCGAAGTGGAGGGCCACCCGGAGCATAAAAATTTGAAGCTGGCCCTCGATGAGCTGGAATTCTTCACCCACGAGGTGAACATCCTCGGCGTCTATCCTGCCCATCCCTACCGGTTGGAGGGAAGCGACGGCGCGAGCTGATCCCGGGTGCGCTCCTCCTGCCAACGGTCCTTGGTGTCACTCCTCGGCGAACCAGGTGTCGACCAGCCAGCGGGCGATGGAGTCGGGCCGGGGCAGGCGAAAGTCCAGTTTCTCGACATTCCCAATCTCGTCGCGGGTGAACCAGCGGGCGTCCTCGAGTTCCTCCTTGTCGAACTTGATGCGCCAGCTCGTGGCTCTCGCCCGGAACCCCACCATCAAGGACGCCGGGAAGGGCCAGGGCTGGGAGTTCCGGTACTCCACGTCGGCAACGGTTACGCCCGATTCCTCCAAGACTTCCCGGACCACCGCCTCCTCCAAGCGTTCGCCAGGCTCGACGAAGCCGGCAAGGGTCGAATACATGCCCTCGGGCCACGCCGCCTGGCGGGCCAGCAGGCAGGCCTCGCCACCCTTGCCTAAGCGCGTCACCAGCATGATGACGGCGGGATCGGTGCGTGGAAAATGGGGCCGCTCACAGTCGGCGCTGGTACACACCCGCACGTGTCCGCCCTGCTGGTTCTCGGTGGAGCTGCCGCAAACGCCGCAATAACGGTGGTTGCGGTGCCAGTACATCATGGCGCGGGCATAGGCCAGCATGGCCGCTTCCCGGGGCTCCATCACCGGGCCCACCTGGCGCAGGTCGATAAACTCGGCGCGGCGCGACACGAATTTCAACTCCTCGGGCTCGCTATCGGAGGCATCGGCGGCGAAATAGGCGACTTTTCCGTTAACCCCGAGCAAGGCCACATCGGAGACGATCCGCAGGAGCTTTTGCGCCGTCTCACCCCTTAGGGAAGTGGCCTTGGGGGTATCGCCAGGCCTGATCAGGTTGCGGTTGCGCCACACCGGCAAGACGCGCGTATCCGGGTCCCGCAGCCGCTTCACGGTCCACGCGTCCTTGCGGCGCAGCAGCGCGGCGCGGTCTAACCCGGTGTCCGTGTAGGAAAGGCCCTTCAGCATGGCGCAAAACTGACACAGGCCTTGCGCGCAGGCAATGGTACTCGTCCCGGTTCCCCTTCGGCGCCCGCCAACACTGTTTTTCCTAGGCCGCGCCGGGTGCGCTTGCTACCTTTCGCGAAACTTTGCGCGCCGCCTACAAGTGGCGCGCAAAATAATAGCGAACGCAGGGATCGATATGAGTGCTGGACGTGCGGCGAATTTCGCTCGGGCTGCAGCGTTTTTCCTGACGGCAGGTATCCTGCAGGCGTGCTCCTATCCGGAGAGCAACTTTTCCTTATTCGCACTCACCTGCGTGACCGATGCCCGCGAGCGCGTCGAGACAGCGGACTGGTCGAAGGTCGAGATCATATCCTCCAGAATCCGCCAAAACGAGTTCAACCCGATTATCATCA
>DASCNF010000164.1:0-3393 GCA_036011345.1 Rhodospirillales bacterium | reverse complement strand
CGAAGGTCAACGAATCACCGAGCATGAGTATGCGGATCGTTCCCTCCGGGCGCCGGTAAGGAAAAGCGCGGTCGCGCAGCTTCTTGGCGTTGATCGTCACCTCGGCGCCCATGAGGAAGGCGGCGGCGTCGGGAACGTGCTCGTGGGCAATCTCAGCGTCGGCGGAGACCTGCTTGAGCTTCGTCGCGTACTTCCACATCTCGAGGTCGAAGTTCATGCTATCCACCATGGAAATGCGGACGATTATCTCGAAGACCACGAAAAAGCCTATGGCCGCCGAGACCGGCACGAACATCGCTGCTAGGAAACGCCTCATGTCGGTTTTCTTCGAAACATCCCAGGCGATCGCGAAATCGACGCTATTGGTCCCTCTACTAGAAGGGACCACTGGGGGGTGCAAGACTTTTGTCGGCGCGCTCCGGCATGCGCGGGACCGGTAATTTTCTTTGTGATGACAACGGACAAACTAACCGTGCGCACCGCCGGCGCGGACGCGAGAGGGCGGCTGGTGCCAGTGGTGGCCCTGATCTTCCTGCTCTCGGGAGCCACTTCGCTGGCCTACCAGGTGGCGTGGACGCGGATGCTGTCTCTCTTCTTCGGGAGCGACGTCTACGCCGCAGCCATCACCCTCGGCGTTTTCATGGTCGGGCTGTCGCTTGGGGGCTGGGGCGCCGGGCGGTGGGGCGACCGCATTGGACGGCCGCTCTTGGTCTACGGCCTGTGCGAGGTGGCGATCGCCGTCTTCGCCGCCTTTTTCCCCCACCTGCTGAGTGGATTCGAGGAAGCCTATCGGGCCGTCTATCGAACGCACTTCGAGACCTTTCCAGGCCTTTATCACGGCTTCCGCCTCGCCGTTGCCACCACCCTTCTGTTGGTTCCCACCCTGCTCATGGGGGCGACGCTTCCCCTCATCGTCCGCGGCTTCGCCAACCTCTCCGAGGTGTTTGGCGCTCGGGTCGGGCTGTTCTATTCGGTGAACACCCTGGGCGCGCTCTTCGGTACGCTGGCCGCCGGCTTCGTCCTCCTGCCCTTGCTCGGGGCCACGCGAACGGTGACGACAGCCCTGGTGATCAACGTCGTCATCGGCCTCGCGGCGATCGCGCTCTCCGCCCGCCTGGGAAGCGAAAAGGACGCCCCGGCCGCCGAGGCTGAGGCCGTGGCGCCGGCGGCGGACCGTCCGCGGCGCGCCGTGCTCATCGCCATTGCGCTCTCGGGCATGGCGGCGCTCGCCCTCGAGGTCGTATGGATGCGCGTTCTCGTGCAATCCTTCAGCGCTACCGTCTATGCCTTTTCCATCATGCTCGCGTGCTTCCTCTTCGGTATTTTCTACGGCAGCCGACGGGCGGGGCGCGTCGTCGACAGCCACGCCGATCCGACGGGATACCTGGTCGCCCTCGAGCTGTGGCTCGGTGCCAGCGTCGCCTCGCTCGCCGTGCTGTCCCATGTGGCACCTAGCGCGTTCGGGACCCTGGTGTGGGCGCTGACCGGGATCACCGGCGGCGCCTTCGGCGCGGTCAGCATCCTCGCGCAGTTCTTCGTCGCAAGCGTCCTCATCGTGGTGCCCACCGTGCTCCTCGGCGAAACCTTCCCGTTCGCGGTCAAGATCTACACACGCGACATCGCCGAGCGGGCGCGCGGCACGGGAGCCGTCTACGCCGCCAACACCGCCGGCGCCGTCGTCGGCGCGCTGGCCGGCGGCTTCGTCCTGCTGCCATTGGTGGGCGCGCGCGCCGGCCTCCTCGTCATCGCCGGCGTCTTCGTCGCCGCTGGCGCCCTGCTGGCAGCCGCCGACGCCAGACACGGCATGCGTCGCCTGGGCGCAAGGCGCGGTGCCAGCGCCCTCGTCCTCGCCCTCGGCGCCGGCCTCGGCGCCCTGCTCCTGCCGCCGCAGACGGTCATCAACTACAACCTCCAGCGCAGCACCACGCCGCAGGTCCTGTTCCACGGCGAGGGTGTCGCCAACACCATCGACGTGGTGAAGAACGAGGTCGGCGCCACCATCTTGATGGTCAACGGCAACATCGAGGCCGACACGACGCTAACCCAACGCCGCCACTTCATCCTCAAAGCGCACTTGCCGCTGCTCCTGCATCCCGAGCCCCGCGACGTCGCCGTGGTCGGACTCGGCCTGGGCATCACCCTGGCGGCGACGGCGCGCCACCCGACGGTCCGCAATATCCGCGTCGTCGAGCTCAGCCCCGAGGTGATCGAGGCGCACGGGGTCCTCCGCGACCTCACCGGCGGCGTCCTCGACAATCCCTTGGTGCTCCTGCGCATCGACGACGGGCGCAACTTCATGTCCATGTCCGACGAACGCTTCGACATGATCACCGCCGACCCCATCCACCCGCGTATCACCGGCGTCGGCTACCTCTACACCCGGGAATACTACGAGCGCATCAAGGAGCGCCTGCGCGCGGGCGGCGTAGTGTCTCAGTGGATGCCCATGTACCGCATCTCGCGGCGGTCCTTCGACGTCGCCTTCCGCACCTTCGCCTCGGTCTTTCCCAACGCGTCCTTCTGGTACGTACGAGGCCACGGACTGTTCGTCGCCACCCTCGACGACTTCGCCATCGATTTCGAGACGGTGGCCGCGCGCTTCGCCGCGCCCGAGGTCGCCGCCGACCTCGGCGCCATCGGCATGGACTCGCCCGAGCGCTTCCTCGGGCACATGCTGATGGACCCCGAGCACGTCGCCGCCTACCTGGCGCGCGGCGCCGAGCAGGGACTCAATACCGACGACAACGCGTACCTGGAGTACCGCACGCCATTCGAATTCATCGAGCGCACGGAAAACATCGTGGACGCGCTCCTGCCCTACGCCGGATGGGACGTCGACGCGGTGCTCGAAAGCGCTCCAGCGGCAACGCGCACGCGGGTGCGGGAGAACCTCGCCGAGCGGTTGGCGCGCATGAGACCCGAGCTCGCCGAGCCCCTTGAGTGACGGAACGAGAGACCGGCCGTTCGGTGACATTAATCAGGAACCAGTCAACCCCATGAACATCATCGGCTTCGTCCCGGCGCGTATGGCCTCAAGCCGCTTCCCCGGCAAGCCTTTGTTCCCCATCCGCGAGCGGCCGATGCTCGAGCACGTGTTCGAGCGCTCACGCCTGTTCGGACGCTGGGACGGCCTGTATCTCGCCACTTGCGACGCCGAGATCGCCGAGATCGGACGCGCCAAGGGCTACCCGGTGGTGATGACCGCCGATACCCACACCCGCGCCTTGGACCGGGTGGCGGAGGCCGCCGAGAATTGCGGCCTTGGGGTGGCCGACGACGATATTGTCGTTTGCGTGCAAGGCGACGAGCCGATGATGCGCCCCGACATGATCGACGCCGTCATCAAGCCCATGGAGGACGACGCCGACGTGCCGTGCACGGTGCTGGCCATGG
>DASCNF010000163.1:0-11404 GCA_036011345.1 Rhodospirillales bacterium | reverse complement strand
ATCGCCGTCGTCTATATCGCGCACCGCATGGACGTTATCGACCACGAAGGCCACCCCATCCATCTGACCTGGCGGGCTTTGCTCTACTTCCCCTGGCTGGTTTGGGAGATCGTCAAGGCCAACTTCGACGTCGCCCTGGCAATTGTGCGCCCGGCAATGCCCATCGAACCCCGCCTGCTCCTCATCAAAGCCGGCCAGAAGGACGACCTCGCCCGCGTCATCTACGCCAATTCCATCACCCTCACTCCGGGCACGGTAACCATCGCCACCGAGGGAAGTGCCTTCACCATTCACGCCCTGACCCGCGGTGCCGCCGAGGGCCTGGAAAGTGGTGACATGGACCGCCGCGTGACCGCCATGGAGGACGCCAGAACGGACGCCTCCGATCCCGGTCCCGCCCCATCCGTGGAAAAGGAGGAGTGATGTTCGCCGCCTCCTCCGCCGCCGTCCTTGCCGTCATGGCCCTGACATTGGTGCGCGCCCTCATGGGTCCGACCGTCTATGACCGCATCCTCGCCGTCAACGCCTTCGGCTCGCTGACCGTGCTCCTGATCGCCGTATTCGGCTTCCTCACCGGGAGGCCTGAGTTCCTCGATATCGCGCTGATCTATGCGCTCATCAACTTCATCGCCACCATCGCCGTCAGCAAGTTCGTGGAGTTCGCCTTCTTCGGAGATCCCGCCGGAGAAGAGGACGGCGGAGACTTGTGATGACCGTGGTCGCCGACATCGTCACTTGGGCGTGCCTGACCGCCGGCTCTGTCTTGGCGCTTATCGGCGCCATCGGCATGATCCGTCTGCCTGACGCCTTCGCGCGCATGCACGCGGCTGGCATCATCGACACCCTCGGCGTCGGCCTGATCCTCGTCGGCCTGATCGTCCAGGCCGGATGGAGCGCCGTGACGATCAAGCTGGTCCTCATCCTGGCATTCATTTTCTTTACCAGCCCGACCGCCACCCATGCCTTGGCGCAGGCGGCGCTGAACAGCGGACTCAAGCCCCTGCTCGGCAAGAAGGAAGGGAACGAGAAGCCATCGAAAACCTGATCAACATTACCCTCCTCCTGTTCATGGTGGCCATTGCGCTGGCCCTGGTTCGCCTGCGCGACCTTTTCTCCGTGGCCATGCTGTTCAGTATTTTCAGCCTTCTGGCGGCGGCGCTCTACGTGGTGCAGGACGCCGTCGACGTCGCCTTCACCGAAGCCGCCGTCGGCGCCGGCATCTCGACCGTGCTGATCCTCGCCACCCTGGCCCTCACGACGGGCGAGGAAAAAGCACCACCCAGGCGCGCCTTCGGAGCATTGATGGTGGTCATTGTGACCGGCGCCGCCCTGATCTACGGCACTTTCGACATGCCCCTCTATGGGGACCCCTCTGCCCCCATCCACCAACACGTGGTGCCCCGCTACATCGAGCGCTCGGGAGTCGAGATTGGCGTCCCCAACATCGTCACCTCGGTGTTGGCGAGCTATCGCGGCTACGATACCCTGGGCGAGGTCACGGTCATCTTCACCGCCGCCGCCGGCGTGCTGACGCTCCTGGGGCGGCGCCGCGGACGCATCGGCATCGTCGACGCCTTGCAGGCCCGCCTGGATATCCAGCAGGACGGCCCGCTGCCGCGCAGCGTGCTCGCCCCGAAAGCCATCCTTAGGGTGGTTTCGAAGTTGTTGATGCCGCTCATTCTCTTGTTCGCGCTCTATGTGCAGTTTCATGGAGACTTCGGGCCGGGAGGTGGCTTTCAGGCCGGCGTCATCTTCGGCAGTGTCTTCATCCTGTACGCCCTCATCTTCGGGGCCCGCAACGCGCGCCAGGTGATTCCGGCGGCGGCGCGGCGTGCCGGCTTGGCGGCCGGGCTCCTGCTTTACGCCCTGGTCGGCGTCGCCGGCCTGCTGATGGGGGGGCGCTACCTTAACTACTCGGTCCTTGCCCGTGAGCCCATCCATGGCCAGCACCTGGGCATCGCGCTCATCGAGTTTGGGGTGGGGACCACGGTGGCCGCCGCCATGATCATCATCTTCTTCGTCTTCTCCGGCCAGGACCGCTGAGCCATGGAGGTCCTCGGCCTCTTCAACTATTGGATCGCCATCCTCCTCATGATGATCGGCTTCTATATCGTCATCTCACAAGCCAACCTGATCAAGAAGGTGGTCGGCCTAAACGTCTTTCAGGTTTCCGTATTCGTCTTCTACATCTCCATGAGCAAGGTGCGCGGCGGTACCGCCCCCATCCTGGCCGAGGGTATCGAGGTCTACACCAACCCCCTGCCCCACGTGCTGATCCTTACCGCCATCGTGGTCGGCGTCGCCACTACGGCACTGGCGCTGGGCCTCGTGGTACGCATCCGCGACGCCTACGACACCATCGAGTCCGACGAGATTATCGAAGTCGAGGAGGACGCCGCGTGATTGCCGCGCACCTGCCGGCGCTGCAAGTGGTGGTGCCGCTGATCTCGGCGCCGCTGTGCCTCGTCCTCAGGCGCCCTCGAGCGGCGTGGGCGGTGGCCCTGGCGGTGAGCTGGTTCGCGCTGGCCGTGGCGCTCTCCCTGCTCGTCGAGGTGCTGGTCGGCGGGCCGATTTCGTATCCCATCGGCGACTGGGCGGCGCCCTGGGGCATCGAATACCGGGTCGACAGGGTGAGCGCGCTGGTTCTCGTCATCGTCACCGCCATCGGTGCCGTCCTCATGCCTTTCGCGCGCACCAGCGTCGCCCACGAGATCGCCTCGGACCGCGCCTACCTGTTCTACACCATGTACTTGTTGTGCCTGACCGGGCTGTTGGGCATCGCTATCACCGGCGACGTCTTCAATCTGTTCGTGTTTCTCGAGATCTCGTCGCTCTCGTCCTACGTGCTGATCAGCATCGGCCAAGACCGCCGGGCCCTGAGCGCCGCCTACAACTATCTGGTCATGGGAACCGTCGGCGCCACCTTCTACGTCATCGGGGTGGGCATGCTGTACATGATGACGGGGACCCTGAACATGGCCGACCTCGCCACCCGCCTGCCGGCGGTGGCGGACACCCGCACCATCCTCATGGCGCTGGCCTTCCTGACCGTCGGATTGAGCCTCAAACTCGCCCTCTTTCCCCTGCACATGTGGTTGCCCAACGCCTACACCCATGCCCCCTCGGTGGTCACCGCGTTCCTGGCGGCGACGGCGACCAAGGTGGCGGTCTACGCGCTCATCCGCATCTACTTCACCGTCTTCGGCGAGGTCGACTTGTTCGAAAGCACGCCCATGGGGCCCATCCTCATGGTGCTGGCGCTGACCGGCATGTTCACCGCCTCGGCTGTGGCCATCTTTCAGAACAACCTCAAGCGCATGCTGGCCTACTCCTCCATCGCCCAAATCGGTTACATGGTACTTGGCCTAAGCTTCACGTCGGTCACCGGTCTGGCCGGCGGCATCATCCATCTGTTCAACCACGCGCTGATGAAGAACGCCCTGTTCCTGGCGCTCGGCTGCGTCGTTTTGCGCATCGGCACCGTCCACATCGACGGCTTTCAAGGCCTCGGCCGGCGCATGCCGTTGACCATGGCGGCGTTCGTCGTCGGCGGGCTGAGCCTCATCGGCGTTCCCCTGACGGTCGGCTTCATAAGCAAGTGGTACCTGGTGCAGGCGGCCCTCGAGAAAGGCTGCTGGCTGATCGCCGTGCTTATCGTGATGTCATCGCTTCTGGCGGTGATTTACGTGTGGCGCGTCGTCGAAGTGGCCTATTTTCGTCCTGTCCCCGAGGGCGCCGCGGCGGTCGAGGAGGCACCGCTCTCCATGCTTCTGCCGACGTGGATCATGGCCGGGGCCAGCATCTATTTCGGGATCGATGCCACGGGCACCCTCGAGGTGGCGCGTGGCGCCGCCGAGTTCCTTGTCGGAGGCGCGCCGTGACCGACGAAACCACGATCCTGCTGTCGGTGGCCACACCCCTGGCCGGCGCCGTGCTCATCGCCGTCACCGGGGGGCGGCCCAACCTGCGCGAGGCCGTGACCCTGATTACCGCCGGCGTGCTGTTCGCGCTGGTCGCGTCACTCTTCCTGCAAGCGCTGGACGGCGGCCGCCCCTCCGCCTTCGTCGGCGAGATGCTTCCCGGCCTCGCCATCGCCTTCAAGGTGGAGCCCCTTGGCATGATGTTCGCCGGCATCGCCAGTTTCCTGTGGGTCGTCACCTCGCTCTATTCCATCGGCTACATGCGGAGCCACCACGAACAGAACCAGACCCGCTTTTACGTCTACTTCGCGGTGGCCATTTCCAGCGCCATAGGCGTCGCCTTCGCCGCCAACATGATGACCTTGTTCGTTTTCTACGAGGTCCTCACTCTGTCCACCTTTCCCCTCGTCACCCACCACGGCACCGAGGAAGCGAAACGCGCCGGAAGGGTCTACCTGGGAATCCTGCTCGGCACTTCCATCGGCCTGCAGTTGATCGCCGTCATCTGGACATGGACGCTGGCCGACACTCTCGACTTCACTGATGGCGGTATCCTCAGGGGCAAGGCATCGGCGGGCACCGTCGGTGTCCTCTTGGCCCTCTACGTATTCGGTATCGGCAAGGCCGCCGTCATGCCCCTGCACCGCTGGCTGCCCGCCGCCATGGTGGCGCCGACCCCGGTCAGCGCGCTGTTGCACGCGGTGGCGGTGGTCAAGGCCGGTGTGTTCACGGTGCTCAAGGTCACCATCTACATCTTCGGCATCGACTTTCTTCGCGAACTCGGCTCGAGCGAGTGGCTGCAATACGTGGCGGCGGCGACCGTCGTCATCGCCTCGCTGGTGGCTATGACCAAGGACAACCTGAAGGCGCGGCTGGCGTACTCGACGGTCAGTCAGCTTTCCTACGTGGTGCTCGGTGCCATGTTGGTCAATGCCTGGAGCATCACCGGCGCTAGCATGCACATCGCCATGCACGCCTTCGGCAAGATCACCCTGTTCTTTTGTGCTGGGGCCATCCTGGTGGCCACCCACAAGACAGAAATCTCCGAGATGCGGGGCATCGGCCGTATCATGCCGATCACCACCCTGGCCTTCCTGCTGGGCAGCCTCAGCATCATCGGGCTGCCCCCGTTCGGCGGACTGTGGAGCAAGTGGTACCTGGCGCTCGGCGCGCTGGAGGCCGACAAGTTGCTGCTGGTGGCGGTGCTGATGGTCAGCTCTCTCCTCAACGTCGCCTATCTTATGCCCATACCCCTGCGCGGGTTCTTCAGCGCGCCCGACGCGGCCTCCGGCGGCGGCGGCAAGGCGGGAGTCGTCGCCATCAAGGAGGCGCCGTGGCCCTGCGTGCTGGCGCTCAGCGTCACGGCGCTGGGATGCGTGGTGCTCTTCTTCTATCCGGAGCCATTGTTCCGATTGCTCACCCTCATGGTCAACTTCTAGGACTAACCCCATGGACGACAAAGACAAGCGCCACATCTTCGACAACCCCGCCAACGTCAAGCGCGCCATCGGCGCCCTGTTCGCCCTCTGCGCGCTGTCGTTCGTGGCCGAGTTTTTCGTGGCACGCCATGGCGGCCATCCCTGGGAAGGGTCGTTCAACTTCTACAGCGTCTACGGGTTCGTCGCCTGCGTGCTCCTGGTGCTGGCGGCCACGCAAATGCGCAAGCTGCTGATGCGCAAGGAAGACCATTACGATGACTAGCGTCGCGCCCTATCTGGTCTTTTTCGCGGGCGCCGCCGTGGTCGCGCTAACGGCGGGACGGGTGCGCGCCGCGGTGTTGCTGGCGCTGCCCATCATCGGCGCCGCCAACCTGTTCGCCATGCCCGAGGGCGCCCGGCTTACCGTAACCGTTCTCGATTACACCCTGACCCCGCTCAGGGTTGACCGCTTGAGCATGCTGTTCGGTTATCTGTTTCACCTGGCCGCCTTCATCGCCATCGTTTTTTCGTTGCACGTGCGCGACACCTCCCAGTACGTATCCGGCCTGCTGTACGCCGGCAGCGCCCTCGGCGCTGTTTTCGCCGGTGATCTGATCACGCTCTTTATCTTCTGGGAGTTGCTCGCCGTTACTTCGGTGTTCTTGATCCTGGCGCGAAAGACGGCACGCGCCCAGGCGGCGGCCATGCGCTATCTGCTCATCCAGGTGCTGGCCGGGGTCATCCTGCTCGCCGGGGTGCTCGTCCGCGTCCACAAGACCGGGTCCATCGCGTTTGACTTCATCGGACTCGACGGCTTGGCATCATGGCTGATATTCACAGCCTTCGGCATCAAATGCGCCTTTCCCTTCCTCCACAACTGGCTCACCGACGCCTATCCGGAGGCGACGCCGACGGGCGCCGTGTTCCTTAGCGCCTTTACCACCAAGGTCGCGGTGTATGCGCTGGCCCGCGGCTTTCCGGGCACCGAGTTGCTGATCTATATCGGTGCCGCCATGACCATGTTCCCCATTTTCTTCGCGGTCATCGAGAACGACCTGCGCCGCGTGCTCGCCTACTCCATGATCAACCAGATCGGTTTCATGGTATGCGGCATCGGGATCGGCACCCAACTGGCCCTCAACGGCGCCGTCGCCCACGCCTTCAACGACGTCATCTTCAAGGGCTTGTTGTTCATGTCCATGGGCGCGGTACTGTTCAGGACGGGCAAGATCAACGGCTCGGAGTTGGGCGGGCTCTACAAGTCGATGCCGCTGACGGCCGGGTTGTGCATCGTCGGTGCCGCCTCGATCTCGGCGTTTCCGCTGTTCTCGGGGTTCGTGTCGAAATCCATGGTCATGGTGGCCGCCGTCCAGGAGGGATACCCCATCGTCTGGCTGGCCCTCCTCTTCGCCTCGGCCGGCGTCTTCCACCACGCCGGCATCAAGATCCCGTTCTTCACCTTCTTCGCCCACGACAGCGGCATCCGGGTCAAGGAGGCACCGACCAACATGTTGATCGCCATGGGCCTGGCGGCGGCCATCTGCGTCTTCAACGGCTCGTATCCGTGGGTGCTTTATAGCCTTCTGCCCTTCCCCGTGGACTACGCGCCCTATACCGCCGACCACGTCCTCACCCAGAGCCAGCTTTTGTTCTTCTCGGCGCTGGCCTTTTGCATGCTCAAGCTGACCGGGCTCTACCCGCCCGAGTTGCCGGGCGTCAACCTCGACGCCGAGTGGAGTTACCGGTGGCTGCTACCGCGTGGCGTCAGGGGCTTGGTCCGAGCATTCAGACCCCTCGACCAGGGGGGACGCGCCGCCGGCCTCCTCGCCGTCCACCAGGTGATCGCCGGGGTTTCCCGCCAGGCCGGGCCGCAAAGGGCGCTGGCGCACACCGACGCCGTGGGCGGCATGGTGACGTGGGTGGTCGTGTTGCTCGTCGTCTATCTGGTGCTGTATTTCGTATGAAGCCAGCGCCGGGCGTAAACGGCCCGGACCTAATTGTTAGTTGCGCCGCGCCAGCTTGTTGCCCGGCGTCCAGGTCTGAACCTCGACGGTCTTTCCGGCCTGGTTTTTTTCTGGCCCTTGCTCTTGATCTTCTTTTCGGGCACCAATTGGCTACCCCCACCGGCCGCCCGCTCTGCGGCCGCATGACCTTGAGCCGCACCACCTGATTGAGATCCGGCGTCTTCTCGGCGCGGGTGAAAGCCAGGCGCATCGCCGTGAGGGTGATCCCGGCGCGCGGGCTTTTCTTCACCAGCCGCGTCAAGTGCTCGGCCGAATGGTGGCCGAAGCGGCGCCAGATATTCTCGAGGAAATCCTCGACATCGGAGGGTATGAAGAGCTCCCCCTCCACACTGGGGCGTCCCTTGGTAAAGACTTGTAGATGTTGGGCTCGACCGGTCCCATTTCGTCGGCAACGAAGTGAGCGGGTATCAGCTTACCGTTGGTGTAGGCCAGCGCGAAATACGCCTGGGGCAGAAAAAGTAACCCCTGGAGCTTCTGCGGCTGCAGGTATTCGTAATGCACCAACGCCCGGTCGCAAAACCACAGGACGACGTCGAAGGCGGATTTCATTCAGGCCGGCATGAATTCTCCGCACGGTGGCGGGCGGTTGTCCGCCGAGTGTCCCAAGCCAACTGGCGCGCTTGCACGCGCTGTCCCGTAAATATAGGCTCACTGTTAAAAAATCATCAATACGTAAGGATAGACGCCCATGGACATGATAGGCGAACAGCGCATCAACGCTTCGCGCGAGGAGGTGTGGAACGCCTTCAATGACCCGCAAGTCCTGGCCCGCTGCATTCCCGGTTGCGAAACCATGGAAAAGACCTCGGACAACGAGTTCACGGCCACTGTTACCCTCAAGGTCGGCCCCGTGAAAGCGACGTTCGTGGGAAACGTCACTCTTTCCGATCTCGACCCGCCGAACGGATACACCCTGTCCGGCCAGGGCCAGGGAGCCGGCGCCGGTTTCGCCAAAGGTAGCGCCGAAGTGCGCCTCGCCGACGACGGTGGCCAAACGATCCTTACCTACAAGGTCAACGCGCAGGTCGGCGGCAAGCTGGCCCAGGTCGGCTCGCGGCTCATCGAGGGCACGGCGCGCAAGCTGGCCGGCCAATTCTTCGCCAAGCTGGACGAGACCCTATCCCCCGAGGCCGAGGCGGCGCCGGAAGAAGCGGCGACGGTGCGGGCCGCGGCTGCGGCGCCGCAGGCTGCGGAGGGGAGCATCAGCCCCATGATCTGGAGCCTTGGCGCACTGATCATCGCCGGTTTAATCGTCTTGTACTTCACAACCTGAGGCACCGTCCATGAGCGAGAACGACGACGTACTGAACCGCGCCGCCCAGTGGCTCGGCGAGAACAAGGGCGTGGCCCTGGCCACGGTGGTCGGCACGTGGGGATCGTCGCCGCGCCCGCCGGGCAGCATGCTGGCGATCGAGGAAGGGGGCGCCTTCGTGGGCTCGGTCTCCGGCGGCTGTGTCGAGGGCGCGGTGGTCAGCGAGGCGCAAGAGGTCATCGCCGGCGCCCCCCCAAGAGTGCTGGATTACGGCGTTTCGGACGAGCAGGCCTGGGAGGTTGGGCTGGCCTGCGGCGGCGAGTTGAAGGTGTTCCTCGAGCGCGCCGTCCCCGCCGACGTCCTGCGCGCCCTGTTGGAGGAACGCCCGGCCGCCCTGGTCAGTCATCTCGCCTCCGGCGCCCATGCGGTGGTGCGGGCGGATTCCGTTAACGGCGATCTCGATCTCGCCCCGGAAACAGTGGAGGAAACGCGCCTGGCGCTGCGCGACAACCGCAGCACTTCCATCGAGGACCCCGGCGGCGCCGTGTTCGCGCGCGTCTTCAACCCGCCGCTCCGCATGATCATCGTCGGCGCCGTGCACATCTCCCAGAGCTTGGCACCGATGGCGGCGCTGAGCGGCTTCGACGTCACCGTGGTCGATCCGCGCGGCACCTTCGCCACGGTTGAGCGCTTTCCCGGTGTCAGCCTATCCCACCAGTGGCCGGACGAGGCCCTCGCCGCCCTCGCCCCCGACTCGCGCACCGCCGTCGTCACCCTCACCCACGACCCCAAGCTCGACGATCCGGCGCTGCAGGCGGCGCTCGACTCGGACGTCTTCTATATCGGCGCCCTGGGCAGCCGCAGGACCCACGCCAAGCGCCTCGAGCGGCTGCGGACCGAGGGCTTCGGCGATGACGAGTTGGCACGCATTTACGGGCCGGCGGGCTTCGATCTCGGCGGCCGCGCCTCGTCCGAGATCGCGGTCGCCGTACTGGCCGAGGCCATCGCCGCCAGCCACGGCAAGCGATCGGGCTAATTGTCGCAGCGGCGACGCGGCCCCATCGGAAAGCGTTCTAGTCGAGCCGCGTGCGCAGGAGTTTTCCGAAGCCGGGCACCTCATCCTGGTAGCCGGCCAGTCGCAGGCAATGCCAGGCCATGGCGTGGTTGGATCCGGTCACCGGCTTGCCGATCTCGGCTTCCATCTCTTCGACGATCTCGGCGACGCGCAAGGACGTGCACGCCACGAATACGGCATCCACCAGGTCCGAGGCGCCGAGTTCGCGCACCGCGCGCCGGATGGTGCCGGGTGAGATGCGGGCAACCTTGCGGTCGTCCGGCTCGCTCCACGAGCCGACCACGGGCACCTCGAAGCAGCGCTCCTGGACGTAGGCGCGCATCGCATCGGCAACCGAATCGATGTAGGGCATGATCAGGCAAATACGGCGCGCGTCCAGGGCTTCGAGCGCCGCGAAGGCCGAGATCATGGGCGTCGTGCAGGCGACGTCGGGCCGCGCCTCGCGGATGCGCGCGAAGACGGTCTCGTCGCCAATCACCATGCCCCCCGACGTGCATCCATAGGCCACCACGTCGAGCCCCGATCCCGGCACCAGAAGCTCGGTGGCCGGCGCGATTTCACTCTCCATCGCCTTCAGGGTCTCGGGATTGACTTCCAGATCGCAGGCGTGACGGCTCTCGTAGAGCGCCACGTCGGGCAAGGCGAGAATATTGCGGAAATCGTGCTCGATGGTCTGGTCAGCAGCCAAGACGATGAGCCCGATGCGCGCCCTGGGCCCGAGCCCCTCGTCCATCTCGTAGGCCATGCCCTTCTTCTCGACGACGGGGGCAACGTCAGCTCCCGGTGTGGCGGACGCCGCGGCGGCGGCGGTTTTAGCACTTGTCATGTCCTTCTCCCCTCTCTTTCCCGAGGCCCGTCGGCACCCATGGCGCGGCGCGGTTACGATTGCGTCATCATGCCGGCGAGATCGATTTGCGCTTGGCGGCCGGCGATGAGGTCGGCGGCGATTTGCCCGGCACCGCACGACATGGTCCAGCCCATGTGGCCGTGGCCGGTGTTCATGAAAAGGTTGTCGTAGCGCCCATAGCCGAAGATCGGCGTCCCCTCCGGAGTCATCGGCCTGAGCCCCGCCCAATAGGTGGGCCGCGAATAGTCGCCGCCATTGGGGAACAGGTCGCGGGCGGCGGCGAGCATGGCCGCGAAGTCGGACGGCTTGTGGGTGGTGTCGTAACCCGAGAACTCGGCGGTGGCGGTGAGGCGCAACCGGTCGCCCATGCGCGTGAATGCTACTAGGTTCTCCTCGTCGACACCACCCAGGTTGGGGGCTTCGTGCTGGGGGCCGACGGGAAGGGTCAGCGAGTACCCCTTGACCGGATATATGGGCAATTTTATGCCGATCCTGCGGCCGACGATGGGGCTGTAGCTACCGAGCGACAGCACATAGACGTCGGCGGTGTAATTGCCCTTGTCGGTGACGATGCGTTCGACCCGGCCGCCCGCCACGTCGATGCCGCGGATGGTGGTCTCCATCCCGAAGGAGACTCCCAACTCGCGTCGGCAGAACTCGGCGAGGCCGCGGGTGAACATGTTGACGTCGCCGCTTTCGTCGGTGGGGCAGTAGATGCCGCCGGCGATCTTGTCCTTGACTGGCGCGAAGATGGGGTCGATCTCGGCGGCGCGGGCGCCATCGACGACCTCAAACTGCTGGCCGCTGTCGGTCAGGAACTTATTCTTAAGGACCCCTTTCTCCTGGGTCTCCGGAGAGCGGTAGAGAT
>DASCNF010000162.1:0-12735 GCA_036011345.1 Rhodospirillales bacterium | reverse complement strand
CGTCTGGTGGTGCGGCTCGGAAGAGGACGTGATTCCCGCCGGCAAGGCCGCCAAGGATTACATCACGGCAAACTTTCACGCCGTCGGCAGGGACATCCCGGTGATCCAGGAAATCTTCGAAATCGTTTACGGCAAGATGAAGGGCAACATCTCGGCGGCGCGCGTCGGCACCGTCTTTTACAACCGCGGCGTCGTTGCCGGGGTCATCGTCACCGAGGCCATGCGCCTGGCCCATAAGAAGTTCGGCGTCGGCCCGATCGGCGGCGAGGAGATGCAGTGGGGGCTCGAGAACCTCGAGCTGACACCGGCCTACATCGCGTCGTTGGGCGCCACCGGTCTGGTGCCGCCGCTGAAGATCTCTTGCTTCGACCACGAGGGGGGCGGCTCGGTCCGCTTCCAGCAGTGGGACGGGACCAAGTGGAAGATGATCACCGACTGGATCCCGCCGTACAAGAAGCTGGTCCGCGGGATGATCGAAGCTTCGGCCGCCAAGTACGCAAAGGAGAAAAAAATCACGCCGCGTGACTGCCCAGCGGGGTAGTGACCCGTCGTAGTTCGAGGGAGCGGATTTAAAACCGTGAGCGAAAACGGCCGGCCCCTGCTCAGCGTCAACAACGTCGAGGTGATTTACAATCACGTGATTTTGGTGCTGAAGGGGGTTTCCCTCGAGGTTCCCGAGGGGGGCATCGTCGCCCTCCTCGGGGCCAACGGCGCCGGCAAGACGACGACGCTCAAGGCCGTCTCCAACCTGCTGCATTCGGAACGGGGCGAGGTCACCAAGGGCTCCATCGTCTATCTGGGCGAGGAGATCGCCAAGCTCAATCCCCCGGCCCTGGTCAAGAAAGGCATCGTCCAGGTGATGGAGGGCCGTCATACGTTTGGGCATCTGACGGTCGAGGAAAACCTCATGACCGGCGCCTACACCCGCCGCGACGGTTCCGCCGCCATAAAGGAGGGCCTCGACAAGGTCTACCACTACTTCCCGCGTCTCAAGGAGCGAAGCTCCGCCAAGGCGGGCTACGTCTCCGGGGGCGAGCAGCAGATGACGGTGCTGGGCCGGGCGTTGATGGCGAGCCCGAAAATGATCCTCCTCGACGAGCCCTCCATGGGCCTGGCGCCGCAACTGGTCGAGGAAATCTTCGATATCGTCGATGCGCTGAACAAAAACGAGAATGTGAGTTTCCTGCTCGCCGAGCAGAACACCATGATCGCCCTCAAGTATGCCAACTACGGCTATGTCCTGGAAAACGGCCGCGTCGTCATGGACGGCGACGCCGCCACCTTGCGCGAGAACGAGGACATCAAGGAATTCTACCTCGGCCTCGATTCAAGCGGCCGCAAGAGCTTCCGCGACATCAAGAATTATCGCCGGCGCAAACGCTGGCTGTCTTAAACCGGCAACGCGGCGATTCAAATTATTCGCGAGGTTCGGGGGGGCCATGGCGAAATCACAAGAGCATTACGACGAACAGGAGACCCGTTCGCCGGAAGAACGGGAAACGGCGCTCTTCCAGGCGCTTCCCGCGCAAATTGCCTACGCCAAGGAAAACGCCCCCTACTTCGGCCGGCTCCTCAAGGGGGTCGACGCCGACGCCGTTTCCAGCCGCCAGGCCTTGGCCGGGCTGCCCGTGACGCGCAAGGGCGATCTCATCGAGATGCAAAAAGAGACGCCGCCGCTGGGAGGTTTTGCCGCCATGTCGCCGGGGCGGATTCGCAATATCTATCAATCGCCGGGACCCATCCACGAGGCCGACGGCCACGGCCACGACTATTGGCGCATGGCGCGCGCCTTTTTCGCCGGCGGCTTCCGCGAGGGCGACGTGGTCCACAACACGTTTTCCTACCACTTCACCCCGGCCGGGGCGATGACCGAGAGCGGTTGCCATGCGCTCGGCTGCATCGTGTTCCCCGCCGGCATCGGCCAGACCGAGCAGCAGGTTGAGGCCATCGCGGCGATCCGCCCGACCGCTTACACCGGCACGCCGTCGTTCCTCAAGATACTGCTCGAGAAGGGCAGGGAAACGGGCGCCGACGTCTCCAGCCTGGTCAAGGCCGAGGTTGGGGGGGAGGCTCTGCCGCCCAGCCTGCGCGCCGAATTGAAGGAGTATGGCGTTGCCGTCTCGCAGCTTTACGCCACCGCCGATCTCGGCCTCATCGCCTATGAATCTCCGGCCCGGGAGGGCCTCATCGTCGACGAGGACCTGATCGTCGAAATCCTGCGGCCCGGCACCGGCGATCCGGTGCCGCCGGGCGAGGTCGGCGAGGTCGTGGTCACCACCTTCTCCGAGGTCTATCCCCTGGTCCGTTTCGCCACCGGCGATTTGTCGGTGGTCATGGACGGGCTCAGCCCGTGCCGGCGCACCAATGTCCGGCTCAAGGGATGGATGGGCCGCGCCGACCAGGCGACCAAGGTGAAGGGCATGTTCGTGCAGCCGGCCCAGATCGCCGAGGTGCGCAAGCGCCACCCCGAGATCGGCAAGGTGCGCCTCGTCGTCGACCGCCATGGCGGCAAGGACGTCATGACGCTCAATTGCGAGACCAGGGAAGAAGGCGCCGATCTGGCCGCCAGAATCGCCGATACCCTGCGCGCGGTGGCCAAGATGAAGGGCGAGGTGGCGCTCGTCGCGCCCGGATCCCTGGCCAACGACGGCAAGGTCATAGACGACGTCCGCGACTACGACTGAGCCCCCGGCGCACGCCCCCATAAAATTGCCACATTTTTCCCTTTCAATCGTTCCTCAGAGACCTCCCGTCGATCGCGGGGAAGAGGGCCCCCACCTCAAAAGCCCCCCGATGGGAGAAAACGCGATGCCAGACTACGCGGCCGGATTCCCCATCCTCCATGGGGGCCGGCCGCTTCTTTTTTCCCGGATAGTGGGATACCTTGCGCGCTCACCGCTTGGTTAATCTCCGTGTCAGGACGGGAATGCCCCAATTCCGTGGTCAAGAACTCACCTGCGTTCGCGGCGAGCGCGTCGTGTTCGCCGGCCTCGGCTTTACTCTGGATGCGGGCGGCGCGCTCCTCCTCAAGGGGCCCAACGGCAGCGGCAAATCGAGCCTGCTGCGCCTCATGGCCGGTCTGTTGCGCCCGGCCTCGGGCGCCCTGGCGTGGGACGGCGAGGCCATATGGTCGGACCCCGACGGGCACCGCCGGCGCCTGCATTACGTGGGCCATCTGGATTCCGTCAAACCGGCCTTCACGGTGGCCGAAAACCTGGCGTTCTGGTTCGGGCTGCACGCCGGTGGGCCGAGCGCCACCGCCGTCGAAGCGGCGCTCGAAGCCTTCGCCATCGCCCATTTGGCGGACCTGCCGGGACGCTACTTGTCGGCCGGGCAGAAAAGGCGCCTCAACCTGGCGCGCATCGTGGCGGCGCCGGCGCCGCTGTGGCTGCTCGACGAGCCCGCCACGGGGCTCGACGAGGATGCCGTGGCGCGGCTCGAGGAGGCCATCGCCAGGCACCGCGCCGGCGGCGGCATGGCGGCCGTCTCGACCCACGCCGGCCTCGACGTCGAGACAGCCGAGGTCGTGGAACTGGGGAATTTTCCGGCCAAGGACGGTTTTGCCGCGGCCGGGGAGTGGGAGCCGTGAGCCGCTTCCTCCATATCGTGCATCGCGACCTGCGCCTGGCCTTGCGCCAGGGCATGGACAGCCTGATGGTCGTCGTCTTCTTCGTGCTCGCCGTCGTCCTCTTCCCCCTGGGGGTCGGCCCGGAAGCCAACTTGCTGGCGCGCATCGCCGCCGGGGTCATCTGGGTGGCGGCGCTGCTCGCCGCCATGCTGTCCCTGGAAAGGCTGTTCCAAAACGATTTCGACGACGGCAGCCTCGAACTCCTGGTCCTGGCGCCGGTACCGCTGGAGGTCGTGGTGCTGGCCAAGGTCGGCGCCCACTGGCTGACCACCGGGCTGTCGCTCATGGTGACGGCGCCCCTGCTCGCCGTCCTGCTCAATCTCGGCGCCGACGGTTTCCTGGTGCTGATCGCCACCCTGGCCTTGGGCACGCCGACGTTGAGCCTCATCGGCGCCGTCGGAGCGGCGCTCGTTCTCGGCTCGCGCCGGGGCGGGGTATTGCTGTCCCTGCTTTTGCTGCCGCTCTATATTCCGGTCCTGGTGTTCGGCGTCGGCGCCATCGACGCCGCCGTCGGCGGCTTCGCTGCGCGCGCCCAAATCCTTATCCTCGGCGCCCTTTTTCTCGGCGCGCTGGCGCTTTGCCCGTGGGCGGCGGCGGCCGCCCTCAGGCAGGCACTGGAGTAACCGGGCCATGTTGCACCGTTTCGCCAATCCCGCCCGCTTCATGCGTTTGAGCGCCGCGTTGATGCCGTGGACGGCGGCGCTGACGACGGTGCTCATGGCTACCGGGTTCTATCTGGCGCTGGCCGGCTCGCCGGCCGACTATCAGCAGGGCGAAACCGTGCGCATCATGTACGTACACGTGCCGGCGGCCTGGATGGCGCTGTTCTGTTACGCCTGCCTGGCGGCGGCGAGTGCCGTTGCCATCATCTGGAAGCACCCCTTGTCCGACCTCGCCGCCAAGGCGACGGCGCCGGTGGGGGCGTGCTTCACCTTCCTCGCCCTGGTCACCGGGTCGCTGTGGGGCAAGCCCATGTGGGGGACGTGGTGGGTGTGGGACGCGCGTCTCACCTCGGTCTTGATCCTGTTTTTTCTGTATCTCGGCTACATGGCGCTTCGGGGTGCCTTCGACAGCCCGGCGCGCGGCGCGCGCGCGGCGGCGATCCTGGCCCTGGTCGGCTTCGTCAACGTGCCCATCATCAAGTTTTCCGTGGATTGGTGGAACACGCTGCATCAGCCGACCAGCGTGTTCAAGATGGACGGCCCGGCCATCCACCCCTCCATGCTGGCGCCGCTCCTGGTGATGGCGCTGGCCTACACGGCGTTCTACCTGTGGGTCCTGTTGCTGAGGGTGCGCGGCGAAATCGCGGCGTCCAAGATTCGCGCCATCCGCACGCGCCAGGCGGCGGGTTAAGACGGTGCCCGAATCCCGTTGAAGCTCCGTCCGAATGGCCGTATGTGTAGGGTCTTATCGTCTCAGATCGAAACGATCGCACTCCGGCTATGGTAGACAAGGCGGACTACGCATGGACTCCTTATCGGCGTTCCTTGAAATGGGCGGCTACGGCGCCTTCGTGTGGCCGAGCTTCGCTGTCACCGTGGCCGTCCTCGCCGGGTTGCTGGTGGCCAGCGTTCGCTCGGCCAGAGCCAGCGAAAGGGAACTCGCCGCCCTGCGCGCCGAGGAGGGCGCCGCCACGACGTCCGATGAAACGCAGGCATGAAGCCCAAGCATAAGCGTTTCACCTTCGTGGTCATCGCCGTGGGGCTCCTGGGCGCCGCCGTAGCCCTGGTTCTGGTCGCCTTCGAGGACAACATCGTCTTCTTTTTCAGCCCCACCGAGGTCCTGGAGAGGAAGCCGCCGCCTGAACAAAGGCTGCGTGTCGGCGGCCTCGTCGAGGAGGGCAGTGTCGACAGGTCCGGCGGCGCGCGGGTGACGTTCCGCGTCACCGACCTCGCCAACACGGTCGCGGTGACTTACGTCGGGTTGTTGCCGGACCTTTTCCGCGAGGGCCAGGGCGTGGTCGTCGAGGGGTACGTGGAAAACGGCGTATTGCGCGCCGACGAGGTGCTGGCCAAGCACGATGAGACCTACATGCCGCCGGAAGTAGCCGAGGCCTTGAAAAAATCCGGCCAATGGCGGGACACGGGACAAGGAACGGGAGACAGCAAGTGATCGCTGAGACTGGCCACTTCGCCGTCGTCCTCGCCCTCATGCTCGCCGTGGTCCAGGCCTCGGTGCCGCTCATTGGGGCTGAGCGCGGGGACGCGGCGTGGATGGCGGTGGCGCGCCCCGCCGCCATCGCCCAGTTTCTTCTCCTCGCCTTCGCCTTCGCGTGCCTGACCCATGCCCATGTGACGTCGGACTTCTCGCTGGTCAACGTGGTGCGCAACTCGCACTCGGCCAAGCCCCTGCTCTACAAGGTCTCGGGCGTGTGGGCCAATCACGAGGGGTCCATGTTGCTGTGGGTGCTGATCCTGGCCCTGTTCGGCTCGGCCCTCGCCCTGTTCGGCCCCAACCTGCCGACCTGCCTGCGGGCCCGGGCGCTCAGCGTGCAGGCCATGATCACCGTTGGCTTCCTGTTGTTCATTCTGCTCACGTCGAACCCCTTCGACCGTCTTGTGCCGGCGCCCGGCGACGGACAGGGGTTGAACCCGCTGCTGCAGGACCCCGGCCTCGCCTTCCACCCGCCCATGCTCTACCTCGGCTACGTCGGTTTCTCCATGGCCTTCTCGTTCGCCGTCGCCGCCCTCATCGAGGGCCGCGTCGACGCCGCCTGGGCGCGCTGGGTGCGGCCCTGGACCCTGGCCGCGTGGTGTTTCCTCACCGCCGGCATCGGGCTGGGGTCGTGGTGGGCCTACTACGAGCTCGGCTGGGGCGGCTGGTGGTACTGGGACCCGGTGGAGAACGCGTCGTTCATGCCGTGGCTGGCGGGAACGGCGCTCCTTCACTCCTCCATCGTGGTCGAGAAGCGCCACGCGCTGCGTGGCTGGACCATCTTCCTCGCCATCGTCGCCTTCGCGCTCAGCCTGCTCGGCACCTTCCTGGTGCGTTCCGGGGTGCTCACCTCGGTGCACGCCTTCACCACCGACCCGGCGCGCGGCGTCTTCATCCTGCTTCTTCTCGTCATCTTCATCGGCGGCGCGCTGGCCCTTTTCGCTTGGCGCGGGCCGGGCCTCAGGGGCGGCGGCGTCTTTCAGCCGATCTCCCGCGAGGGCGGCCTGCTCCTCAATAACCTGATTTTGACGACGGCGGCGGCGGCGGTGCTTTTGGGCACCCTCTACCCCCTCCTCCTCGATGCCCTCGGCGGCGGCAAGGTGTCGGTCGGCCCGCCCTTCTTCAACACGGTCTTCATCCCGCTGATGGTGCCACTCGTCGCGGCCATGGCGGTGGGGCCCCTGCTGACCTGGAAGCGGAGCGATCTCGGGCCCGCCCTGAGGCGGCTGTGGATGGCCCTGGCGGCGGCCCTGGCGGCGCTGCTCCTGGCCTGGGTGTATTACGCCGAAGGGCCCGTTTTCGGGTTCGTCGGCATCGCCCTGGCGGCATGGCTGCTGGTCGGCACCATCGTCCAGCTCATCGAGCGCGTCCGTCCGTCCGGCGCTTCCCTGGGCGAGGTCCTCGGGCGGGCGCGCCGCCTGCCCCGCGCCCAGTGGGGGCTGAGCGCGGCGCACGCCGGCCTCGCCATCGCCATCGCCGGGATGACCGGGGCCAGCGCCTGGAAGGTCGAGAGCATCCAGACCATGCGCCCCCGCGAGACCGTCGTCGTCGCCGGGTACGAATTCACTTTCGAGGGCGCCTTCCGCAATCGCGGCCCCAACTACACGGCCACCGGCGGCACCTTTACGGTGCGCCGGGACGGTGCCACCGTCACCGTCCTGGTGCCCGAGAAGCGAAATTATCCGGTGGAGGGCAACTCCACCACCGAGGCGGCCATCAAGACGACGCTTTGGGGCGACCTGTACGTGGTGATCGGCGCCCCCCAGGGCACCGGCGGCGCCTTCGTCACGCGGATTTATTTCAACCCGCTCGTCGCCTGGATGTGGTCCGGTCTCCTGATCATGGTGGCGGGCGGCGTCCTCAGCCTCACGGACCGGCGCTACCGGGTCGGCGCCCCCATGCGGCGGCGGCAACCGGCGGCGGCGGGCGGCGCCGCCTCGGCCGGGGCCTGACGCGGAGGGCATGCCGTGAATCGCCTCGTTTATGTCCTGCCGTTGGTCATCTTCTTCGTGCTCGCCGTCTATTTCGCCATCGGCCTGACCAAGGACCCGCGCCTCTTGCCCTCGGTGCTCATCGACCAGCCGGTACCGCCGTTCGACCTGTCGCCCATCAAGGGGCGTGATCGCGGGCTGGCCAGCAAGGACCTGGAGAAAGAGGTATCCCTGGTCAACATCTTCGGCTCGTGGTGCATCTCCTGCCGGGAAGAGCACCCTTTCCTCATGAAGATTAAGGTCGAGAACCGGGTGCCGCTGCACGGCATCGATTGGCGCGAGAAGAGCCCGGACGACGGGCCGGCGTGGCTCGCCAAGTTCGGCGATCCCTACACGCTCATCGGCGACGACCCGGAAAGCCGCGCCGCCATCGCCTTCGGCGTCACCGGCGCGCCCGAGACCTTCGTCGTGGATAAGCGGGGGGTCATCCGCTACAAGCACATCGGTCCCATGACCGAGCGCATCTGGATCGAGACGCTGCGCCCTATCATCGCGGAGCTTCGAAAGCAATGAGGGGGGGATTCCTCGGCCTGCTCTTGGCTTTCGGCCTGGCGGCGGCGCCGGGGGGTGCCGTCGAGCCCAGCGAGATGCTGGCTGACCCGGCGCTGGAGACCCGCGCCCGCGAGATCAGCAAGGAACTGCGCTGCCTGGTCTGCCAGAACCAATCGATCGACGATTCCAACGCCGATCTGGCGCGCGACCTCAGGCTCCTCGTCCGCGAGCGGTTGGTGGCCGGCGATTCCGACCGCCAGGTCATGGGCTACGTGGTCTCGCGCTACGGCGACTTCGTGTTGCTCAGACCCCCCTTCAAGGCGGCGACCTACGCGTTGTGGCTGGGTCCGGGGCTCATTACCAGCCTTGGATTGCTGGCGGTGGTTGTCTTCTTTCGCCGGCGCAGGCCGGCGGCGGGCGAAGAGGCGGCACCGCCCACCGCCCCGCCGCCCCTCGACGAGGACGAACGGCGCCGCCTCTCCACCCTTCTCGACGACGAGCCGGGCTGATCATGCTGTGGGTCGTCATGGCCGTGTTGACGGCGGGGGCCTTGGTCCCCGTGCTGATGCCGTTGTTGCGCCGTGTCCAGGCGGCGTCGCGCCGCGCCGATTACGACATCGCCGTCTACCGCGACCAACTCGGCGAGATCGAGCGCGAGCGAGAGCGCGGTGTCCTCAGCGACGACGAGGTCACCGCCGCGACGACCGAGATCGAACGCCGCATCCTGGCGTCAGCCGATGCCGAGGAGGTCTCGGCGGTCGAGGAGGGGCCGCCCCGCCACGGGCGCCTCGTCGCCGCCCTCATCACCATCGCCGTCTCCGTGGGTGCCGTCGCCCTCTACCTGAACGTCGGCTCGCCCGACCTTCCCGACCAGCCCCTTGCCGAGAGGCGCGCGCCGTCGAGCGCCGGGCACGTTGATTTCCGAGGCGGCGGCGAAGCGGCGGGCGATCTGGAACTTATGGTGGGGCGCCTCGCCCAGCGCTTGCTCAAGAAACCCGATGACCTGGACGGCTGGAAACTGTTGGGCCGGTCCTACCTGGAAATGCGGCGCTACGCGGAAGCCGCCGACGCCTACCGCCGCGCCCTGGAGGTCGGAGGCGAGCGCCCGGGCATCGCGGCGAACTACGCGGAGGCCCTCGTTTTCGCCGCCGCCGGCGTGGTTACTCCGAAAGCGCTCGATATTTTCACGGCCCTCGCCAATGCCGATCGGCTGAACCCCCGGGCCCGCTACTACCTGGGCCTGGCCCAAGCCCAGGGGGGAGACGTTCGAGGCGCCTTGCAAGCATGGGTCGATCTGCGGGCGTTATCGCCGCCGGCGGCGCCCTGGCTTGTTGCCGTCGAAAGGCAAATCGTCGCGGCGGCCCGCGACCTCGGCATCGACGCCGCCGAGATAGCCCCTTCGCCGGCCGCCCGCGAACTCGCCAAGTCGGTTCCCGCGACCCAGCCACAGATGCCCGCGGCGCGACAGGCGGACGCGCCAGGGCCGACCGGCGACGACGTGGAAGCCGCCGCCGGGATGAGCGCCGCCGAGCGCGCCGACATGATCCGCGGCATGGTGGAGCAGCTGGCCCGGCGTCTCGAAAAGGAGCCCGGCGACTTCGAGGGCTGGCGGCGGTTGGCGCGCGCCTATGAGGTGCTCGGAGAAAAGGAAAAGGCGGCCGAGGCCCACCGCCGCGCCACCGCGCAGCCACGCCGTGATTAGCGTGCCGGCGCCGGGTGCCGCCGCTCAACCGCGGGCCGCGGTCTTGGTTCTGGCCACGATCTGGTCACGGCCCTTGCCGGGGGCGACATCCTCTTCCCAGATGTGCACCCGGTTGCGGCCCGCTGACTTCGCCGCGTAAAGGGCCTGGTCGGCGCGGTCGATGGCGGCGCGCACGGAAACATCGGGCTGCAACACGGCAATGCCGAACGAGGCGCCGACGTGGAGCACCGTTTCGTCGTCGAGGCGGGTGCCGTGGCGCTTCAGGCTACGGCGCAGCCGGTCGAGGACATGCTTGGCCCTTCCCGGTGGGGTGTCCGGAAGCATCAGCACGAATTCCTCGCCGCCATAGCGGTAAACCTGATCGTAGTGGCGCAGGTGTTTGAGCACGAAGCGGGTGGTCTCTTGCAGGACCATGTCGCCGGCGCGGTGTCCGTAGGTATCGTTGACCGACTTGAAGCGGTCCAGGTCCATCATGCAGACGCTGCACGGATCCTCGCTGCGCATGGAGCGCTCGCGCTCTTGCTCGAGCCGGGGGATCATGGCGAAGCGGGTGGCGACCCCGGTCAAGGGGTCGGTGTTGCTGAGCAGCATGCGCGCCTCGGCGTGCAGCGTGCGCACGCTCTGGGTGAAACGGTCGGAGCTTTCGACCAGCATGTGATATTGCTTGGAATTGATGTCGGCGCCGTTGCATACCGTTTTGGCTAGGCCTTGCGCCATCTCGTGCTGCTCGCGCAGGGCGTCGAGCGCGGCTGCAAAATCCGCCCGGTCACGGAGGTGAGGGTTGGCGCCTTTCTTGAACCAGCGTGCAAAAGGCCCTCGCCGATAGCCGTTTTTTTGGAGGTCTTGGGAATCGGGCTCCGAGCGGCACACAAGCATGGCCTGAAAGTTCTTGAACCAGTCGCGCTGGTTGTCCAGGGCTTTCTCGAGGTCGGTTACGATGTCTTCCACGTCGCCGTGGGTCATCGGGGGAAGGGGACGTTTCGAAGCCATCTTTCGCTCGTCTGGCTGTCAATAGCGGCTTACCATTTGTCGGTTTTACCTTGATGGTGCCGAAAAGTCATGTCCAAGCGCGACGAAATTATCACCCAGGCTTGCCATTGTGGCGCCTCGACCGCATAAATCTGCACCCGCAATCGACCAAAGGCCATAGTCGTCTGCCGTGAGGACCATGACAGCGTTCAAAACCATCGACGACTTCGACGTCTCCGGCAAGCGGGTGCTGGTGCGGGCCGACCTCAATGCCCCCATGAGGGACGGCGCCGTTGCCGACGCCACGCGCCTCGAGCGCACGGCGCCGACGCTTCTGGATCTCGCCGCCAAGGGGGCCAGGGTCGTGGTTATTTCCCATCGCGGCCGGCCGCGGGGAAAGGTCGCCGCCGAGCTTACCCTCCGACCCGTGGCCCCGGCGCTGGCAGCGGCCCTTGGGGGGAGCCCCGTCACCTTCGTTGCCGATTGCGTCGGACCCGAGGCGGAGGGCGCCGTCGCCGCCATGGAGGCGGGCGATATCGTGCTCTTGGAGAACTTGCGTTTTCATGCCGGGGAAGAGGAAAACGACACCGAATTCGCTAGGCAGCTTGCGGTGTTGGGCGATCTCTACGTCAATGACGCCTTCTCCTGCGCGCACCGGGCGCATGCCTCGGTCGAAGCCCTCGCTCGCCTCCTGCCCGCCGCGGCGGGGCATCTCATGGAGGCCGAGCTGGAAGCTTTGAATCGGGCGCTAGGCGAGCCCGAGCGCCCCCTCGCCGCCGTCGTCGGCGGCGCCAAGGTTTCCACCAAGCTTGCCGTGCTCGGCAACCTGGTGCTGCGTGTAGATGTCCTGGTCATTGGCGGCGCCATGGCCAACACCTTCCTCGACGCCCAGGGGATCGGCGTCGGAAGATCCATGTGCGAGCGCGCCATGGCGGATAAGGCCCGCGCCGTCCTGGCGGCCGCGGCGGGTGAAGGCTGCGACGTCGTGCTGCCCATCGACGTGGTGGTGGCCCGGGAACTCCGAGAGGGTGCCGCCAGCCAAGTCGTGACGGTCGGCGCGGTGCCGGCGGATGCCATGATCCTCGATATCGGCCCGGCATCGGTGGCGGAGACGAAAGACCGTCTCGGCGCATGCCGGACGGTGGTGTGGAACGGACCCCTCGGCGCCTTCGAGACGGCGCCCTTCGATGCCGCCACCAATGCGCTGGCCGGCGCCGTGGCCGACCTGACCAGAGCGGGGCGGTTGCTCAGCGTGGCCGGCGGTGGCGATACGGCGGCGGCCCTGACCCATGCCGAGGCGGCGGAGGGGTTCTCCTACATATCGGCGGCCGGCGGCGCCTTCCTCGAATGGCTGGAGGGCAGGGAATTGCCCGGCGTTGCCACGTTGCGCGGGGCCTAACCCCCGCCGCGCAGCGTCTCCACGACCTTTCCCACCTGGTCGTGCAGGCCTGCGGCATGGCGCGACACGCCGCCGGCGGCAACGGCGGTAACGCTCCCGGAAGCCTCACTGGAACCGATCGTGGCGCGATGCGCGTTGCGGGCGATGTCGAGGGCGGTGTGGCGCTGGCGGTCGACGGCGGCGGCCAGCGCCGCGGCACTGTAGTCGATGTCGGAGACGATTTCGGCAATGGACGCCACGGCGCCGACCGCGTCCTCGGCGGCGCGGTGGTTCTCGCCGATTCGGGCGGTGATGCGCTCCGTCGCCTGGGTGGTTTGGTTGGCGAGGTTGTTAATTCGGTTGGCCACCAGGGCCGCGCCCGGGCCGGCGCCCTCGCCCCGGCTCGCCTCGATGATGGCGT
>DASCNF010000161.1:0-8064 GCA_036011345.1 Rhodospirillales bacterium | reverse complement strand
CTTTCCGCACTGATTACTGTCCACGACGAGGAAGACAAGCTCGCCGAGTGCTTGGACTGTCTCGCCTTCGCGGACGAAATCGTCGTGCTGCTGGATGACTGCAAAGACGCCTCCAAGGATATAGCGCTTCGCTACACCGAACACATCGTCGAGGGCACATGGGAGCGGGAAGGAACGCGCCGCAACACCGGTATTGATATGTGCCGTGGCCTATGGATATTCGAGGTCGATGCCGACGAACGGGTGCCCGCGGCGTTGGCCGAGGAAATCTGTCGTGTCATCGAGGCCTCGCCCTGCGATTGGCACGAGATACCGGTGGATAACTATATCGGCGGAAAGCTGGTGCGCTGGGGCTGGGGGGCGTCCTATGGCAAGGCCGCCTATCCGGGGCTATTCAGGAAAGGGGTCAAGATGTGGGGCGATCAGCGGGTCCACCCACGCCTGCAATGGTCGGGGCGCAAGGGAGCCATGTTGAAATGCCGCCTCGATCATTACGTCGACCGCAACGTTTCCGACATGATCCGCCGGCTCGACAGCTACTCGACGGCGCGCGCCAAGGATATGTGCGAGACGGGCGAGATCGGATCCTTCGCCCACAACCTGCGCCGGCTGTTTTCGCGCTTCTTCAAGTGCTATGTGCTGCGCAAGGGATATCGGGAAGGGGGCTACGGCTTTCTCATCGCCCTCTTTGCCGGATTGTACCCACTTCTTTCCCACCTCAAGGCCAGGCTTGAGCCGGACGGCTCAGAGGGGCCATAGATGGCACGTATTGTTTTGGCCGACGACGGGATAGAGTTCGACGGCGCGACACCGCAAAAGCGGCCGCTCGGTGGCGCCGAATCGTCGGTCGTTTTCCTTGTCCAGGAATTGGCGAAACGCGGCCACGATGTCCATGTGCGCAATAAGTGCGCCGCCCCCGTGAGGCACGAGGGCGTGGATTGGGCGCCGATCGGGACCGCGGATCGTAATCAGGGCCTACCCGAAGACACCGACCTCTATATCGCCAACCGCGGGGACAAGCTCCTCAACTTGATGCCAAAGGCGCGGCGGACCGTCTTTTGGATACACAATCCGGCCCGCTACCTGCTGAAGTGGCGCTATCTCTCAAAGCTGTGGCACAAGCGGCCCGTCATCGTCTTCATCGGTGCCTATCACGCCACAACCTACCCCTGGTGGGCGCCGGACGGCGGCCGGGTGGTCATTCCTTATGGCATTCCCGAAATGATTCGCGGCGCCGCGGTGGCGGCGGATGCACCGCCGCCGCGTGCCATCTTCACTTCCAATCCGCTCAGGTCCCTGGACTGGCTTCTTAAGGTGTGGGCGGAACGTGTGCGCCCGCGTGTGCCGGGGGCCGAGCTTCACCTGTTTACGGGGGCAGCGACTTACGGCACCGTCGGCGATGCCAAGGCGCGGGAGATGTTGGCGGTATTGGAGGAGGTGCGCAAGGCGACGGGGCACGGTGTCGTCATGCGGGCGCCTGTGCCCAAAGCCGAACTTGTCGAGGAGCTGCGCGCCTCCCGCGTCATGCTGTACCGCGGCGATCTCAACGAGACGTTCTGCCTCGCTGTTGGCGAGGCGCAGGCCATGGGCGTCCCCGCGGTCGTACAAAGGCTGGGCTCGGTTGTCGAGCGCGTCATTGACGGCGAGACCGGCATCGTTGCGGACGACGATGACGCCTTCGCCGAAGCTGCCATAAGACTGCTCACCGACGATGCTCTTTGGCGCCGCCATCATGCCGCGGCGCTCGACAAGCAACGCGCTTGGGGCTGGCCCGAGGCGGCGGCGGCCTTTGAAGGGCTCATTCCCTGATGCGCGTGATGCAAGTGATGGCGGGTGCCGAGTTTGGCGGCGCGGAAGTCTTCTTCACCCGGCTGGTGCTGGCACTCGACGACGCCGGCCTCGAGCAGCGGGTCGTGATCCGCCGGAACGAGCGCCGCGCCGCGGCCCTGGCGGCGGGCGGCATCGATCTCGTGCAACTGCCTTTCGGCGGTCTCTTCGATCTGCGCACGCCGTTGGCGTTGAAGCGCGAGATTGGCGACTTCCGGCCTGACATCGTGCTGACCTGGATGAACCGGGCGACGCGCTTGTGTCGGAAAGGCGACTTCGCATGGGCGGCTCGACTCGGCGGCTACTACGACCTGAAATACTACCAGGGATGCGACCACTTGATCGGCAACACCGAGGACATCGTCCAACACCTGGTTGGTGGTGGATGGTCCGAGGAGCGCGCTCACTACCTTCCCAATTTCGTCAGCGATCGGCGGGCACCGCCGATACCACGGCGGGAATTTTACACTCCGGACCGCACGCCTCTTCTCCTGGCCTTGGGCAGACTCCACCGCAACAAGGCTTTCGACGTTCTACTGCGCGCACTGACCCGAGTGCCCTCGGCGTATCTGTGGATCGCCGGCGAGGGGCCGTTGCGCCGGGAACTCGAGGGTTTGGCCGAGCATCTTGCCATCAAGCCCCGGGTGCGGTTCCTCGGTTGGCGCGAGGACGTCGCGGCACTATTCGCCGCGTGCGATATATTCGTCTGCCCTTCGCGGCGCGAGCCTTTGGGGAACGTGGTGATCGAGGCTTGGGCACAGGAAGCCCCGGTGATTGCCGCTAGCAGCCTGGGTCCGGGAACCCTTATCGAGGACATGGAAAACGGGATCCTGGTGCCGGTGGACGATGCCAAAGCCCTTGCTCAGGCCATAAATTTCCTCCTCGGGAATGCCAATCTCGGGCGCCGCTTTGCCGCCGCCGGGCACCGTACCTACGAGGAGGGCTTCACCAAGGCGGCCGTGGTCGAGCGCTACATGGCGTTCTTCAAGGAGATTCTGAGCTGATGTGCGGGATTGCCGGCATCATGACCGCCGACGGGTCGTCGCCGGACGCGGCGACCTTGCGGCGCCTCGGTGATGCGCTGGTCCACCGCGGACCGGACGGTCAGGGCAGACACGTAGCCGGCGACGTCGGCTTGGTTCAGACGAGGCTCGCCATCATCGATCTGGAGACCGGGGACCAGCCCATCTACGGTCCGTCGAACGAGGCCGTGAAGGCGGCCCTTGTCGCCAACGCGGAGATCTATAACTATATCGAGCTGCGCGCCGGCATGCCGGACGTCACCTTCGCCACCGCGTCTGACTGTGAGCCGGCTCTCCACCTTTATCTAAGCCTTGGCGTGAATTTCGCCGAACGCCTGAGGGGCATGTACGCCATCGCTATCCACGACCAAGCCGAAGGCCGGTTGGTGCTGGCCCGCGATCCCTTCGGCATCAAGCCCCTTTATTATGTGGAGTTGTTCGGCGCTCTAGCCTTCGCTTCCGAGCCCCAGGCATTGCTCGGCGCGGGATTGGCGAAGCGCGAACTGAGACCGGAAAGCCGCGAGCAACTCCTGCAGCTCCAGTTTACCACCGGAAGGGAGACCGTTTTCGAAGGTATCCGCCGCGTGCTGCCCGGCGAAACTCTGGTCGTCAAAGGGGGCCGCATCGTGGCGCGCCGCCGCCTCGGCGCTCTCCCCAAAGGGGGGCCGCGCCTGGAGACCGCTGCCGAAGCCCTGCGCGGCCTCGATGAGGTTCTGCGCAACAGCGTCGAAATTCACCAGCGTTCCGACGTGCCCTACGGAATGTTTCTGTCGGGCGGCGTCGATTCGTCGGCGGTGCTGGCTCAGATGGCGTTTCTCAACGAGCGGCCGGTAAGGACGTTCACGGCGGGCTTCACCGGGACTGCCGCGCACGACGAGCGCCAGCACGCCCGCGCGGTTGCCGCCGCCGCCGGTGCCGATCACCAGGAGGTGGATTTCGGCGAGGAGGACTTCTGGGGGCTCCTTCCCGCCATCGCGCGGGCGATGGACGACCCGGTGGCCGACTACGCCGTGCTGCCTTCCTACAAGTTGGCGGCTGCCGCCAAGGAGGCGGGGCTCAAGGTCATCCTGACCGGCGAAGGCGGGGACGAGATGTTCGGCGGCTATGGACGCTATAGAAAAGCAATGCGTCTGCGTCTGCTGGGCGGCGGACCCATGCGGGCGCGGGGGGCGTTCGAGGGGTTGGGAATTCTGCGTGAGCCGGAAGGCGGCGCTGGGAAGGCCTGGCGTGCCGCCATCGGTGCGGCCGAGACCGTCGAGGCTGGAAACGGCCGCTCGGCGCTCCAGGTGGCACAGGCCGTGGATTGCGTCGACTGGCTGCCCAACGATCTGCTGACCAAGCTGGACCGCTGCCTAATGGCCCATGGAGTGGAAGGACGCGTGCCGTTTCTCGACCGCGAAATCGCCAATTTCGCCTTCCGCCTGCCCGACCGCCTGAAGGTGCGGCGCTCGCTCGGCAAGTTCCTGCTGCGCAAGTGGCTGCGTACCGGTTTGCCGGCATCGAAACCGTTTTCCCGAAAACGCGGCTTCACGGTTCCCGTCAGCGAGTGGATGGCGCGGCGCGACGGCGAACTCGGGCCGCTGGTGGCGGCGCAACCGGGCATCAATGAAATTTGCCGCCCTGATGCCGTCGAGAAATTGTTCGCGACTCGTGGAAAGAAGCAAGGCAAGGCGGCCTGGCACCTCCTCTTTTTAGCCCTTTGGCATAGATGCCATATCCTGGGTGGCGTGCCCGCGGGGGACGTGTTCGAGACGCTGGCGGCGCGGCCCTAATCTTCGGATTTGCGTGCCACCGCTTGGAGCTTGGTGACGGCATCGCCGCTCATGCCGAGTCCCAGTAGCCGGTACCCTTTGCTGGCGAGGTATGCTGTCCATTCGCCACGGCCGCGGTCGCCACGTCTTGCGAGGGGTCGGATATATAGTCCGTGCGTATGTAGCGTAACGTCCCCTGGCCACAAGGACCGTCAAGCAATTATGCTGATTCAGGGGCTGTCCTAACGTCTTCTTCGGATCGTTGCCGCTGGTGATTTGTGCTAAGGTAAAGGCATGGGAAAGTGGTGGAGCAGAAGTCGGCATCGGAGAGTTTGAAACCACGATCGGAGGCAAAAGCCATAGTGCCCGCCGGCAAAGTAAGAAGGACAGGTCATGTCTGACCCATTCGACACGGAAATAAGCGCGTCGCAGTGGCCGAAAACCGAGGACGTCTCCTTCGACCTCGATAAAGTTCTGTCGGGCATTCTTTCTCTTCGTTCCGAGATACCCGAGGACGCATTTACCGCATCCACCCTGGGCACCGAGCGAGCCGGCCACGGCGTCCTCATCAACCAGGATGGTCTGGTCGTGACCATCGGCTACTTGATCATGGAGGCGCGAACCGTATGGCTGGTCGACGTCAAAGGACGGGCCGTTTCCGCGCACGTCGTCGGGATAAACCAGGAGACAGGGTTCGGCCTCGTTCAGGCATTGGATGCGCTGGATGCGCCGCCCGTCGAAATCGGTTGTTCCGACGATCTCAAGACCGGCGATCCGGTGATTCTGGCCGGGCACGGTGGACGCTCGAGCGCCGTGATGTCCCGTGTCGTCGCCAAGCATGAATTTGCCGGGTACTGGGAGTACCTGCTTGAAGAGGGCATCTTCACGGCGCCACCTCACCCGTTTTGGGGCGGCTCGGCGCTCATCGGCGAGGACGGGACCCTGCGGGGAGTCGGTTCCCTCTTTCTTCAGCAGGTGCTGAGGGCGGGTAAGCCTTTCGACGGGAACATGGTCGTGCCCATCGACCTCCTCCCACCGATACTCGAAGATATGGTGCAATACGGTAGTACCCTTCGGCCGTCGCGTCCTTGGCTGGGTCTGTTGACCATGGAGGCCGACAACAAACTCGTGGTCACGGGGTTGGCTAACGGCGGCCCGGCGGAGGAAGCCGATATCCGGGTCGGCGATCTAATCCTCGGAATCGACGGCACGCCGGTCAGCGAGTTGGCGGGAATGTACCGCGCCATATGGGCGCATGGGCCGCCCGGGGCGCGGATTCCCATGACCGTGCTGCGTGACGGCACGCAGATGGACATCACCGTGCTCTCGGCGAACCGGACGGATTTCTTCAAAGCGCCACTGCTGCATTAAGGCGGAGCACGGCGTTTCCCATCCCTGCCGCCGTCGGGAGACAATTCACTTCGGATATTGGCGGGACGCGAGACCATGGCCGAGGTTTTGGCACTCAACATCGTCGCCATCCTGCTCCTCTTGCTTGTCGGGTGGCCGTTCGTGGCCCGCGCTTTCGACATGGCGCGCCATAGCAACGGCCCCGGTATCGGTGGCGCCATCCCGCGGCCCAAGAAGCCGGCACCAATCGTGCCGGCGAAGGCATTTCCGGCAGCGCTCCCGGCGCGCGCCCCGCCGACCGTGGCACCGCTTGCCGAAACGCCACGTCCTGCCGCGCTCGACGTTGATAAAATCAAGGGAAAAGTCAAGGCTTCTTCGGTAAGAAGGGTTGGCGGGATCATCAAAAGACGGTTGCGGGAAGCGGCGCGCGTCATCAGCGCCTAGTTGAGCGAAAACGGAGCGTGATGCGAGGCAGCGAGGCACAGCGAACGGCGCCCGGGCCAAGCTTGAGGTCGACTGCCTCGCCGGCCACGGAGCCGCGGTCTGGGTTTTCAAGAGGGTTTATACAGCGCAGGAGCGTTTTCTTGCCCGATCCACTGGAGCCGATGATCAAAATCACATCGCCGTCGTGGGCGGCCAGACTCACCCCTTTCAGCACCTCAAGGGCGCCGAAGCTTTTGTGCATGTCTTCGACATACAATGCCGGAACGGTGGCTTCCATGGTGCGCCGCTGAGGCCTCCCCCAATTCTCCACTACCAAGCGCGGCGATTTCGCCGAGGGCCGATTGACGGAGGCGCCGCCGCCGGTAGAATGTTCGCCTCTTTCCGGAGGAGAATCAGAGAATGATCGCGCAAGACGGATTTACCGCCCTCGTCCTCAAGGAATCGGACGGCAAGGTCACCGCGGGCATCGAGCCGCTCGACGACAGCGCCCTGCCCGATGGCGACGTGACTGTCGCCGTAGACTATTCCACCCTCAACTACAAGGACGGCATGATCATCAATGGTCTTGGCAGGATCGTTCGAAGCTATCCCCACGTCCCCGGCATCGATTTCGCGGGAAGCGTCATCGAGTCGGTATCGCCGAAGTTCAGGCCGGGGGATCAGGTAGTGCTCAACGGCTATCGCGTCGGCGAGCTGCACTGGGGAGGTATGGCCACCAAGGCGCGGGTCCAGGCCGACTGGCTGGTGCCGCTTTCCGACGGCATGACCCCGCGCCAGGCGATGGGCATCGGCTCTGCGGGCTTAACCGCCATGCTGGGGGTGATGGCCTTGGAAAACCATGGCCTTGTCCCGGACGGAGAGGGGGAGGTCCTGGTGACCGGCGCCGCCGGCGGGGTGGGAAGCATCGCGGTCGCCATCCTCGCCAACCTGGGCTACCGGGTTTCCGCGTCGACGGGCCGGGCTGAGACCCATGACTACCTCCGCGACCTGGGGGCCGCAACGATAATCGAGCGCGCCGATCTGGAAACGCCCCCCAAGGGTCCCCTCGGCTCAGCGCGCTGGGCCGCTGCCATCGACTCGGTCGGCGGCACCACGCTGGCCACCATCCTCGCTACCCTGGCCCCATGGAGCAGTTGCGCCGCCATTGGCCTCGCCGCCGGCCACGAGTTGAATACCTCGGTCATGCCCTTTCTGCTTCGCGGCCTTAACCTGCTGGGGATCGATTCCAACACCTGTCCCATGGAACCCCGAGTCACGGCTTGGCGGCGGCTGGCCCGCGAATTGCCGATCGCCAAGCTCGAGAAAATGACCGCCGAGGTGTCGTTGGCCGCGGTTCCGGATTTGGCCGGCAAGATTCTCCAGGGCCAAGTGAAAGGGCGCGTGGTTGTTGACGTCAACGCTTGATGCGTGCCTTCCAAGTGACAGAAATTATGGAATAAAAAAATTTTTCGCGAAAAAGAACCAAGTGGCCCCTTTCTTGCCGTCTCTTGTTTCTGAAGGCTTCAACGAGGCGCTAAATGAGCCGCCGGCTGGAACGGGAGAAGAAAATGTTAAAGCCTCTGATGACGATCGCCGCCGCCGCCTTGTTGGGTGCTTGCGGTTATGAGTCCGAGTACTAAAAGGCCGTCTACGACTACGAGCCCGCCTACTGCTACAAATCCCTGGCCGGG
>DASCNF010000160.1:0-6463 GCA_036011345.1 Rhodospirillales bacterium | reverse complement strand
CCTCCGCTTCCCGTAGGTGATGGATGATCTGCTCGACCGAAAAACGCTTTCTGGGCATCTGCTTATCCCCTTACTCCAAGGATCCAGATGCCCAGTTTCTCTAACTAAACAGTTGGATCCGATTAAGGGGGGAAGGTCACAGGATCAGTTTTTGATCAAAATCAACTTCCGATCTTTGGGAGCGGAAGCGGTTGCCGCTTTGCGGAATTCTGGCCCCGCGCTGTCCCCCGAGCAGCCGCCCGCAGCGCCGAACTGAATGATGATAAATAATGTCAAAATGTCATCATTCGAAATGGCCTGTTCAGGCGGCGTGAAAGGTGTGACCGTTTGTTTTCAATCGCTTGGCCGACTTCCCAATAGCCGGCCATCGTCCAATCGCAACATCGTTCGCGGCAACGGGGCCGGGGCCAGGGCTGGGATCGTCTCAGTCGAGGGCGACGTCGCCGGCCAAGCTGGAATTGATCAGGGCGGCGACCCGCGCGCGGAAGATGCGCATGTGCTTGATGGCCAGGGCGTCGGCGGCCTCGGCGTCGCCGGCCTCGATGGCGGCGATCATCTCGGCGTGGTCGCGGACGATCTCGGCGTTGCCGTATTCGGGCGCGTCGCCGGCGAACGAGAGGCGCGCCAGGCGCAGGCTGACCGTTTGCAGGGACTCCGATGCCTGGGCCAGATAGCGGTTGCCGCAAGACCCGGCGATGGCCATGTGGAAGGCCTTGTTGGCGTCGATCATGCTGTCGGGGTCGCCGGCCCGGGTGGCCTCGGCGAAGGCCTGATGGGATTGACGGATGGCGGCGAGGTCGGCAGCGTCGCGGCGCTGGGTAGCCCAGCGCATGACCACCCGGTGGTGAAGCTCCAGGGCTTCCAGCAACTGGGGAACGTCGGTCAGTTCCAACGGCGTCACCCGAGCGCCGCGGTTGGGCATGAGGGTGACCAGGCCTTCCGAAGCCAAGCGGATCAACGCCTCGCGCACCGGCGTGCGCGAGATGCCGAACTCGTGTTCGAGCCCGGCCTCGTCGAGATCGGCCCCCGGCGCCAGTTCGAGGCGCAGGATCTTGTCGCGTATGCGCTCGTAGGCGCGCTGGGATCCGGTGCCCCGGGGCCGGCCGATCAGTTTTTTCCCTTTGCCGCTCATGGCGCACCGCGTTGGCCCTGTTGTACAGTTATATACTTGTTGTATAATTTACTCCGTCGGAGCTCAATAGTTAAATCCGCGAACGCGGATGCCGGTCCCGGCCTGAGGTCCGGGACGAGGCCCGGTTTCGAAGGCCGCATAGGAGAGGGGGCAGTCATGGTGGCGCTGCGCAATTCCAGGGACTACGACCCAGCCGACGTCAAGCGCTTCATCGCCGAAGGCTACTGGAACGACGACACCATCGCCACCTGGCTCGATAAATGGGGACAGCTGACGCCCGACAAGATCGCCATCCTGGGGCCAGCCGGCGGCATTACCTACGCCGAGTTGCACAATAGGGCGCGCCGCGTCGCCGGCGCCATGCTCGATCTCGGCATCGGCAAGGGCGAGGCGGTGGCCATCCAGTTGCCCAACATGCCGGAGTACCTGATCGCCTATTTCGGCGTCGCCATGATGGGCGGAGTGCTGTTAACCATGCACATGCCCTATCGCGGAGGCGAGATGGAACCCCTCTTGAAGCACGGCCAAGCGCGCGCCGTGATCTGCGACGCCGCCACCGAAAAGTACGACGCGCCGGCGACCATGGAAGGCCTCAAGGGGAGTGTGCCCTCCCTCAAGCACGTCATCGTAGCCACAGGTGATACAGCGGAGGTGGGGCCGGGCCGGCTGTCCCTCGCCGAGATGATCGAGGGCGGGCCAGCGCGCGACATCACCGATCCGCCGGTGGCCTCCGACCCGGTACTTCTGTGCTTCACGTCGGGCACCAGCGCCGAGCCCAAGGCGGTGCTGCGCAACCACTACACGGCGTGCGCCAACGGCCGCATCTATTCGCCGACCATCGGCCTCACGGCCCAAGACGTGGTCATGGTGGCGCCGCCCTTCACTCATGTTTTCGGACTTTCCTGCGTGCATGCGGCGCTGTGGGCGGGGGCCACCAACACGCTCATGGAACTGTTCACGCCGGAGGCCTATGCCGAAACCATCGAGCGCGCCAAGCCGACGGTGCTGTTCACCGCGCCGGCCCACATCGCGGCGACGCTGAAGGCCGGGTTTTTCGAGTCCCACGACATCTCTTCGCTGAAGACGGTGGTCGTCGCCGGCTCCGTGTGTCCTCCGGAGGTGGCGGCGGCCTTGGAGGAACGCATGTCTGACGGTGGCCGAGTGGGCCAGCTTTTCGGCATGACCGAGACCATCCTCATCATGCAGACGCCCCCCGACGGGCCACCCGCCACGCGCCACGCCCATACCGGCCAGGTTACCGAGGGCATCGAGGCGCGCATCGTCGCCGACGACGGCACCATCCAGCCGCCCGGTGCCGAAGGGGAGTTGCAGGTGCGCGGCTATACGATCATGTCGGGCTACCTCAATAACGCCGCCGCCAACGAGGCCACCTTCACCGAGGACAACTGGATGCGCAGCGGTGATCTGGCAGTCATGGACGCCGATGGCAACGTAGCCATCACCGGACGCGTCAAGGACATCATCAACCGCGGCGGCATCAAGATTAACCCCACCGACCTGGAGAGCCTGATCACCGCGCACCGCAAGGTGGTATTGTCGGCCATCGCGCCCATGCCCGACGACGTGCTGGGGGAAAAGGCGTGTCTGTTCGTTACCCTGGTGCCCGGCGCCGAGCTCACCCTCGACGAGGTGACCGCCTATCTCGGCGACAACGACGTCGCCAAGATGAAGTGGCCGGAGCGCCTCGTCATCCTCGACGAGATGCCGATGACGCCGACGCGCAAGATCATCAAGGGCGAACTGATGCGCCTAGCTGGGTGAGGCGGGGCTGGTTAAGGGAGGCGGAATTCAGTCTTCCAATGATCTGATCAGCCTCCACGCGAGTGATCTGCCCCCACGAACGATACCACTTTCTAAGTTAAACCGGGTGCCGCTGGGAAGGCCCGATTTAGCTGTAGCCCCGGTATAGCGAAAGCCGGATCGGGCCTTCCCGGTTGCTACGTGCGTGGTGCCGGGAGTCAGTAGGCAAGGCTGCTATGCGGTCTGATCGTGTTGTAATGGTGTCTCCAGCGTTCGATGGGCACTTGAGGCTCCTTCAGCTGAGTCCGGTGCGCGCTCCAGGCGCACGGCGCAAACCTTAAATTCCGGGATTCCTGCTGTCGGGTCGGATGCCGGGTTGGTGAGAACGTTGGCCGCCGCCTCCCAGAAGTGGAACGGGATGAAGAGGACACCCATGTCCACCCTGCTCCCCACCATGGCGGGAAGGACGATCGATCCGCGGCGCGAGGTCACCTTCACGTGATCGCCATCCTTCAAGCGGATTTTCTTCGCATCGGCGCCGTTGACCTCGACGAACGGCCCGGGGACGAGGCCGTGCAGGGCTTTGCTCCGCCTCGACATCGTCCCCGTGTGGAAGTGCTCCAGCATCCGACCCGTGGTCAGCACGAATGGGAATGAGGCGTCGGTTTCCTCGGCTGCGGGTTGATACTCGACAGGGTGGAACTGGCCGAGACCACGCGTAAAGTTTTCGCGGTGCAAGATCGGCGTTCCCGGGTGGTCTTCCGATGGGCAGGGCCAGTGAAGCTGCTCCCCCGCCTCGAGCCGATCATGTGAAATACCCGCGTACGAAGGGGTCAGTCCTCTCATCTCGTCATCGATCTCCGCTGCCGACGCGCAGGTCATCGGATAACCGACGGCGGTGGCGATTTCGCAGATGATTTCCCGGTCCCCTCGCGCCTGTCCCGGCGCAACCACGACCGGTTTCGTGAGTTGTACGCGGCGTTCGGTATTAGTGTACGTCCCGTCGCGCTCGGCGTACGAAGATGCCGGCAACACGACATGGGCAAGCTTCGCCGTTTCGCTGAGAAAAATATCCTGCACGACGAGGAATTCAAGCTTGCCAAGCGCCTCCGCCACGTGCGTGACGTCGGCATCGGCGAGCACCGGGTTCTCGCCCATGATATACATCGCCTTGATCTTCCCCTCGAGGACGGCGGGGAACATTTGTGTCATCGTCAAGCCGGGATTGTCGGAAAGTTCGGCATTCCATGCTTTCTCGAACTTGTCGCGGGCGTCGGCGTCAGCCACCTGCTGATAGCCGGAATACAGGTTCGGCAAAGCACCCATATCGCAAGCACCCTGGACGTTGACCTGGCCGCGCAACGGATTGACGCCGGTGCCGGGCCGACCAATCTGCCCGGTGATCATCGCCAGGTTGGCCAGCGACCGGACGTTATCGACGCCGGTCGTGTGCTGGGTTATGCCCATCGAATAGACGATAGATGCCCGTTCCGCCGTGGCGTAGAGGCGGGCCGCCTCTACGATGAGCTCGGCCGGGACCCCGGTGATCTCCGACACTCGCTCCGGCGTATACGCGGCGACAATTTTCTCGACTGCCTCGACGCCTTCGGTGCGGGACTCGATGAACTCGGCCTTCATCAGACCATCACGGATGATGACGTGCATGAGCCCGTTGATCCAGGCCACGTCCGTGCCCGGTTTCTGCCGCGCCCAGACCGTGGCAATCTGGCTCAACTGGATCTGGCGCGGATCGAAGAGCAAAAGTTTGGCGCCGCGCGCAACCGCCTCGCGGACCTTGAGGCCGATGATCGGGTGACTCTCGGGAGTGTTCGATCCGGTGACCAGGATGACTTCGGCGTTCAAGAGGTCATCGGCGGGGTTCGTCATCGCCCCCGAGCCAAACGACAGGGCCAACCCCGTGACGGTGGAGGAGTGGCACAGGCGTGCGCAGTGGTCGACGTTGTTGGTCCCCATAGCGGCGCGCACGAACTTCTGGAACACGTAGTTGTCTTCGTTGGTGACCTTGGCCGAGGACAGCCCTGCGAATGCGTCGCCACGGTATTTCTTCAGTTCGCCAGCGACGAGGGCCAGCGCCTCTTCCCAGGACGCCTCGCGAAAGCCGTCGGCGGTCCGTATGAGCGGGGTCTCGAGGCGGTCGGGATGGGAAACGAATTCGAACGATCCAAATCGTCCCTTCACGCACAAGCGCCCCCGCGATACCACGGCGTCGGTGTCGCCGCGGGCGCTGACGACGGTGTTTCCCTGAACGCCCAGGATAATCCGACAGCCGGTGCCGCAATATGGGCACACGGTGGAGACTTCGCGTTCGGGCCGGAGGTACTGCCGCGGGGTGAGTGCCCCGGTGGGGCAGCGCTCCACGCACTCGCCGCATGACTCGCAGATGGAGCCCTTGATCGGACCTCCGCCAAACGGCTCGACCGCGCTCGCGTAGCCGCGCTTCACCAGATCGATGGCCCCGAGGTGCTGAACCTCGGCGCAGGCGCGTACGCACAGGCCGCACAGAATGCATTTGCTCATGTCGATGGCGTAGCAGGGATTCGAGTCGTCGATTTTAGCCTCGCGCTTCATCGGCTGCAGGACACGTTCGCGAACCCCTATATACTCGACAACCTCCTGCAACCGGCAAGATCCGCATTGCGCGCAGGTCAGGCAATCCAGCGGATGGTCAGCGAGCAAGAGCTGCGCCGTCCAGTGGCGCACCTCCTGAATTTCGGGGTCCGAGGTCGTGACCTTCATCCCGTCGGCGGCAAGCGTGGTGCACGCGGTAGGCAGGCCGCGCATGCCGTCGACCTTGACGATGCATAGGCGGCACGCGCCATACGGCTCGAGTTGGGGGTCATCGCACAGCGTCGGCAGGTAGACCTTGGCGGTGCGACAGGCGTCGAGCACCGACTTTCCTTCCTCGACCGTAACGGCGCGACCGTTAATCATCAGGTTCAGCATGATTGCTCCCCATCGCGCGAAACAAACGTTTTGCCGTAATCGCACCTCAGGCAGCGGCCCGCCTCGAGGCGGGCGTCGGCGGCGCTCAGCCCCAACTCCACCTCGTCAAAACAGGTTCGCCGCTGCAGCGGCGACAGCTTGGGCGTTTCGAGGCGCGTTGCTTCCGACGCGGCGGCGGTGGGGTCGAACGCTGTATCCAGCGAGCGCGGGGTGATCCATGGAAATTTTGCGAGCTTGCCGGGGTGCAGGTAGCGCTCGATAGCCTCCGCTGCCTTGCGCCCATGTGCGATCGCCTCTACCGCCGTCGCCGGACCCAGTACGGCATCGCCGCCGGCGAATACGCCGTCAAAATCCGTCGCCAGGGTGAATTGATCCACCATGAGCGTGCCCCATTTTGAAGCCGACGGCCCGCCGGTCGGAATGATCGTTTTTTGGCCAATCGCTCGGATGATGTGTGTCGCCGGGATTTCGATGAACTCACCCTCTATGGGCACAGGCCGTCTGCGCCCACTGTCGTCAAAGTCCCCCAACCGCATCTTTTGTAGTTTAATGGCTACAGCGGATTTATCGTCGTTGCGGATGACCTCGACGGGCGCAACGAGAAAC
>DASCNF010000159.1:0-7857 GCA_036011345.1 Rhodospirillales bacterium | reverse complement strand
GGCCAGATTTGCCTCGCTCAAATTTGCCTCACTCAGATTTGCTCCGCTCAATTTTGCCCCGGCCAAATTCGCCGCCGTCAACTTTGCCTTGTTCAGGCCCGCCCAAGTCAAATTAGCGCCGATCAGCTTTCCTCCGGTCAGATCTGCCTCGCTTAGATCTACCTCAATCAGATTTGCCCTGATCAGATTTGCTCCAACCAAATTTGCCTTCGCCAAATCGCACCCTTCGCAAGTATTTCGTGATTTGAGTTTTTCCAACTGGGTTTCATCAAACGCGATTGCCTGCGATGCGCCGACGACGAAAATAAAGAGGTAATGCGACAACCCTTTCATGACATCGTTCTTCCCGCACCAACCCCACTGCACCTTTGTTCGTAGTGCAGTATGGTATCACGCCATCTAACAGATACCTTTGATTCAGATCAACACGGATAAAGAAATAGCACGATAGTCGTAGGGCATGACTGATCTCACCGCCGCGATCCATCAAGCAATGGAGCAAGCCGCCATGTCGGGCCTGTACCGGCCTTTCGCCGGGGCCATCGCCTTCGAGGGCGCCGACATCACCAGCGCATCGAGCGAGCGGGTGGTCGAGTTCGGCCTCGTCCAGGTGCCCGAGGGGCGGTGCGTCTTTCCCAACATGACCGTGCGCGAGGATCTCGAACTCGGCGGCTACCGGCGCGGGCGCAAGCACCGGGCGCAAAACCTGGAGCACGTCACCGAGGTGTTCCCCCGCCTTGAGGAGCGCTTTGCCCAGCTGGCCGCGTCGCTTCTCGAAAATCCGGACCTCAAGCGCTCCTACCTGGGGGTGTGACCATGGCCCGAACCCTCGCCGAAAAGATCATCGCCCGCGCCGCCGGCCGGGACGCGGTCACGCCCGGCGACATCGTCACGTGCGCGGTCGATCTCGCCATGATGCACGATTCCGCTGGACCCCGGCGCGTCGCGCCGATCCTCGAAAGCCTCCAGGCCAAGGTGTGGGACGCCGAAAAGACCGTCGTCGCCTCCGACCACTACGTCCCGGCGGTGGACGCGGAAAGTGCCGCCATCCTCGACCTCACCCGCAAATGGGTGGCCGGCCACGGCATTCCGAATTTCTACGACATGCAAGGTATCTGCCACGTGGTACTGCCCGAACACGGACACCTGCTTCCTGGCATGTTCGTCGTCGGCGGCGACAGCCACTCGCCGACCGGCGGCGCCTTCGGGTGTTTCATGTTCGGCGTCGGCGCCACCGAGATGGCCGGCGTGCTGGTCACCGGAGAGACCTGGATCAAGGTGCCGGAGACTATCCTGGTGAGGTGGGGCGGGCGACTCGGCCGAAGGCTGAGCGCCAAGGATATCATGCTGTTCCTGTGCCACCACCTCGGCATGGAGGGTGCCGAATACCGGGTTGTCCAGTACGCCGGTGACGCGATCGAGGGGCTCCCCATGGCCGAGCGCATGACGCTCTGCAACATGGCCGCCGAGCTCGGCGCCCAGACCGGCATCATCGCGCCCGATGCCGTGACCGCCGATCACATCCGCACCAACGGCGGCGACCCCGGTGACGTCGCTTCCTGGCAGGGAGACGCCGACGCCACCTTCCATGCCGTCCACGACTTCGACGCCGGCAGCCTGGCGCCGCAGGTAGCGGCGCCCCACAGCCCGGCCAATGCCGCCGCCGTCGGCGACTATGAAAACGTCGCCGTGAACCAGGCCTACATCGGCGCCTGCACCGGCGCCAAGCCGGTCGACCTCTGCATGGCGGCCGCCGTACTTAAGGGAAACCGGGTGGCGGCGGGCGTGCGCCTGCTCATCGCCCCGGCCTCGACGCGAACGACGGCCGAGGCCGCCGCCGACGGCACGCTGGCCACCCTGACCGAGGCCGGAGCCATCCTCATGCCCTCGGGCTGCGGCGCCTGCGCCGGCTATGGCGCCGGGGTGCTGGCCGAGAACGAGGTGTGCATCGCGTCGACGGCACGCAACTTCAAGGGGCGCATGGGGGCGCCCAGCGCCGACGTCTACCTGGCTTCGCCCTATACGGTGGCGGCGTCGGCGATCCGCGGACGCATCAGCGATCCCCGCGAGCTCCTGGAAGGGAGAGCGCCATGAGAGCGGCGACGGGACGGGCCTGGGTGTTCGGCGACGACATCGATACCGACGTGCTGGCGCCCGGCATCTACATGAAAGGCCCCATCGAGGAGATGACCCCCCATTGCCTGGAAGCGGTCGACCCCGAGTTCGCGGCCGGAGTGGAGGCTGGCGACGTGGTTGTCGCCGGGCGCAACTTCGGAATGGGTTCGTCGCGCGAACAGGCGGTGCTAGTCTTGCGTGACCTGGGCGTGGCCGCCGTCGTCGCCCGATCCTTCGCCGGAATTTTTTTCCGCAACGCCCTCAACCTCGGCCTTCCCGCCCTCGCTTGCGCCGAGGCCGGGCGCATCGGCGCCGGCCATCGCCTTACCGTGGACGCCGAGGCGGGCGACATCCAAAACCTCACGACCGGCGGGCGCTACGCCTGCGAAGGGATTCCCGAGCACCTTTTGGAGATGGTACGGGACGGCGGCCTGGTCCCCCATCTGGCGAAAAGGCGCGGCGCCCAAGGCGGCCGGGGATGACGCCATGAACGCGCCACCGACCTTGAACCAACAGCTCGCCGACGAGCGCATCGTCGTGGCGCCAGGGGTCTTCGATGCGTTGAGCGTCTTGCTCGTGGAACGCGCCGGCTTTTCGGCGGCTTACCTGTCGGGCGCCAGCATCGCTTACACCCGGTTCGGCCGTCCCGACATCGGGCTGGTCGGCATGAGTGAAGTCGCCGATACGCTGGCCCTCGTCACCGACCGGGTGGACATCCCGGTCATCGTCGACGCCGACACCGGATTCGGCAACGCCCTCAACCTGATCAGGACGGTGCGCGCCTTCGAGCGCGCCGGCGCCGCCGCCATCCAGTTAGAGGACCAGGTGTCGCCAAAACGTTGCGGCCACCTCGCCGGCAAGGCCCTGGTGACGGCCGACGAGATGGTGGGCAAGGTGAAGGCGGCATTGGACGCCCGTCATGACGCGAGCACCCTGGTCATCGCGCGCACCGACGCCATCGCCGTCGAGGGGCTGGACGCCGCCTTCGAGCGCACCGAGCGCTACGCCGAAGCCGGCGCCGACATGCTTTTCGTCGAGGCCCCGCCATCGCTCGATGACATGCGCCGGGTGACGGAGCGCCTGGGCTCCAAGGCGCCGCTCATGGCCAACATGGTGGAAGGTGGCCACACGCCGATGGCCTCGGCGGCCGAACTCGAAGCCATGGGGTTCTCGCTGGTCATTTTTCCCGGCGGCACGGTGCGCGCACTTGCCCACGCCACCCGCGACTATCTGGCCAGCCTCAAGGAGCATGGGACGACGGCGCCTTTCGCCGAGCGCATGTTCGACTTCGACGCGTTGACCGGCCTCGTCGGCACCGACGACATGCTGGCTGCAGGCAAGCGCTATGATGGAGAAAACGAGACGTAGGACTATTTCCCGCCCACCCCAAGGGGTCGCGTTATTACAATCGGGTTGGCCGGACCGCGCCGCAAGGGAGGACGCTTCCATGGAACAATCGGACAAGACCGCGCGCCAGATCTACGAGGAGGCCAAGGCCAACCCCACCCGGGCGCGCTTCGGCTTTGGCCGCAAGCCAGTGATCCTCAACGTCGACCTGCAGATGGCCTACACCAACCTCGGCGAGTTCAAGACCGCCTACGAGACCGATCCCCGGCAGATCGACCACGTTAACGAGATCGCCTCCCTGGCCCGCTCGAAAAACTTGCCGGTGGTGTGGACCCACGTCGCCTTCATGGACTCGGGCGAGGACTGCGGGGTCTGGGGGACGCGCACGGACACCCCGGATTCGTTGCAGAACATCAAGGTCGGTTCGCGCCGCGCCGAGTTCGACGACAGACTCGACATCGACCACGGGCGCGACGTCGTCTTCGTTAAGCGCATGCCCTCGGCCTTCCACGAGACCAACCTGCAGTCGCTCCTGGTGTGGCACAGGGTAGATACCGTGATCGTCACCGGCGGCTCCACCTCGGGCTGCGTACGCGCCACCGTCGTCGACAGCCTGTCGCACGGCTACCGTACGGTCGTGCCCGAGGAATGCGTCGCCGATAAGCACGAGAGCCCGCACTTCGCCAACCTCTACGACATGGCCGTGAAATACGCCGACGTGATGGCGGCGGCGGAGGTCGTCGACCACCTGAAGGAGTACCAGCCTTCCAATGACTGACACACCGGCGATGAAAAACGATCCTGGCCTCTACGACTACTGGCCCTACGTGGGCCGGCCCAAGCTGACGTGGCCGGGCGGCGCGCGGGTGGCGTTCTGGGTGGCCCCCAACATCGAGTATTACGAGCTCGATCCGCCGATCAATCCGTCTCGCGCACCCTGGCCACGGCCGGCCCCAGACGTCCTCACCTATGCCCAGCGTGACTACGGCAACCGCGCCGGCCATTGGCGCATGATGGAGGTGATGGACCGCTTCGGCGTGCGCGGCAGCGTCTCGCTCAACGTGGCTTTGTGCGAGCACCACCCAGAGATCATCGAGGCCTGCGTGGAACGGGATTGGGAGTTTTTCTCCCACGGCATCTACAACACCCGCTACTGCTACGGCATGGACGAGGCGCAGGAACGCGCCATCATCGAGGACGCCCTGGAGACGGTGGAGAAGCACACAAACCAGCGCATCGCCGGCTGGCTGGCGCCGGCCCTCACCCACACCGAGCGCACCATGGATCTCCTGGCCGAGTACGGAATCCTCTACACCTGCGATCTCTTCTGCGATGACCAGCCACAGCCGGTGAAGGTGAAGAAGGGCCGCTTCATGGGCATTCCCTACTCCCTCGAGATGAACGACATCATCGTCTACAACGTCCATCTCGCCGCGCCGCGCCGCTACGCCGACATGCTCAAGGCCAACTTCGACCAGCTCTACGAGGAGGGCGCGGAGTCCGGCACCGTCATGTGCATCCCGCTGCACGCCTATGCCGTCGGCCAGCCGCACCGCATTAAAGCCCTAGCCGAGGCCCTCGACTACATCACCGGCCACGACGATGTATGGATCACCACGGGCCGCGAGATCGCCGAGTGGTACTACGAGCACCACTACGACGAAGCCGTCGCCGCCATCGCCGCCCACAACGAGCGTTGAGCCATGAGCCTGCCCTACGACTACCTGGAATACCCCAAGCGCCGGCACGGCATGGACCACGACCGCTACGAATGGTCGATGCTGCGCGAACGCAAACCGGTCACTTGGCCGGGGGGCGCCCGCATCGCGCTTTGGGTGGTGCCGGCGCTGGAGTTCTTCCCCCTCGACCAGCCGGCCGAGCCGTTCAAGGCGCCCGGCGGCATGGTCACGCCGTACCCGGACCTGCGCCACTACACGCTGCGCGATTACGGCAGCCGGGTCGGCATCTTCCGCATCATGAAGGTCCTCGACGGGCTCGGTATCAGGGCGTCGGTGGCGGTCAACGCCGCCATCTCCGAGCGCTACCCGTTCCTCATCGAACAGGTGAACGAGCGGGGCTGGGAAATCATCGCGGGCGGCGTCGATATGGGAAAGCTCCACTACGGCGGCCTAGCCATCGGCGAGGAGACGGCCCAGGTCCGCCATACCGTCACCACGCTCCGCCAGGCGTCCGGCCAGGAGGTCGTCGGCTGGCTGTCGCCGGCGCGCTCGGAATCGGAGAATACCCTCGACCTGATCGCCGCCGAAGGCACCCAGTACGTTTGCGACTGGAACAACGACGACATGCCCTACGTTCTCAACACGGCTCACGGCACCATTTACTCGATGCCCCATTCCCACGAGATCGACGACCAGACCATCATGCTCAACTACCACCACAGCGAACAGTCTTTCGTCGATCAGGTGAGGGACCAGTTCGACTTCCTCTACCACGAGGCCGCTAAGGCGGGCGGGCGCATCATGGCCATCACCATCCATCCCTGGATGTCGGGCCAGCCGCACCGCATCAAGGCCCTGGAAAGCGCCTTGGCCTATGTCGCCGGCCACGACGGGGTGTGGTCGGCGACCGGCGCCGAAATCCTCGCCTCCTTCAATGAACAGCAGTAGCCGGGTGGCTGGGTCGCCATGAGCGTTCTTCCCGCCGACGGGGTTGCCTTCGATCTCACGGTGCCCGTCGTCATCGTTGGCGGTGGCGCCTGCGGCATGGTGGCGGCACTCGCCACCGCCGATCGCGGCGCCGAAGTCATCGTACTTGAGCGCGACCCGGTGCCGCGCGGCAGCACGGCACTGTCATCCGGCATGATCCCGGCCTGCGGCACCAAGGTGCAAGGCGCCAAGGGGATCGAGGATACGCCCGAGGTCATGGCCGCCGACATCCAGAAGAAGGCACGCGGCGAGGCCGACCCGGCGGTTGTCGAGGCGGTGTGCCGCACCTCTGGTCCCGCCATCGACTGGCTGACCGATCGTCATGGCGTCGAGCTCACCCTGGTCGAGGGGTTCGTCTATCCCGGTCATTCATGTCTGCGCATGCACGCGCCGCCGTCGCGCGCCGGCGCCGATTTGATCGGCGCGCTGACCGCCGGCGTCGAGCGGGCCGACGTCGACGTCATCACCGACGCCCACGCCACTACCCTTTATGCCGACGTCGACGGGCGGCTCCGGGGGCTTGCCTTCGAGCGTCCCGACGGGACAAAGGAGTCACTGGGCTGCGGGGCCCTGGTGCTCGCCTGCAACGGATACGGCGGCAACCCCGAGATGATCCGCCGCTACATCCCCGACATGGCCGAGGCCAACTACTTCGGCCATGCGGGCAACCGGGGTGACGCCGTCCTATGGGGCCGGGACCTGGGGGCCGGGGTTCGCCACGTGGGGGGCTACCAGGGTCACGGTTCGGTGGCCCATCCCCACGGCATCCTCGTAACCTGGGCGCTGATGATGGAAGGGGGCTTCCAGGTCAACGCCGAAGGACGGCGCTTCTCCAACGAACACGACGGATACTCGGAACAAGCACGCCGGGTCCTGGCCCAACCCGGGGGCATCGCATGGGACATCTACGACAATCGCATCCATGCCCTGGGCCGGGAGTTCGAGGATTACAGCCAAGCCGAGGACGCAGGCGCCATAAGGAGCGCTGCCGAGACAAGCGAGCTGGCCGAAGCGACGGGACTTCCCGCCGACAACCTCGCCGCTACCATCGAAGAGCTACACTGCTTCGCCGTCGGTGAAGGACAGGACGCCTTCGGCCGCGACTTCACCACCAAGCCGGCGCTGAAACCGCCCTATTACGCCGTTCGTGTGACCGGATCCTTGTTTCACACCCAGGGCGGTCTTGTCGTCGACGGCAAGGCCCGCGTTCTCGACGAGGGAGGAACACCGCTTCTCAACCTGTTCGCCGGCGGCGGTGCGGCATGCGGTATTTCGGGACCGGCGGATTGGGGGTATCTCTCCGGCAACGGCCTGTTGACGGCGGTCGTCCTCGGCCGCATCGCAGGCGAAGGGGCGGCGTCACACGTTCTTGCCTGACAATTCCCTGTTATTCCCAGGTTCCTCACGAATTTGAAAATTGGGTGCAACGAGGCGCCGGACAGTATCGGCTCACGCACCGAACGCTACTGCCTCTCCTCACTGACGAATAGCATTGTTTCGTCGTTTGCGATGTTCGCATGCGGTGATCATATGGCGGCGGATGGAGCCTATCGATTGAAAACGTAGCGTCTTTCGTTCACGAAGGAGGCCGCGTAGCTCCCGTTTTGTCCTGCTCGCCCTTGTCGCGTTTCGGCCGTTCAACGTCCGTCCGGACAGCAGCGGATTTCACGAAGACCCGATGGTCCTCAAGTTATGAAATATCATATACAGAATGTTGAGTTCACTCGCG
>DASCNF010000158.1:0-8994 GCA_036011345.1 Rhodospirillales bacterium | reverse complement strand
TCGGTGTCCGGTCCGCCATCCTGCTTGGCGTCTGGTGCCGGCTCCTTTCCCTTTTTCTCGGAGGGGCGGAACTCCCAGTTCTTGCGACCGTCGGCCAGCGCTTCCAACTCGATGATCGGATCCACCAGCTTGACCGTTTCCACCTGGATGTTGCCGCCGAGCAAAGGCTCCAAGGCGACACGCACTTGGAGCAAGCGCAGGCGCACCATGTCGGGCGCCGTCGCCCCTTCCAGATTGGCCAGGGTGACGTCATAGGCGATCAGCGCCGGCGACGGCAGCACGGAAATCTGGATATCGCCGCCAATGACGAGGTCGCGCCCGGTGGCAGCCTTCGCCCGGGCGGCAATTTCGGCCTTGTATTCGTTCCAATCGACGAACCCCGGGACAATCAGGACGACAGCCGCGAGAACGAGGATCAGGCCGATGACGCCGGAGAATATTTTCTTCACGCGATGGGCTCCACGCGGCATGGGTCAAACGGGTAAGGTCAGCCTGCCTTAGGATAGTAGAGACTGAGCCGATGGGGATCAATTCATAGTGACACGGAATGGGGGCAAAACGATGACACCTCGCGAAATCGGCTCCGAAAGCGCCCCCTCCCGCGGCAAGCCTACTTGATTCTGGCGCGGCGAATCATGCAAGATTCGTGGCGCGGTTTGACGGTGCGCCGGTCCGGCGCCCGTCCGCCGTTGCCGACAGGAGTCCACCCCGACCATGGAATTCGAAACATTGATTATGGAAGTGCGCGACTCGGTCGCCCACCTGACCATCAACCGGCCCGACGCGGCCAACGCGCTCAACAGGCAACTAGCCATCGATCTTCTCCAGGCGGCGATCGCCTGCGACGAGGACGCGCGAATCCGCTGCGTGCTCATCACCGGTACCGGAAAGATGTTCTGCGCCGGTGGTGACCTCAAGAGCTTCGCCGCCCAGAGAGACGGCCTGCCGGTCCATGTCAAGGAGGTGACGGCGTACTTTCACGCCGCAATCTCGCGTTTCGTGTGGATGGACGCCCCCGTCATCGCCGCCGTCAACGGCCCTGCCGGCGGCGCCGGCCTGAGCCTGGTTTGCGCCACCGACCTGGCGGTCTCCGCGGCGTCGGCGAAATTCGTCATGGCGTACACGCGGGCGGGGCTCACTCCCGACGGCAGTTCCACCTACTTCTTGTCGAAGCTTATCGGCATGCGCCGCGCTAAGGAGCTCGCCCTTACCAACCGCACCCTGTCCGCCGAGGAAGCCCTCGAGTGGGGGTTGCTCAACCGCGTCGTCCCCGATGCCGAACTCGCCGCCGCAGTCGGCGAGTTGGCCGCCAGTTTGGCGGAAGGGGCGACCTTGGCCCTTGGCGAGGCCAAGCGGCTCCTCCAGCAGGGGTTCACGGAAACCCTGGAATCCCAGATGGAGCGGGAAACCCGCGGCATCGCCGACATGGCGCGGACCGAGGACGCGCACGAAGGCATCGCCGCCTTCATCGCCAAGCGCAAGCCCGACTTCAAGGGACGTTGAACTGCTGGCGCGGAAGGAGCCCCTGATGATTTCAGCCGACAGACGTTACCAAACGAAGCGCGCCACCATCCACGGCCACTCCATGGCCTACGTGGACGAGGGGGTCGGCGATCCCATCGTCTTTTTGCACGGCAACCCGACGTCGTCTTACCTGTGGCGCAACGTGATGCCGCACCTGAAAGGTAAGGGCCGCTGTATCGCGCCCGACCTCATCGGCATGGGCGAATCGGACAAGCTTTCCGAAAGCGGCCCGGACAGCTACCGTTTCATCGAGCACCGCCAATACCTGGACGGTCTGCTCGCCGCCCTTGGCGTCGAGGGCAACGTGATCTTCGTGGTCCACGACTGGGGCTCGGCGCTCGCCTTCGACTGGGCAAACCGCCACCGCGAGTCCGTGCAAGGCCTGGCCTACATGGAGGCCGTGGTGTGTCCGCTTACCTGGGACGATTGGCCGGAAGGCGGGCTCGGCGTTTTCCAGGGGTTCCGCTCGTCGGCCGGCGAGGAAATGGTAATCGAGAGCAACATTTTCGTCGAAAAAATCCTGCCGCGCTCCGTCCTGCGCGGCCTCACCGAGGACGAAATGACTGTCTACCGCGCGCCCTACCTGGAGCCCGGCGAGAGCCGCCGTCCCACCCTGACCTGGCCGCGCCAGATACCCATCGAAGGGGTGCCATCCGACGTCGTCGCCATCGTCGAGGATTACGGTGCGTGGCTCGCCGGTAGCGACGTGCCCAAGCTCTTCATCGACGCCGATCCGGGCTCCATCCTGGTCGGCCGCCAGCGCGAGTTCTGCCGGACCTGGCCCAACCAGGACGAGGTCACGGTCGAGGGTTCCCACTTCGTCCAGGAGGATTCCCCCGACGAGATCGGCCAAGCGGTGGCGCGCTTCGTCGACAAGGCGCGCGCCTGACGGCCAAGTGGTTTCTATCCACTAGACGCGCAGGATCTTGCCCGGGTTCATGATGTTGTCGGGGTCGAGGGATCGCTTGAGCGTGCGCATGACGCTCATCGCCTCGCCGTGCTCGGCAACCAGGAAATCGATCTTTCCGTAGCCGACGCCGTGCTCGCCGGTGCACGTCCCTTCCATGGCCAGGGCGCGCATGACCATGCGTTCGTTGAGCCGTTCGGCGGCGGCGGTGTCGTCGGGCTTGTCAGGATCGACCAGGATGACCAGGTGGAAGTTGCCGTCGCCGACGTGGCCGACGATGGGGGCGGTGAGGTTTGAGGCCTCGATGTCCTTCTTGGTCTCGAGGATGCACTCGGTCAACCGCGAGATGGGAATACACACATCGGTCGCCCAAAAACCGCATCCCGGTTTCAGGGCCGCCGCCGCGTACCCCGTGTCGTGGCGCGCCTTCCACAGCTTGTTGCGCTCTTCCGTCTTGGTCGCCCATTGGAAGTCGCCGCCGCCGAAGTCGGTGCAGATGCCGCCCACGGTTTCCACCTGCTCCTTGACGCCGGCCTCGGAGCCGTGGAACTCCAGGAAAAGCGTCGGCTGCACCGGATAATCGAGATCCGAGTACTTGTTGACGGCATCCATCTGCACCTCGTCGAGCAATTCGACCCGCGCGATGGGGATGCCGCACTGGATGGTGGTGATGGCGCTATCCACCGCCCCCTTGAGGGTGGGAAAGGAGACCACGGCGGATGAGATGGCCTCGGGGATACCGTAAAGGCGCACCGTGACCTCGGTGATGACACCAAGCGTCCCCTCGGCGCCGACGAAAAGCCGTGTCAGGTCGTAACCGGCCGCCGACTTGCGGGCGCGCCGTGCCGTCCTGATGACGCGACCGTCGGCCAGTACCACGGTCAAAGCGAGGACGTTCTCGCGCATGGTGCCGTAGCGCACGGCGTTGGTCCCGGATGCCCGGGTCGCGGTCATACCGCCGAGCGTGGCGTTAGCGCCGGGGTCGATGGGGAAGAAAAGGCCGGTGTCGCGCAGGTGTTCGTTGAGTTGTATGCGGGTAACGCCGGGTTGCACGATGACGTCCATGTCCTCGGCGTTGACGCGCAGGATATCGTTCATTTCCGAGAGGTCGATGCACACCCCGCCATGCAGCGCCGCCACATGACCTTCCAGGGAGGTGCCGACGCCATAGGGGATGATCGGCACCTTGCTTTCGGCGCACACCTTGACGATGTCCTGCACCTCCTCGGTGGAATGGGCGAAGACGACCACGTCGGGGGCGTGGGCGGCGTGGTAGGATTCATCCTTCCCATGCTGTTCGCGTACGCTGACCGACGTCGACAGGCGGTTATCGCCGATGATGCTCCGGAGCGCTTCGATCAATCCGTCGTCGAGGGGTGCAGGTCGGGCGGTCATGTCGCGGTCTCCTCGCCGGTTGCAACGTCCTCGCGTGGTCTCAAGGCTACCCGCCGTCGACGCTGCCTTCAAGGCCGTCGCTGGGGGATTTCTAGAACTTCTCCACCCACGGCCTGAGGTCCAGCTCCTTGGTCCAGGCTCTGCGCTGCTGGCGGTGCAGGTTCAGGTAGTTCTCGGCGATGGCGTCGGGCGCCAGCAGGCCGTCGTCCGGCCTGTCCTTGGCCAACTCGGCGTAACGCTGCGAGGCGATCTGGCCGTCGATGATTGTGTGGGCGACGTGGACGCCGCGCGGCCCCAACTCCCGCGCTCAGGGCCCGAAGCCCGAATTTTCCGACCGCTAAATTGGCGAAGTTGGCGCCGCCCCTCAGTGACGCGGTGGCGCCGGTGAAGATGATGGTGCCGCCCGTGCCTCCGGCCTCGGCGCGCGCCGTCATCAGGCGCGCCGTTTCGCGACCGACCAGAAAGCCGCCCAGGCAAAGCGCTCGCCAGCAGCGCTCGAACTCCTCGGAATCGATGTCGGTGACGGCGGCGCGGACGAAGGCGCCGGCCAGCGATTCCAGGCGTGCTCCGTCGCGCGCCGCCGCCTTTGGCGCGGCACCCCGTTCTACCGCCGGGAGCGCAACTCCTTGATCGCGCTCGGAGTGTTTCCCATGAAGTAGTACGCAGTGGCACGCATATTGTGGCCTTCGGCGAAGTCGGGCGCCCGAAAGACCGCTAGGTCGAAGGAGCGTACCGCATCCCAAACGGCACCGTCGCGCAAGGCGCTCAGACCGACCGCCATCAGCTTGTCGGCTTCATCGCTTCCCGAAAGTGCCCAAAGGCCGCGGATGGACGTCGCTATTTCCTCCGCTTCGGCGGCGACGGTGGTGGCCTTGAGGCGCTCGAACAAAGGATCGAGGCGCGCGTCGCGCTGGTCCGCCATGGCTCCCGAGAAAGCGGCAAACAGCAGGATGCTGGCGAAAAGACCCAGAACTTTGTTCATATCCGAAACCTCTACCCCAGTTCTGGCGGCCGCGGGCCGCCCATCGCCCAGTCGAGAAGCTCGACCGTATGCACGACGGGGATGCCCACGGCGCCCGTCATCTGCACCAGGCAGCCGATATTGCCGGTGGCGATGACTTGGGCGCCAGTGGCGGCGAGGCGGTCCGTCTTGCGCGCGCCCAGCGCCGAGGCCAGTTCCGGCTGCAGCAGGTTGTAGGTGCCGGCCGAGCCACAGCACAGATGGGCCTCGGCGGGCTCGCGCACCTCGAAGCCGGCGTCGGCGAGCAGGCGCTTGGGCTCCTTGGTGATCTTTTGGCCGTGCTGCAGGGAGCATGGCGAGTGGTAGGCAACCACGGGCGGTTCGCCATCAAGCCAAGGTTTGTCCAATGTGCACAGCGTCCCCAGGTCGAACTCGACCAATACCTCGCTCACGTCGCGGGCGAGGGCGGCGACGCGCCGCGCACGCTCGGCCCACGCCGGGGCGGTGCGCAGAATGTGGCCGTAGTCCTTAACCAAGGTACCGCACCCCGACGCATTGACGACGATGGCGTCGAGGGCGCCGCCCTCCATGACGCGCTCGAAGGCGGCGATGTTGGCCTTGACCTGGGCGTCGGTTTCCGCCTCCCGCCCCATGTGGTGGACGAGGGCGGCACAGCATCCCACGCCCTTGGCCACTACCACCTCGCAGCCGAGGCGGGTAAGCAGGCGCACCGTCGCCTCGTTGATGGCCGGCCTCAGCACCTGCTGGGCGCAACCGATGAACAGCGCCACCCGCCTTTGCGGCACACCCTGGACCGGAAACACCTGTGGCCGGTCCATGGCCGAGGGGCCAGGCACCGAGGCCGGCGCCATGGCGACAAGGCCCTTCAGGCGTCCCGGAAACAGCCCCTTAAACGGCCGCGCCAGACGCGCGCCGATGAGGGCTAGTCGGAACAGACCGGGCCTCGGCAGCACCACGGCGAGCAGCGTCCGCAGCAACCGCTCGGGCCAGGGGCGCACGTAGGTCTCGGCGATGCGCGTCCGCGCGTGGTCAACCAGGTGCATGTAATCGACGCCGGACGGGCACGTGGTCATGCAGGCCAGGCACGACAGGCAGCGGTCGACGTGCTTGACGAGCTTGGCCGAGGCCGGGCGCTCGTTCTCCAGCATGTCCTTGATCAGGTAGATGCGCCCGCGCGGGCTGTCGAGTTCGTCGCCGAGCAGCACGTAGGTTGGGCATGTTGCCGTGCAAAACCCACAGTGCACGCAGGCGCGCAGGATCCCGTTGGCGGTCTCAATATGCGGGTCGGCGAGCTGGGCCGGAGAAAACTTAGTCTGCATGGTTTGGCCTCTCGCCCTAAACGCCGGCGTACATGCGTCCGGGGTTGAGCACACGCTTGGGGTCGAAGGCGTCCTTGATTCGGGTCGAGAGCGCCTCCAATGTCTCGCCTTGCGGCTCGAAGACGGGGACGGCGGCGCGCACCGATTCCGCCGCCCGCAGCAGTGTCGCGTGGCCTCCGCCGGCCGCCGCCAGGGCGCTGCGAACCACGTCGTGGCCGGCGTCGGGCCTGGGCGGCAAGGCCAGCCACACCAGCCCGCCGCCCCAGTCGTAATAGGCGCGTCCGCCGGTCTCGGCGCGCACCTCGGCGGCGAGGCGCGGCCCGGCGCCGGGCGTCGCCGAGACGCGCCACACCTGGGTTTCGGCCTCGGCGGTGAAATAGTCGGCGTCGGCGACCTCGCTCCACAAGGTTGCCGAGTTGGAGCTGTGCAGCTCTTCGGTCTCGCCGAATTCGACGAGGCTATCGCGGAGCGCCCGGCAGCGGTGTTTGACGGAGGCGCCGGTGCCCTCGATGCGCACCGCGGTGACCGGGCGCCCCGCCCCGGCCACGTAGTCGACCCTCGAGCCGGCGGCGACCTCGGCCGGCAGGTGGGCGGCGCCGGAGACGTCGAAGGCGCTACCCAATGCCTGGGCTAGGGCCTTTACCGCCGCCCCGTCCTCGGCGCCGTAGACGAGCACGGTGCGTGTCCTTTCCGGCGCCGGCATAACTTTGAGATTGACGTCGGCCATCACCGCCAGGGTCCCAAACGAGCCCGCCATCAGCTTGGAGAGGTCGAAGCCGGTGACGTTCTTGACGACGCGGCCGCCCGACTTGAAGTCCTCGCCACGTCCGCTTACCGCGTGGAAGCCGATGATGTGGTCGCGCGCCGCACCTGCCTTGACGCGGCGCGGCCCCGCCAGGTTGCAGGCAATGGCGCCGCCGATGGTGCCGGCACCGGCGGCGGTGCCGAGCAGGGGGCCGAAATCCGGGGGCTCGAAAAGGAGTTGCTGGTTGTTGGCGGCCAGGGCCGCTTCGATTTTGGCCAGGGGGGTCGCCGCGCCGACGCTCATCACCAACTCGGCGGGCTCGTAGTCGGTGACGCTGACGAGGCCCGAGAGGTCGAGCCGGTGCGATGTCTGGCAGGGCCGGCCAAAGGCGCGCTTGGTGCCCGCCGCCGCCACCTCGAGGGGGGAGTCGGTGGAGGTTGCCCACGCCACCGCCTCCCGCAACTGTTCGGGGGTCTCGGGCCTCAGGATATCGGTCATGGGGAGGCGGCCTAGAACCGTGGGAGGTCGGGGAAGCGGGTTTGCCCGCTGCTGACATGAAGGCGCCCCAGCTCGGCGCAGCGGTGCAGGGTCGGGTACACCTTGCCCGGATTAAGAAGGCCGTCCGGGTCGAAGGCGCACTTGAGGCGCTGCTGGTGCTTCAGGTCGTCCTCGGTAAACATGACGCCCATGAGGTCGCGCTTCTCGACGCCGACGCCGTGCTCACCGGTGAGCACGCCGCCGACCTCGACGCACAGTTTCAGGATATCGGCGCCGAAGGCTTCGGCGCGTTCCAACTCGCCGGGCTCGTTGGCGTCGTAGAGGACCAGCGGGTGCAGGTTGCCGTCCCCGGCGTGGAAGACGTTGGCGACGCGCAGGGCGTAGTGGCTCGACATGGCTGCCATGCGCTTGAGCACCGTGGCCAGGGCGCGGCGCGGGATGGTGCCGTCCATGCAAAAGTAATCGGGTGAGATGCGCCCGACGGCGGGAAAGGCGGCCTTGCGACCGGCCCAGAAGACGAGGCGCTCGTCTTCCGTCTGGCTGATGCGGACGCTGACGGCCCCGGTCTCCTCGGCGATCGCCTGGACGCGCGCGATGAGGTCGGCGACCTCCGCCTCGGGGCCATCGAGCTCGACGATGAGCAGCGCCTCCACGTCGCGCGGATAGCCGGCGTGCACGAAATCTTCGACGGCGTGGATGGCCGGCTTGTCCATCATTTCCACGCCGGCGGGGATGATGCCGGCGGCGATGATTGCGGCCACGCAGTCGCCGGCCGATTCGTTGGAAGGGAAGCCGATGAGGAAGGCACGCGCCGTCTCCGGCTTCTGCAGGATGCGCACGGTGACCTCGGTGATGACGCCGAGCAACCCCTCCGAGCCGGTGATGACGCCGAGCAAATCGTAGCCGCCGCTGTCCAGGTGTTTGCCGCCGAGGCGCAGCACCTCGCCGGTCATGAGCACCACCTCGACGCCCAGCACGTTGTTGGTGGTGAGCCCATATTTGAGGGAGTGCACGCCGCCCGAGTTCTCGGCCACGTTGCCGCCGATGGTGCAGGCGATCTGGCTCGACGGATCAGGGGCGTGGTAGAAGCCCTGGTGTTCGACCGCCTCGGTGATGGCCAGGTTGGTGACCCCGGGTTGGACCACGACCGAGCGGTTCTCGCAATCGATCTCTAGGATACGCTTGAATTTGCCGAGGCCGAGCGTGATGGCGTCGGCGATGGGCAGCGCGCCGCCCGACAGCGATGTGCCGGCACCCCTCGGCACGATCTTGACGCCAGTCTCGTGGCAGTAGCGAAGGACGCGCGAGATTTGCTCTGTGGTCTCGGGCAGCACCACGACCATGGGCAATTGGCGGTAGGCGGTGAGCCCGTCGCACTCATAGGCCCTGAGTTCGTCCTCGTCGACGATGACGCCTTCGCCGGGGACGATGGCGCGTAGTTGCTCGATGATGTCGACGCGCCGAGCAAGCACTTCAGCGTCGGGCTCCGGCATGCGCATGAGTTCTGCTGCTCCTAATACCCCAAGCTGAGCCTAGTATTTCAAGCCGGACCTGTTATTTCAAGTCGGAGCGACAAGGGTGCTCCTATTTTACGGGGAGCGCGGAAAAAATAAAACAGCGCCCG
>DASCNF010000157.1:0-39277 GCA_036011345.1 Rhodospirillales bacterium | reverse complement strand
TCTGGCCGCTCGACCCGCCGCCGGGCGTTTTGGCCCCTTGTCTGACGCCTGGATGGGCCTCGGGGTTGGCGTCCGTATTGGCTAGGCGGAAGTAATGCTCGGCGTACTGATAGTAGCCCTCGGCGGCAATGCGGTCGCCCGACAAGGATGCATCCCGAGCCAGGACCTGATATTTCTCCAACACCTGTTGGGCCGTGCCGCGGACCTTGACCTCCGGTCCGTTGCTCTCGAAGCTTTGGTTCTTGTGGGAGCCATGGCGCCTGCCGTTGCCTCGTGAGCGCAGCCTCCTCGAAGGGGAACCGTGTTTCATAGTACCTGCCGTTGAGTTTATCCAAATGTGCTTTTCAAGTTCCGCACACGCCGCGACACGGAGCGGCCCTTGCGGCCCCCACGGCCAAAACCAAAGCAACGGTCTCGGCGTCTTCGTGTGGAGAGCGGGGTGTCAGCGGCGCCCGGAAACGCGGCGGAATCTTCGGCCCTTTCGGCCACCCGCAAAGGAAACGTAATCGCGAACCGTTTGATTTCCAAGTCTTTTTTTTCTACAAATCAGCGCCCCCGCCGCCGGGCCACAACACAGCGCGGGATTCCGGAATAATCCTTTTTTATTTCAATGACTTCCAGGGCACTTTTCGAAAGGAGGGCGGTAACTTCAGCGGCCTGTCCGTAACCAATTTCCAGGAAGAGCGCGCCTTCCGGCGCCAAAAGCCGCGCCGCCTGGGGAGCCAGGGAGCAGTGGCAATCGAAGCCTTCCGCCCCGCCGTAGAGGGCCACCTTGGGCTCGAAGCCCGCCACTTCCGGGTCCACCACCACGGCACCCTCAGGAGCGTCGGCGGCAGCGATGTAGGGCGGGTTAGAGACGATCATCTCGAAGGGACCAGCCAAGGACGCCCCCCAATCGTCGCACACGAAGCGGGCCCGTCCTGCAAGCCCCAGCCGTGCCGCATTGCGCCCGGCCACCGCCAGCGCCGGGGGGCTCACGTCGATGCCGGTGCCGCAGGCGGCGGCAAGCTCGCTCAACAGCGCCAGCAAGAGACAGCCCGAACCGGTGCCCAGATCGAGGACGCTGGCCGGGACGCCGTGCCCGGCGCTCCAGGCCAGCGCCGCCTCCACCACGGTTTCCGAATCGGGCCTCGGCACGAGGGTGTCGGCGGTGACCTCGAAGGAAAGGCTCCAGAATTCCCGATGGCCCGTGATGTGGGCAATGGGCTCGCGGCCGAGACGGCGCGAGACCAGGCCCGCGAAGTTCCGCCGCGCCGCCGCTGGGAGGGGATGGCGGCCACGCCCGAGCACGCTCGCCGGCTCGGCGTCCAGCACGTGGGCTAGCAGCACCCGCGCGTCGATGCGGGCGCTGGCGATTCCGGCACCGTCCAGGCGGTGGCGCGCCTCGGCCAGGGCCTCGCCGACGGTAGCCGCCTCGATCATGTCGTGTCCGCCAGACGCGCCGCCTGGTCCTCGGTGGTGAGGGCGTCGACAAGCTCATCGAGATCGCCGTCCATGGTCTTTTCAAGCTTGTGCAGGGTGAGGCCGATACGGTGATCGGTGACCCGGCCCTGGGGGAAGTTGTAGGTGCGGATGCGTTGCGAGCGGTCGCCGCTGCCCACCTGCGAGCGCCGCGTCTCGGCCCTCTCCGCGTCGCGCCGTGCGCGCTCGGCCTCGTAGAGGCGGGCGCGCAGGATGGTCATCGCCTTGGCCTTGTTCTTGTGCTGGGACTTCTCGTCCTGCTGGATCACCACGAGACCGGTCGGGACGTGGGTGATGCGAACGGCGCTGTCGGTGGTATTAACAGACTGGCCGCCGGGGCCGCTGGCGCGGTAGACGTCGATGCGCAGGTCATTGTCGCCGATGATGACATCGACCTCTTCGGCCTCGGGCAGCACGGCGACGGTGGCGACCGAGGTGTGGATGCGCCCCCCCGATTCCGTTTCCGGCACTCTTTGCACGCGGTGCACCCCGGACTCGAACTTGAGGCGGGCGAAGACGCCGCGCCCGGTGACGCGAGCCGCCACCTCCTTGTAGCCGCCGATGCCGGTCTCGCTGATGCCCATGGTCTCGAAGCGCCAGCCGTGGCTCTCGGCGAAGCGCTGATACATGCGGAAAAGATCGGCCGCGAACAGGGCTGCCTCCTCGCCACCGGTGCCGGCCCGCACTTCGAGGATGGCGTTCTTTTCGTCCGCTTCGTCCCTGGGCAGGAGAAGCGCCCGAACGCGTTCCTCGAGCCCGGGGATGTTCTCCGTGAGGCCCCGGATTTCCTCTTCGGCGAGGGTGCGCACCTCCGCCTCGCCCTCGGGATCGTCGGCAAGGCCCCGTAGGTCCTCGATCTCGGCCACCGCCCCGCGCAGGGCCTGGATGGCCTCGACCACCAGTGACAAGTCGGCGTATTCTTTGGAAAGGCGGACAAAATCCTCACCACCCGCCGCCTCCGGTCGGCCCAGCGCCGCCGCCAGTTCCAGATGGCGGGCGACGATGCCTTCCAGTTTCTCTTCGAGGCTCACGCCGCGCTCCCCGTGCCGCCATCGCCCTTGCCGTCGCCGAGACGAAACAGGCGCTTGAGCATGCGCTCGGTCGCCGTCCATCCTCCTCTCCCCACCGCCTCCTGGGCGGGCGCCGGGCGCGACGGCAACCCATCGTCGGCGGCGATTTCGCGCATCACCTCGGAGGGATCGTGGAGAAGCCGGTTGACCAGCAACCTGGTCGCCCTTTCGGCGTCGCCCCCGGCCTCCGTCAAGACCTCGTCGCGCACCGTATCGAAGTGCCGGCGCAACTCAGTGAGGGCCGGCACGGCGGCGCGTTCGGCCCGTCCGCGCAGGAAGCGCTCCTTCTCTTCGGTGACGATGCGCCCGGCCTCGACGGCCTCGGCCTCGCGGGTGGCACGCCCTTCCAAGGCCACCCTCTCCAGGTCTCCGAGGCCGTAGAGGAACGCTTCCTCGATACCATCGACGGCGCCGTCGATGTCGCCGGGCACGGCGGTGTCGATCAAAAACATGGGTTTCCCCCGGCGCCGCCCCACCGCCTCTGAAACCATGTCGGCAGTCACCATACGGCGCCGCGACCCGTGAGCCGCGATGACGATGTCGAAGTCGGCGAGACGCGCCTCCAGGTCGACGAAAAGGGCGACGTGGCAGTTGAGTTCGCGGGCCATGGCCTCGGCCCGTGACTCCGTGGGGTGGGTGGCGGTGAGGGCGCCGAGTCCGGCCGACAACAAGCTGCGCGCCACCATGGAGCCCATCTCGCCGGCCCCCACCAGCAACCCGGTGCCGCGGTCGAGATCGCCGTGCAGGTCGCGGGCCACCTGCACCGCGGCGGCAGCGATGGAAACCGGCCGCTGGCCGATGGCGGTTTCGCTGCGCACGCGCTTGGCAGCGCCGTAGGCGGCTTGCAGCACCGCCTCGAGTTCGCTGCCGCTCATGGCGGCGTCGCGGGCCAGGTTGTGTCCGGCCTTGACCTGCCCCAGCACTTCGGCCTCTCCGGGCACCAGGCTATCCAACGCTGCGGTGACCCGAAAGACGTGTTCGACGGCCTCCTGGCCGGCTAGGACATAGAGCTGCTCGCCAAGCTTGCCAGCGACCAGACCGGCGTGTTCCGCCATGACCTCGGTGATGAGGCCTGCCGCCGCCGCGCCATCGTCGGCGATGGCCTGCACCTCGATGCGGTCGCAGGTGGACAGGACCATAGCCTGCCCCACGCCCGAAGCGCGCAAGCGTTCGAGAAAGGCCGGCAGCGCCGTGTCCTCGATGAACAGATGGTCGCGCAGGGTCAATGACGACGAGCGGTGATTGGCGCCGACCACGACGAGCCGGATTTGCTCAGGCACCCTTCCCGTCATGGCTTCTGATAGCGGGCGAGGTGTTCCACCAGATCCGATAGCGGGACCTCAACTTGTTCGCCCGTGTCCAAGTCGCGCACCGTCGCCGCGTCGCGCGCCAACTCGTCCCCACCGAGCAACACGGCGGCGCGAGCGCCGATCTTGTTGGCTCGCTTCAAGCGCTTGCCGACGTTCCCCGAGTAGCCCAGGTCGGCGGCGAAGCCGGCGCCGCGAAGCCGCTGGGAGACGGCGATGGCCCGTTCGCCCATGGCCTCGCCGATGGGGACGATGGCGATGGGGCGGGGCGGCGACAGCGGCTCCTCGATAAGCATGGCGAGCCGCTCGACGCCGGCCGCCCATCCCGTCCCCGGGGTCGGCGGCCCGCCCATCTGGGCGATCAGGCCATCGTATCGACCGCCGGCAAGGACGGTGCCCTGGGCACCCAGGGCCTCGGTGGTGAACTCGAAGGCGGCATGGCAATAGTAATCGAGCCCGCGCACTAGGCGCGGATTGGTGCGATAGGCAATGCCGGCAGCATCAAGGCCGGCGCCGAGCTCGTCGAAATAGTCCCGCGACGCCGCGTTCAGGCTTTCCGACATGAGCGGTGCACCGGCGACGATGGCGCGGTCTCCTTCGTCCTTGGAATCGAGAATGCGCAGAGGATTGCGATGAAGGCGCAGGCGGCTTTCCTCGGACAAGCCGTCGATGTGGCCTTCGAGGTATTCCACCAGCTTGGTCCGGTAGGCGGCGCGGCTTTCGCCGTTGCCGAGGGTATTGAGTTCCAGGGTCACCTTATCGGCAACGCCGAGCGCCGCCAGAAAATCGGCGCCGAGCGCCATGACCTCGACGTCGCCCAGGGGTTCGGCAACGCCCAAAAGCTCCACGTCAACCTGGTGAAACTGCCTGAGCCGCCCCTTCTGCGGGCGCTCGTAGCGGAACATCGGCCCCCGGCAGAACACCTTCAAGGGGAGTTCCTGGGTCAGCCCGTTGGAGATGAAGGCGCGGGCGATGCCAGCCGTGTATTCGGGGCGCAGCGTCAGACTGTCCCCTCCCTTGTCCTCGAAGGTATACATCTCTTTGGTGACGATGTCGGAGGTATCGCCGAGGGTGCGGGCGAACACATCGGTGAACTCGAAGATGGGGGTCGAGACCTCGACGTAGCCGTAGCGCCGCGCCACCTCGCGGGCGGTTTGCTCGACGTGGCGGTGCCGGTGCATGTCCCCGGGCAGGATATCGTGCGTGCCGCGAACCGGCTTGAGAGCGGACATCAGGCTTCGGCTCAGCTACTGGGCGGCGATGGTTGGGACGGACGGCTTCGCTTCATCGTCGCCTGGGGCCTCGCCGTTTCGCCGCTGGTAGCGGGCCTCCACGTAGTCGCCGACGATGTGTCGGAAGTCCTCGGCGATGTTCGAGCCACGCAGGGTCATCGCCTTCTTGCCGTCGATGAACACCGGGGCGGCGGGATCCTCGCCGGTCCCGGGCAGACTGATCCCGATGTCGGCGTGCTTGCTTTCGCCGGGGCCGTTGACGATGCAGCCCATCACCGCCAGGCTCATGTCCTCGACGCCGACGTAGGTTTCGCGCCACACCGGCATCTTCTCGCGCACGAAGCTTTGGATGCGGTCGGCCAGTTCCTGAAACAGCGTGCTCGTCGTGCGCCCGCAACCGGGACACGCCGTCACCAGTGGGGAGAAGGAGCGCAAACCCATGGTCTGCAGGATTTCCTGGGTGACGATGACCTCCTGGATGCGGTCGCCGCCCGGTTGCGGGGTCAGCGAGACGCGAAGCGTGTCGCCGATGCCCTGCTGCAGGAGCACGGCGAGCGCGGCGGCCGAGGCGACAATACCCTTGGAGCCCATGCCCGCTTCGGTAAGCCCGAGATGCAGGGCGTGGTCGCAGCGCCCGGCTAGGCGCGTATAGACGGCGATCAAGTCCTGGACGGCGCTCACCTTGCAAGAAAGCACGATCCTGTCGCGCCCCAGGCCCAGTTCCTCGGCTCGTTCGGCGTTGCCCAGCGCCGAGAGGACCAGGGCCTCGCGGGTCACCTCGGCGACCTCCAAGGGCTTAGCGGAACGCGCGTTGTCATCCATCATGCGGGTCAGCAAGTCTTGATCGAGGCTGCCCCAGTTGACGCCAATGCGCACCGGCCGGTCGTATTTCAGCGCCACCTCGATCATCGTCGAGAACTGCTTGTCGCGCTTGCCCCGAAATCCCACGTTGCCCGGATTGATGCGGTACTTGGCCAAAGCCTCGGCACAGGCCGGGTGCTCGGTCAACAGCGTGTGGCCGATGTAATGGAAGTCGCCGACCAGCGGCACGTTGATGCCCCGCTTGTCCAGGGCGTCGCGGATGCGCGGCACGGCCAGCGCCGCGGCGGCGCGGTCGACCGTGACGCGCACCAGTTCCGAGCCAGCGCGGGCAAGGGCGGCCACTTGCTCGGTAGTGGCCTCGATGTTGGGGGTGTCGGTGTTGGTCATCGACTGAATGACGATGGGCGCGTCGCCACCCACCGTGACGTGGCCGATCTTCACCGGAACGCTCTTGCGGCGCGGAAACGCGTGCTGCCCGTTCGACATATTTGTCGCCTTCATTGCGGGGCACGCGCCGGCGCGGCCCCTTTTCGGCACGTTTTGCCGTATCGTCCGACCGCCGGTCAATGGTGGATCACCTATCCCCGCGGCCCCTTTGGCGCCAAGGCGGCTATTTGTCGCTCGCCGTCCCCTCGCGCAGACGCTCGGTATCCAGGGCAACGCCGCGGCGCACGGCGCCGACCGGGCCGATGGCGGGCACCGCCTCGCCATCGACCAGTATCTCCAGGGCGCCGGCGTTGCCGGTCAGCAATTGCAGGCCGGCGCGGTCCGGCACCTTGTAAGTATCTCCGGCCCTGAGCAGCCGGGTGAACAAGAGTTGGTAGGCGATGCTGTCGCGAACCTGAATCCAGCTGGCGGTCTTGGCGCGCACGACGATGCGCGACGTGGCTCCCGCCGTGGACTGGGCGGGCGGCGCGACACTTGGCATCGCTTCGACAGGGGTATCGGCCGGGGCCTCGGCTGGTTCTTCGGCTGGCTCTCGCGGGAGCGCCGCGCTCTGCTCGCCGGCATCCGCCACGGCGGCGCTTTCATCCCCGCCAGACGCGGCGCCGGCATCGTCCGACGCGACCTCGCCCGCAGCATCCGCAAGCTGGCTCGCGGCGGACGTCGTCTCGGCCTGTCGCGGGCCGCCGACCCCGCCGGTGGCGTCGTTTGCCGGCGAAGCCGTATCGCCGTCGTTCTCGGCCGTCGCTGTTGTGGAGTCGCCATCGTCAGTGGTCTCCGGCGCGGCGGGCGGCATATCTTCCAAAACCTGGGCGGCCCGAGGCGACTCTCCGGACGAAGGGGCGGCAGGCGTTTCCCCGGCTGTGGTCTCTTCTCGGCCGGTGGCGTCCGCGGCGGGTGGGGTGACGGCAATGGCAGCGGCGGTGTCGGCCACAGACGGTACAGATGGCACAGATGACACCGGCGGCACCGCCAGCGTCTCTTCGTCCGCACTCTCCCCGGCCGCTTCGGCGGGGGGCACCGTCTCGGCGGCGGTCTCGGCGGCAGTCTCGGGGAGTTCGCGGGCCTCTCCGGAATCGGGAGCGGGTAGGGCCGCGCCCCCCTCGGCATTCGGCGCCGGCGCATCCAACGGCGGCGGCGCCCCCTCTTGGCTCGCCGACGCGAGAGCGTCCGCCGGCGTCTCATGCGCGGTCTCGTCGGCGGTCGCGGAAAGGGAGTTCGGTGGCGTCAGGGAAGCCTTTTCCGGGGCTACCGGATCGTCGCCCGAGAAAAGCGCCGCCAAGCGCGCCGGCAGGGGAGAGATCACCTCAGTAAAGATCCGGTTGTCCAAGGTGACGGCATACCAAGCGCCGTAGGCGACGAACGCGATGACCACGCCGACCAGCATGATGGCGCCGCCGGGCACGCCGCCTTCCGGTATAGGCGATGGGAACACCAGGTCCGAGGTCTTGGTGACCTGGGAAATTTCCTGCTTGTAGCGGCGCACCATTTCGGCGCTATCGAGACCCAGGTAATCGGCATAGGCACACACGAAACCAAGAGCATAAGTGGGACCCGGCAAATCGGCGAAGCGCCCCTCTTCGATCGCCTTCAGGTGAACGGCGCGGATGCGCAACATGTGCGCCGCGTCGTCCACGTTCTCGGCGCGACGCAAGCGTGAGGCGCGCAGAAGCGCCCCCACCCCCTGTCCGTTTCCGTTAGCGGGTGACGCGTCATTCTCGTGTTCCGGAGCGGTATGACCTTCGCTCACCACTTCTCCGCGATTCCTTCGACCTCACGGAAGCCCCTGCTCCCCCAGAGCACCCAATAAAAAGGTGGTTATTGTCAAGGGGTTAAGCCCCCTATTCGCACCCGGCGCGGCAAATATACCCGCCCTGCCCATTGCTTGTTATTCTCACCAATTATTGTGCAATTTCAAGATCGAAACACGAAAAACCTAAATCATCACTCGATCATCCGCTACCAGCGCCCTTGAATTCCCTGCCGCGCCGCGTGAATCCCCTGGCGTGCCGCGTTCGTGGCGCCGGAAATCAGTCGGCGTCGAGACCATACGCCGTATGCAGGGCGCGTACGGCGAGCTCGGTGTACTCCTCGGCGATCAGAACGCTCACCTTGATCTCGGAGGTGGAGATCACCTGAATGTTTATGCCTTTTTCAGCGAGCGTCTGGAACATACGCTGGGCGACGCCAGCATGGCTTCGCATGCCGACCCCGACGACCGCCACCTTCACCACGTTGGGGTCGGATACCAAGTCGTCGAATCTCAACGTCTGGCGCTGGCCCTCGAGTATCTCGACGGCCCGATCCAGATCGCCCATCGTCACGGTGAAGGTAAGGTCGGTGGTGGAGCCGTCCGCCGTGACATTCTGGACGATCATGTCCACGTTGATCCCGGCCTCGGCCAGGGGGCCGAAGATGCTCGCCGCGACGCCCGGCCGATCGGCCACCCGGGTCAGGGTGATCTTAGCCTCGTCCCGGCTGTAGGCAACGCCGCTTACCGTTTCTTGTTCCACGATTTCGTCCTCATTTACGACCAGGGTGCCCGGCGTATTGTTGAAGCTCGACAACACCTGCAGGCGCACGCCCCGCTTCATGGCCAGCTCCACGGCACGGGTCTGCAACACTTTGGCTCCCACCGAAGCCATTTCCAACATCTCTTCGAAGGTGATCTTGTTCAACTTGCGGGCCGTAGCAACGATGCGCGGGTCGCTCGTGTAGACGCCGTCGACGTCGGTGTAGATGTCGCAGCGCTCGGCCCCCAGCACCGCCGCCAGGGCGACGGCTGTGGTGTCCGTGCCGCCGCGGCCGAACGTGGTCACGCGGCCATCGGTTCCGACGCCTTGAAAACCGGCAACCACCGCCACCTCGCCACGTCCCAGCCGGCGCTCCAGTTCTTGTGTCCCGATATCGTTTATGCGCGCCCTGCCGTGGGCCCCGTCGGTGCTTATGGGGATTTGCCAGCCCAGCCACGAACGGGCGGCGACACCGACGTCCTGCAAGGCCATGGCCAGCAGGCCAGCGGTCACTTGTTCGCCGGCCGACACCACAACGTCGTACTCGCGGGCATCGTGCAGCACGCTTACGTCGCTGGCATGGCCGTCCAGCTCATCGGTGATCCCGGCCATGGCGGACACCGCGACCGCGACCTCGTTGCCGGCATCCACCTCGCGCTTGACGCGCTGGGCGGCAGCCTTGATTCTTTCCACGTCGGCGATCGAGGTGCCGCCGAATTTCTGAACGATGCGAGCCATGGCGCCGTTCCTTGAGGTTCCCCGCCCGCGTACACCTCCGGCGGGCGTACCGGTGGGAGGGGCCGCGCGAGCGCCTACAGGTTCGTGGGTGTCCGCCCTGCCGGGTCCCGGTTGCAGCGCGGCGGGCGGGTATACATACTCTCATTGGCGCGCGTGAGGCAAGCCCACGCCCCATCTTCGTTACCGGAACCAGGATCATGGCCCGCAAAGCCGCCCGCAAGAACCCGCGCCGCGCCGACACCGGCACCGCCTCAGCCGCCGAGGTCGCCCGCTTCACCGCACTGGCCGATGAGTGGTGGGATGCCAACGGCAAGTTCCGGCCCCTGCACGCCATCAACCCGACGCGCATCGCCTTCGTCCGCGACCGGATGGCGGGCCGCCTGGGGCGCGATCCGCTCGGCCAAGAACCCCTTCGCGGGCTCGGCATGCTCGACATCGGGTGCGGCGGCGGCCTGCTCTCGGAGCCCATGTGCCGCCTCGGCGCCTGCGTCACCGGAATCGACGCCGGCCAGGAGAATGTGCGCGCGGCCACCGTGCACGCCCACCAAGTCGGCCTCGACATCGAATACCGCTGCGTCCTGCCCGAAGCCCTCGCCCGGGAAGGCCGCTCCTTCGACGTGGTACTCAACATGGAGGTGGTGGAGCACGTACCCGACGTCGGTGCCTTCCTGGCCGCCTGTTGTAGTCTCGTCAAGCCGGGTGGCGTAATGGTGGCGGCCACCCTCAACCGCACACTCAAGGCCCTGGCGCTGGCCAAGTTCGGCGCCGAGTACGTACTCGGCTGGCTGCCGCGCGGCACCCACGACTGGCGCCGGTTTGTGCGCCCCTCAGAACTCGCTAAGGCGTTGTACCGCCACGGCGTCGAGGTCGTCGAACTCAAGGGGATGACCTACAGTCCGCTCAGCGGCGCCTGGTCGCTGGGCGGCAACCTGGACGTGAACTATCTGGTTTTCGCGGTAAAGGAGGAATAAGCGGAGGGATTTGTGGGTGGTGGAAGGGGAAAGCCGTCAGTTATCGCGGCGCTCGATGCGGGGCAGGCGGTAGAATTCGATCCCCTCGTCGTCGAGTTCCACGGCCTCGGCGTTGGTGGCCTCGCCGTAGATGCCACGCTCCTCGGTCTCGCCATGGTGGATGCGCCGCGCTTCCTCGGCGAACTTGTCGCCGACGTTGTCGCAATTGTCCTCGACTTCCCGGCGCAGTTTATCCACCGTCTGAAGTATCTCCCTGGCTACTTCCCGGGCGCGCCTTTCGTGCAGATCGAGGTGGGAACGGCTGGTGGCGACGTGAGGCGCCATGGGTGCCTTTCCGACATCGGTGTCGCCGCACATGGGACACGCAACATCGCCGGCGGTCCTTTGCGTCTCATAGGAAGCCCCGTCGCGGAACCAAGCCTCGAACCCGTGGCCGCCGGAGCACTTGAGCTGGTAAACGATCATGACGATACGCCGCCAATTCCCACCAAACGTCCGCTTAGGTTAGTTTCCTTATATTGATTCTCAACCTTTGCCAAGCATATCCGTCAACGGTTAACAAATGGAAAATCCGGCGCCGCCCCCCACCCACCCCCACCGCAAGGCCAGCGAGGCGTCTCCCTGGGTGCGCCGCTTCGCGCCTCTCGCCCCTTTGCAGGGCACAGTGCTGGACGTGGCCTGCGGCAGTGGTAGACACAGCCGCCTCTTCCTGGAGCTGGGGCGCGGCGTTACCGCCATCGACCGCGACACCAGCGGCGTCTCCGGCCTCAAGGACTTACCCGCGGCCGAGATCATCGAGGCGGACCTCGAGGACGGCGGGCCGTGGCCCCTGGCCGGGCGCCTCTTCGCCGCCGTCGTCGTCACCAACTACCTGCACCGACCGCTCCTTCCCATCCTGCGCGACACCGTGCAGACGGGGGGTGTTTTAATCTACGAGACCTTTGCTCGTGGCAATGAGCGTTTCCGCCGGCCGCGCAATCCGGACCACCTGCTTGCCGACGGCGAACTCCTCGAGCTGGTGCAGGGCAGGCTCGATGTGGTCGCCTACGAGCACGGAATTACCGAAGTCGGCGGCCAGACCGCCGTCGTCCAGCGCCTAGCGGCGGTGAACGCTCACAGCGCGCCCGGGCGCGGCGCGGAACCGGAGCCGCGTCCGCTGCACCCGGTACCGGCTACTCCTCCATCTCCTCGATCGAACGGTCGTGGGTGAGCGACGGGATCGAGTGCCGCGCCTGGGCGACCTTCGAGAGATCGATGTCGGCGACCACGAAGCCGACATCGGCGCCGCCGTCCGCCAACACCTCGCCCCACGGGTCGATGATCAGCGAGTGGCCGTAGGTCCGCCGCTTCTCGGCGTGCTCGCCGCACTGGGCGGGGGCCAGCACGAAGCAGCCGTTCTCGATGGCGCGGGCACGCAGCAAAACATGCCAGTGGGCCTGGCCGGTGACACGGGTGAAGGCGGCCGGCACGGAAATGAACTCGGCGCCGGCTTGGGCCAGGGAGCGGTAGAGATAGGGGAAGCGCACGTCGTAACAGACCGTCATGCCGAGCCGCCCCCACGGGGTGGCGGCGACGACGGCGCGGGTGCCGGGCTGGTAGGCGGCGGACTCGCGGTAGGTCTGGCCGTCATCCACTTCGACGTCGAACATGTGGATCTTGTCGTAATGGGCGACGATGTTGCCGTCGGGGGTGACCAGGAACGAACGGTTGGCAAGTTTTTCGTCATCCAGCTTGATGACCAGGGAACCGATCAACAACCAAGCCCCGGTCTCGGCGGCGAGGACGCGGAAGGCGGCAAGCGCCGGGTCTTCGTCCTGGGGGCGCGCCTTCTCGCGGGCCAGTCGGCTACGCGGTTCGAGCATGTTGACTATTTCCGGAAGAAGGATCAGGTCGGCCCCGGCGCCGCGCGCCGCGCGCACCAACTGGCTCGCCGCTTCGATATTGGGCGCCACGTCGCGCGCCGAACTGGTCTGCACGCACGCCGCGGTGAACGTCATGGTCATTTCCCTTCCTCCTCGCCGCGCCCAAGGCCGAGGAGGACGTCGAGCTTGCCGGCGTATTCCAACGCATAGAGCTCGTTGCAGTCTCCGATACGGGCGTCGTCGACGAAGACTTGCGGCACGGTGTAACCGCCGCCGGCGCGATCCATCATTTCGCTGCGCCGCACCGGTTCGACCATGACGTCGATCTCGGTGAAGGCGGCGCTCTTGTCGGCGAGCAGGGCCTTGGCCCGATAGCAGAACGGACAAAACGGCGTCGCGTAGATCTCGATCTCGGGCATTTGGCCTCTCTGCCGAGACACCGATCGCGAAAGGCGTCTCCCCAGGCTCCTTGTTACCGGATTTGTACCCTCGGCATAAAGGGTGGCGTCAGTCCGGAAGCCGGATGCTTCCATCCGCCTTCATCTCGAAATTCGGGTTCCACGCAACCTCCCTTAGGCAGCCGTCGGGATCCGCGAAGCGGCCGGAATAGACGCCCAAGAATGCGTCCTCGGCCGGTTTGAGAAGCGTTGCACCAGAGGCTTGAGCCTCGGCCAACGCCGTGTCCACTTCGGCACGGTTCCGTGTGTTGTGGGCGAGCACCATCCCACCGAACTCGCTCCCTTCTACTGGCAGGGCCACATCCCTAGCAAGTTCGTCGCGCGGGTTAAAGGGCATGCGCCATTCCCCCCGCCTGGAAGAAGGCGATGCCTTGGGCTTCCGTAAAGGAGCACCTCCAACCAAGGTTTTCGTAAAACTCCCGGCTGCGATCAAAATCGGAAACGCCAAGCGTTATCAGGCTGATACGTTGCTCCATGTACTCCTCCCCAAACACCACGTCATGACCCGCAATTGCGGCGCCGATCTCAAAAGCCGGGCCGCGGCACCCGGGCCAGGGTCAACACGTCGTCGATGAGCAGCACGCGGCAGCTTTTGATGCGGGCCACCACCGGGGCCAGCGCGAAGGCGCCCCTCACGTTGCACCGGCGCGCCGCCAGGCTGAACCTGCCCTGGGACGGGATGCGCCGGCGACGCCTCAGCAGCCCCGGCGTCACCGCGACGCCGCTGAGGCGGGCGATAGACTGGGCGAGCAGAGCCGCCTGGTTGTAGCGCCGCGCGAACAAGCGCTTCCAATGGAACAGCACGGGCACCAGCACATCGGTACGATCGCCGTTCTTGAAGGCGAGGACCAGCCGCCGGCTGGCGGCGTCGTAGGCGATCGCCGATCCCGGCCTGTCTTCGCTGAGACCAAGCCTCGGCTTCGCCCGGGCAGGCGTCGCTGGGGCCGGCCCGCCTGCCTTGGTTGCGGTAATCGCCGCGCCGCCCTCCCATTGGTGTTCCAGATTGGATAGAATCTAACATATGGTGCCCAAGGGATGAAATGACGCGGACACCCGTCATGAACGAGGTCATGAACGTATTCGACCGCGCCGCCGTGCGCCGCCACCGGGAGCGCGCGGCGGCCGGTTTCGGCGGCCACGACTTCCTCATCGGCGAGGTCGGCGAGCGTCTAGCGGACCGCCTCGACGATGTGACGCGGCGTTTCCCGCGTGCCCTCGACCTGGGCTGCCACGGTGGCCAGATGGGCCGCCTGCTACGCGGCCGCGGCGGCATCGAGACCCTGTTCCAGTGCGACCTGTCGCCGCAGATGGCGGGGATGGCGCGCCGCGCCGGCAGCCTCTGCCTGGCCGCCAGCGAGGAGTTCTTGCCCTTCGCCGGCGCCTACTTCGACCTGGTGCTCAGTTGCCTGAGCCTACACTGGGTGAACGACCTGCCCGGCGCCTTGGTGCAGGTGCGCCGGGCGCTCAAACCCGACGGATTGTTCCTCGCCGCCATGCTGGGCGGCGAGACCCTCAAGGAACTGCGCGCCGTTCTGGCCGGTTCGGAGATCGCCGAGGAAGGGGGGCTGAGCCCCAGGGTCTCCCCCTTCGCCGACGTGCGCGACGCTGGCAACCTGCTTGGGCGCGCCGGCTTCGCGTTGCCCGTGGTCGACGTCGATACCGTGGTGGTGTCCTACGCGGACCCCCTCGAACTCATGACCGACCTACGCGGCATGGGCGAAACCAACGCCGTCACCGAGCGCCGCAAGGGGTTGAGCCGGCGCGCCACCCTCATGAACGCCGCCGCCCGCTACCGCGACCAGTTTGCCGGCGCCGACGGGCGCATCCCCGCCACCTTTCAGGTCATCTACCTAACCGCCTGGGCGCCGCACCCCTCGCAGCAAAAGCCGCTGGCGCCGGACAGCGCACGGGCGCGCATCTCCGATGCCCTCAATACCACCGAGATCCCAGCCGGTGAAAAAGCCAAACCGCGCTAAGCCGGCGGTTGCCAGGGCCAAGCGCGGCAACTAGGTTTCCCGCCATGGAATTCCTCGATCCCCTGGTGCGCGGCACACTGATGCGCCGCTACAAGCGGTTCCTCGCCGACGTCGAGCTGGCCAGCGGCGAGGTGGTCACCGCCCACTGCGCCAACCCCGGGTCCATGCTTAGCGTCAATGCGCCGGGCTCCGAGGTGTGGCTGTCGCCGGCCCGCAACCCGGAACGCAAGCTGCGCTACACCTGGGAGCTGGTGCGCATCGGCAACGGCCTTGTCGGCATCAACACCGCCCACCCCAACCGCCTGGTGGAAGAGGCGATCGCCGCCGGCACCTTCGCCGAGCTCGGCGACTACGCGACGTTGCGCCGCGAGGTCAAGTACGGCCAGAACTCGCGCATCGATCTGTTGCTGGAGGACGACGGGCGCCCCGATTGCTACGTCGAGGTCAAGAACGTCACCATGCGGCGCGGCGCCGACGATGCGGCGCCGGCCGAGTTCCCCGACTCGGTGACGGCGCGCGGCACCAAGCACTTGGCCGAGCTATCGCGCATGGTCGCCGAGGGACACCGCGCCGTCATGGTCTATCTGGTGCAGCGCGAGGACAGCCGGCGGTTCGCCATCGCGGCGGACATCGACCCGATCTATGCCGAGGCCTTCGACCATGCCCTGGCCGCCGGGGTCGAAGCCGTGTGCTACGCCTGCCGACTATCGACGACGGCGATCGAGGTGGCAGCGCCCCTTGCCTTCGAGCCGGCGGCGGTACCCGGCTCGGCGCGCCGCTCCACGGGGACGTGAATTCAGCGGCGCGTGGTGCCATAATCACGCCATGAACGACGCAAGCATGAAAGACGCGGCACGCGAAGGCCGGCGCATCAAAACCCACGGCTTCGAGGAGTTCGAGGCCATGCGCAAGACCGGGCGCTTGGCCGCCGAAACCCTCGATTACGTCACGCCCCACGTGCGCCCGGGGGTGACGACGGACGAGCTCGACCGGCTTTGCCACGACTTCACCGAGGCCCACGGCGCCATCTCAGCGCCCCTCGATTACCGGGGCTTCCCCAAGTCCATCTGCACCTCGGTAAACCACGTGGTATGCCACGGCATCCCCGGCCCCAAGCGCCTGCAGGCCGGCGACGTGCTCAACATCGACGTCACCGTCATCCTCGACGGCTGGCACGGCGATAGTAGCCGCATGTTCTGCATCGGCAAGGTGGGGGTAAAGGCGCGCCGCCTGGCCGACGTCACCTACGAGGCCATGATGCGCGGCATCGAGGCAGTGCGCGCCGGCGCCACTGTCGGCGACATCGGCCACGCCATCCAGACCTATGCCGAAAAACACCGCTACTCGGTGGTGCGCGATTTCTGCGGCCACGGCCTCGGCCGCGTCTTCCACGACGCCCCCAACATCATGCATTTCGGCAACCCGGGCGAGGGCGTGAAGCTGCGCGAGGGCATGTTCTTCACCATCGAGCCCATGATCAACGCCGGACGCTACGACGTGAAGGTGCTCGACGACGGCTGGACGGCGGTCACCAAGGACCGCTCGCTGTCGTGCCAGTTCGAGCATTCGATCGGCGTCACCGCCACCGGTTACGAGATATTCACCCTGTCACCCGCCGGCCTCCATCGGCCGCCCTACGAAACCTGAGGGCCCGGCCGTGACCGACAAAAAGCTCTATACGGGCCACCGCAAACGCCTTCAGGTGCGCTTCATGAAGGGCGGGCCGGAGGCGCTTCCCGACTACGAACTCCTCAAGCTGGTGCTCTTCTCGGCGCTTCCCCGGCGCGACGTCAAACCCCTCGCCAAGGCGCTGCTGGCGCGTTTAGGCTCCTTCGCCGAGGCCATCAACGCCGACGCCCGGGCGCTGGCCAAGGTCGATGGCATCGGCTAGGCCGCCGTCGTCGCGCTCAAGACGGTGCGCGCCGTGGCCCTGCGCATGTTGCGCGACGAGGTGATGGAACGCCCGGTGCTGAGCTCGTGGCAGCAACTCATCGACTACTGCCGCGCCGCCTGAGCGTGGCCACGTGGCCGTCGGTGAAGCCGCCCGCCTGGTCCGTGACCCACGACGTGACCATGCCGTCGCGCCTGGCCAGGGCGTCGGGGCGTTCGCTGAAGGGCGTGACGAAAACCAAGTAATCGATGGCGCCTTCGTTTTGGAACTCTTCGAGGACGGCGAAATCGAGCTCGGCGTTGGCCCCCTCCAGGCGGCGGCGCAACTCGCCAAGGTCGGTTTGCACCAAATGGTGAAGGGAGCTGTTGCGCCAATTTTCCTGATCGGGCGCGTCGCGCCGAAAGGACGCCGAGATGAGGCCACCGTCGCGTCGCCAAGTGCGCCCCTTGCCTATGAACATGGGGTGCAGCGTCGACACCGCCACGTAAGCCCGCCACAGGGGCAGGCCGGCTTCTGTCAAGCGCTTGCAAAGGCCGGCGAAAAGATCCTCGATTCCGGTGTCTTTCAGCGCCCGGCCGATGAGCCAGTCGCTGACCGACTACATCGCCACATCCCAATCGTCGGCAAGACTGGACGGTGCCGTGGGCGGTGTCTTGGTCTTAGCCATGACGCGGGCCCCCTCGACGGGATTATCCGCCAACCGGGGCGATGCGGCAATCGAAGGATATCTATTTGGCGCGCCGCGCCGCCTGATGGATAGAAACCACTAGAGCAGGCCGAGCGTCGCCACCCGTTCGCCAGTGGAGACGGTGGAGAGCGTCGTGGTGCGCACGAAGACGCCCTCGGCGGGCGCCGTCACGGTCTGCACCTCGTCACCGTAGATGTTGAACACCTGGGCCAGCACTTGTTCCTTGGTGACCACATCGCCGAGCTGGGCACGGTTGAGCAGCAGGCCGCCCTTTTCGGCCCGAATTTCCAGGAATTCGCGCATCACGTAGGTCTTCTCGGCCGGTCTCATTTCGCCCGGGATCATCTTCAACCAGCGCAACGCGTTGAGCACGCAGCGCGCCCCTTCGTCGACGACGGCGTCCTCGAGCCGGCCGCCCTCGCCGATCTCGAAGGTGAAGGCAGGGACGCCGGCCCGTGTTGCCTCGGCGCACAGGATGCCGTCGGACACGTAGAAGCTCGTGTCGGTGTCCATGATCCACCCCGAGCCGAAGGCGTCGGCCATCTCGCGGGCGCGCTTGCGCGGCTCGCCAAGGTCGGGATGGGGCAGGATGGCGATCGGCACGTAGCGCCCGCCGCGGGTCGGGGTGTGGATGTCGATGGCGTAATCGCAATCGGTGATCATTCCGAACAGCTTGGCGGCCAGCAATTGGGCGAGGTTGCCCTTGTCGTTCCCGGGAAACACGGTCCAGGCGTCCAGCGGCGCCTGGTCGAGGGGCGACTTCATGTACTGAGAGACGGGAATTCGGTGGTCGGCGTGGAAGGCCAGCGGGTGCTGCACGGGAACGCAAACGATGCTTCCCGCCAGGGTCACCGGGTCGACCTCGGCCAGGGCGCGGAACAGGATGGCCACGCCGTCGACCTCGTCGCCGTGGATGGCGGCGCCGAGGTACATGCGCGGGCCGTCGCTGGCGCCGTTGATGAGCAACAACGGCAACGACACCGGCGAGCCGTCGGCCAGCTCCACATACTGGGTGGATCCCCTGACCTTGGTTCCGGGCGCCGCCGACAACCCCGCCACTTCGAGCATCCCCATTTTTCGTCTTCCTCTGTTCACTCGTTTGGGCGGCGGATGGTACCGTGCCACGGGGCCCGCGACCAACCCCTTGGCGCGCACCCTGTCCAGCTTGAGAAACTTGCCCCGTTTCCCCGCCGCCAAATTCGGGTAGGATCGGCGGTCAGCAACGCCGGCGCAAGCGCGCGGCAAGGGAGGCGCCGTTCATGATCATCGTCCGCGTCTTCGTTCCCTTCGCCATCGGTTTCTTCGTCTCCTATCTCTACCGCTCGGTCAACGCCGTCATCGCCCCCAACCTGATCGCCGAGGTCGGCCTGCGCCCGGCCGACCTCGGGCTTTTGACCGGCGTCTACTTTCTCGCCTTCGCCCTCACCCAGGTGCCGCTCGGCGTCCTCCTCGACCGCTATGGCCCGCGCCGGCCGGAGGCCACGCTGCTCGTCGTCGCCGGCGGCGGCGCCTTCCTGTTCGCCGCCGCCGAGGGGGCGCCCAGCTTGTTTGTCGGACGCGCCCTCATCGGCGTCGGCGTGTCGGCCTGCCTGATGGCGGGGATCAAGGCCTTCGTCATTTGGTTTCCGCCCGAGCGCCGGGCCCTGGCCAACGGCTGTCTCACCGCCTTCGGCGGCCTCGGCGCCCTGGCCGCCACGGCGCCGGTCGAGGCGGCGCTCGGCCTCACCGACTGGCGCGGCGTGTTCTTAGGCCTCGGCGCCTTCACGCTGGCCATCGCCGCCGTCGTCTACTGGGTCGTCCCCGAGCGCCCGGGAAGCCAATCGCCTTCCACCTGGCGCGCCCAGATAGCCGGCGTCGGCGAGGTGTTCACGAGCCGCGCCTTCTGGAGGCTGGCCCCCATCGCCGCCGCCACCCAGGCGGCGTTCTACGCCATCCAGTCCCTGTGGGCCGGCCCCTGGCTACACGACGTGGCCGATTTGGGGCGCGCCGCCGTGGCTGACACGCTGCTGTTCATGGCGGCGGCGATGGTGATCGGCTTCATCATCCTCGGCGCCGCCGTCGAGCGCCTGAGACGGCTCGGCGTCACGCCGCTCGCCTTCGCCGTGACCTGCATGGTGGCGTTCATGGCGGTGCAGGCGGCGATGGCTTGGCCGTGGCTGGGCTCGGTGGCGCTGCTGCTAGTGCTGTTCGGCCTCGCCGGCTCGTCCTGGGTGCTGCCCTTCGCGGTCATGCCGGCCTCGTTCGCGCCCGAGCTCGCCGGGCGCGTCATCACCGGGCTCAACGTGCTCAACTTCGTCGCCGCCTTCCTCGCCCAGTGGGGCGCCGGCGTAGTCATCGGCCTGTGGCCGGCGAACGCCGAGGGGGGATATCCGCTCGCCGCCTACCAGACGACCTTCGCGGTGATGCTGGCCCTGCAGTTCGTCTGCCTAGTCTGGTTCTTCGTGGCCGGGCGCCCCGGAGCACGGATTTAGGGGCGGCGCGCTAGCAGGTCGATCTCGACGCGGGCATTGAGGGCGAGACCGGTGACGCCGACGCAGGTGCGCGCCGGGCGGCGCTCGGGCGCGAAGTAGGTCTCGTAGGTGGCGTTCATGGCGGCGTAGTCTTGTTTGAAGTGAGTGAGGTAGACGCGCGCCACGATGACGTGCTCGAGGCCGAGGCCCATGGAGGCGAGCACGATCTTCAGGTTGTTCATACAGTCGCGGGTCTGCGCCTCGATGCCATCGGGCAGCGGCGCCGCCGCGTCCTCGGGGTCGTTGGGCATCTGTCCGGTGACGAAGATCCAGCCGTCGGCCTCGACGGCGTGGCTGAAAGGCGCCACCGGCGTCGGCGCCCCGGCGGCCATGTGAAAGATCGGTGCTGCCATCGTGCTTTTCCCGCGTTGTGTCCCTGGAGGCGCGACCTTGCGCCACGGCGCGCGTCGCCGTCAAGGCGCCGCACCTCACCTTGCCGGACGCCGCCCCGGCCCATAAACTGCCGGCGCCGGAAGCCGGGGAGAACCGCACATGAACGAGGTCCGCTGCGTCGTCGAGGAAGCCTTTGGGCTCAGCGAATCGCCGCGCTGGCACGACAACGAGCAGGCCCTCTACTGGGTCGACACCTACAGGCCCTCGATCGAGCGCCTCGATCCGGCGACGGGGGCGCGCCGCACCTTCGCCATGCCCGAACGCATCGGCTGTTTCTCGTTTTGCGGGGACGGCCGCGTCATCGCCGGCATGCAATCGGGCATCGCCTTCGTCGAGTTGGAGAGCGGCACCATGGAGCGCCTCTTCGACCTCGAGCCCGACAACTCCCAGTCGCGCTTCAACGACGGACGCTGCGATCCACGGGGCCGCTTCTGGGTGGGCAGCGTGGTCGAGACCATGGACCGGCGGACCAACGCACTGTTCCGATACGACGCCGACGGCACCTGCCGGAAAATGGTCGGCGACCTCATCTGCCCCAACGGCCTCGCCTTCAGTCCCGATGGCTCGATCCTGTACCATTCCGACAGCCGCCAGGAGCACGTTTGGGCGTGGGACCTGGACGGCGCCAACGGCGATATCTCCAACCGGCGCGTCTTCATCGACTTCGACGGCCGCGAGGGGCGGCCCGACGGCGCCGCCGTGGACGCCGAGGGTTATTATTGGATTTGTTGCATCGGCGCCTGGCACGTCAGGCGCTACGCCCCCGACGGTACCATCGACCGCGTCGTCGGCGTGCCCGTGCAGCGGCCGACGGCGTGCGCCTTCGGCGGCCCCGGCCTGGATACCCTGTACGTGACCTCGGCGACCTTGCCGCTCCCCGAGGACGTCCTCGCCGTCCAACCCCTGGCCGGATCGGTCTTCGCCGTCGACGTCGGCGTCAAGGGCCTGGCCGAGCCCCGCTTCCACATTCCGCCGGGCTAGCCCGGCTCCGGATGATCGTATGAAAAACATAACTACCAATAGCTTGGAGGATGAACATGGAACTCAAGGGCCGCGTAGCGCTGGTCACCGGCGGAGCGACGGGAATAGGACAGGCCACGGTGTTGCACCTGGCCAGGTCCGGCGCGGCTGGTGTCGTTATCAACTACCGCAGCGCCAAGGAAGAGGCCGAAGCGCTGGCCGCCGAGGTCCGCCAGGCCGGAGCCGAGGCCATGTGCGTACATGCCGACTTGAAGGACGACGATCAGGTGCGCCAGATGGTAGGGCAGGTGGGCGAACGTTTCGGGCATCTGGATGTGCTGGTCAACAACGCCGGCATCACCCACTGGGTTCCGGTCAGGGATCTGGAAGGTCTGACCGATGCCATGTGGGACGACATCATGGACGTCAACGTGAAGGGCGCATTCCGTTGCACGCGCGCCGCGGCGACGCTTCTCACCGAGGCCAGCGGCATGATCGTCAACGTTTCGTCGATGTCGGGCGTTTTGGCTACCGTTACGGCCTCTTCGCTGGCCTACGGTTCGGCCAAGGCGGCGCTGATCTACCTGACGCGCGGACTCGCCGTCGCCCTGGCGCCGAAGGTGCGCGTCAACGCGGTAGCGCCCGCTTTTACCGACACCAAATGGATGCAAACCCATTACGGCGACGACTATGAGCAGACGGTTGCCCAGGCTTCGGCCAGTTATCCCCTGGGCCGGATTGCCACCACCGAGGACGTGGCGGCGGCAATCGTCAGCCTGATCACCGGTGGCGATTTCGTCACCGGACAGACCCTACTCATCGATGGCGGATTGAGCCTTAGCTAGTGCCCCTCTGAAGCCTCACCCGGGATACGCTGCTAGGCCTGTGCAAACAGATCCAGGAGCCGTTGTGTCTGATGTGCCGCCGCCGGCCGCAGAAGCGGGATCTTGACGCCGGCGTCACGGAACTGCTGGACCCTGGCCTTGACTTCATCCGGCGTGCCGCTCGCCGTCATCCCTTCGACATAAGAATCCGGAATGGCCTTGATCAGGGCTTCCATGCCGCCTTCGGCATGCGCCGCCTCGAACACCGGGATGTCCTCCTTGTCGATGTAGGGCTCTCCGACCCGGAGTTTGGGGCCCGCGATGAACGGAATCTGCCACGGATCGAACTTTGTCGCCACCTCCCAACGGATGGCGTCGAGCGCCGTCTGGTGATCGTCTTCCACGGAGCAGTTGATGATCTGCGCCACCTCGAAATTCGACATGTCCCGGCCCGCTTTTTCCGCCGACTCCGTGATGATCTTGAGGGCATTCACCGTATACTCTGGCGAACAGATGGCATTCAGGATTACGCCGTCACCGATCTCACCGGCCAGACGCAATCCCGTCGTCGACGTCGCCGGTATATGGAGCGGGATCGACTTGCGGATGGGCTCCCAGCCGAGCCCGACATTGTCCAGCTTCACCACCTCGCCTTTGTAGGATATTTTTTCGCCGGTCAGCAGAAGCCTTATGGATTCGACCCATTCCTTGAGAGTCAATGGTGGAGAGACGTGTTCGAGACAATAAACGTTCGAGTGACTTTTGGTGCAAGCGCCGGGAGCCAGTGTCATCCGCCCATTGCTGAGCTCATCCAGGCTGGCCAACGTCTGGGCCATGACCACGGGGCTGCGCAGGCGCACGATCTGGGTCGAACCCATGATCAGTTTGTCGGTGGCAAGCGCGATGGCGGCAAGCGCCGTGACCGAATCACGCATCAACTCGATGGTCTCTGAGAAAAAGCCCATCTCATAGCCTTGGCCCTCTGCTCCGCGCATGAAGCTCGCCATCTCTCTGACATTCGTAAACTTCCCGTAGCCAAGGGCCAGACCCACTCTCTCCATGATTCTTTCCTTTTTACTCAACCAAATTTTCCCGAACAACCTCCGGGTTCGCGGCGATCTTATCCGCGCACCATCGTCGAGGTAACAGATTTCTCAGCGCAATCATCCGGCAACCTGATTTTTTTTGGTTTTCCTGCATCCGGAAGGCCATTTTCACCTTGCCGTCGATTGCACCCTGCGCGGCGGGTGATCAGGGGCGGTCGATCTGGCGGTCCGTGGCGCCGCGCACCTTCGCCCGGTGGAAGACGTAGAGCCCGCTCCCCGTGATGATCAGGGCGCCGGTCGCGGTCCACAGGTCGGGGAAGTCGCCGAACAGCACATAGCCGTATCCCACCGCCCAGATCAGGCTCACGTAGAAGAAGGGGGCGACCGTTGCCGCCGGCGCCGCCTCGTAGGCCTTGATCAAGGAAAACTGGGACACCGCGCCGATGACCCCGAGCGCCACCATCAGCGCCCAGGCGGCGGCGGTGGGATTGGCCTGCCAGTGAAACGGCACCAGCGCGCTGGTCGCAAGCGACGCACACGACGCCGAATAGGTGAGCGTGGTCAGGGGCCGATCCCACCGGTTGAGGAGGCGCGTGACGATCTGATAGAAGCCGAACAAGAAGGCGGCGCCAAGCGGCATGAGGGCCGCCGCCTCCATCGTCCCCTGGCCCGGGCGCACGATGATCAGCGCGCCCGCGAAGCCGACGACGACGGCGGCCCACCGTCTCGGCCCCACGTGCTCGCCGAGCAGGGACGCCGAAAGCGCCGCCACGATGAGCGGCCCGAGGAACAGGATCGACGTGGCGTCGGCCAGGGGAATGAGCCCGAGTGCCGTGTAGAAAAGCCCCATCATGGAGAGCAGGAGGACGCCGCGCAGCACCTGCAGGCCAGGGCGCCTGGTCACCAGAAGGCCGCGCAACCGCGGCCCAGTGACCAGCACGATGGCGGCTAGGGCCAGGGTAAAGCGCGCCCACACAAGCTGCACCACCGAATAGTCGGCGCTGAGGTACTTGACGATGGCGTCCTGGGTGGAGAACAGCAGGGAAGCCCCCAGCATCCACAGGATGCCGCCGCGCGCCGAACTCAGGCCGGCCAGCCAGTTCCCACGCGTCAAAGGCTGAACGCCCGGGTGGCCGGGCCGTCGGCCTCCCACCCCTGAACGAGCAGAAGCCCGGCGGCGGCGTTGGCGACCACAGCGACGCGGGTGGTGGGATTGAGGATGGGCGGCACCAGCCACGAAAAGTCGTCGCCAACGCCGTCGCGCACATCCTCCATCGCTTCCAGGCGGGGCACGCTGTCGAGGCCCCGCGCCCAGCCCTTGTCGTCGAAGGAAAGCCAGTGGTTGGCCATGCTGGCGGGTGCCTCGTGGACGGCGGCGCCGTCCTCTTGGCGCTCGACGACGCAGCCCTCGGCGGGGGCCATACCCGACAGGGTGAAAAAGGCGGGCGTGCAGATGGGTGCCGCGCTCAACATCGCCTTGGCCTCAGCGTAGGTGCGGCATTCGTCGAAGACGCGGCGCAGGAGGTGGGAAGGCGGCAGGGCACGGGTGCGCCAAACGCGCCAGCGGTTGAGCACCCAGTCGAAACCGCACGACGGGGTCAGGCGGCGCATGGGCGGCTGGTTGATGGCGGCGCTGAAACGACCCGGCGCCATGGCCGTGGCGACGCCGACGAAGCCCGGCCAGGTGACGTCGTAATAGGCGCCGGCGTCGCCGGCCCGCTTGGCCACCACCAGGTTGCGCCCGAGACCGTCAAGCGGCCAGTCGAGGGTACGCAGCAGGCGGCTTCCCCCAGTTCCCCCATTGCCGGGGGCGGGGCCGACACCGCTGGTGCACGTCCACTCGTAGGACAGGTTGAGGAGCACGCACCCGGGCTCGCCCATGTGCGCGGCCAGAGCGTCGATCTCGTGGCGGTAGGGATTGGCTGTCTTCTTGAGCCAGCGCCGGCTCGCCCCGTCGCCCAACCTCAGCGCCAGGACGCCGTAATGGCGCCGCCCCGCCTCCATGATGTCGCGGGCGCGCCTGGGCTCGGCCTCGACGATGGCCAGAGACCCCGTGCCAAGCGCATCGGTACGCGGGATGGCCGGCGTACCGGCCGGAGCGGGATTGAAGCTCGCGTCCACTTTGTCAATTTCCCCCTTGTAGCCAGTGCCACGGGTCAAAGCATAGCACGACTTTCAATTTCGGATTATTGTTGTGCTATCGTTTCGCGTTCGCTCCCGTACCCTCGAAGAGGCCCCGATGATCCCTCGTTACAGCCGCCCCAAAATGACCGCCATCTGGGAGCCCGACAACAGGTTCCGTATTTGGTTAGAGATCGAGGTCCACGCCTGCGACGCCCAGGCTGAACTCGGCGTGATCCCAAAGGAGGCGGCCAAGGCGGTGCGCGACAAGGGCGCCTTCGAGGTGGCGCGCATCGACGAAATCGAGGCCGAGACTAGGCACGACGTCATCGCCTTCCTCACCAACCTGGCCGAGCACGTCGGCCCGGAGGCACGCTTCGTCCATCAGGGCATGACGTCGTCGGACGTGCTCGACACCTGCCTCGCCGTGCAGCTTAGCCAAGCCGCCGATATCCTGCTCGCCGACCTCGACGCCGTGTTGGCGGCGCTCGGGAAGCGCGCCTTCGAGCACAAGGGGACTCCGTGTATCGGGCGCAGCCACGGCATCCACGCCGAGCCTACCACCTTCGGCCTCAAGCTGGCCGGCTTTTACGCCGAGTTCGAGCGCGACCGCCGGCGCCTCGCCGCCGCCCGCGCCGAGATCGCCACCTGCGCCATCTCGGGCGCCGTCGGCACCTTCGCCACCATCGACCCCGCCGTCGAGGCCCACGTCGCCGCCAAGCTGGGCCTGGCGCCGGAGCCGGTCTCGACCCAGATCATCCCGCGCGACCGCCATGCCATGTTCTTCGCCACCCTTGCCGTCGTCGCCGGTTCGGTGGAGCGCTTGGCCACCGAGATCAGGCATCTGCAGCGCACCGAGGTGGCCGAGGCCGAGGAATACTTCGCCCCCAGCCAGAAGGGATCGTCGGCCATGCCCCACAAGCGCAACCCGGTGCTGTCGGAGAACCTCACCGGGCTGGCGCGCCTGGTACGCGGCGCCGTGTTGCCGGCCCTGGAGAACGCCACGCTGTGGCACGAGCGCGACATCTCGCACTCCTCGGTGGAGCGCATCATGGCGCCGGACGCCACCATCGCCCTCGACTTCGCGTTGGCCCGCCTGGCCTCGCTGGTCGACAAGCTCATCGTCTACCCCGACGCCATGCGCGCCAACCTGGAGCGCCAGGGCGGGCTGGTCCACTCGCAGTCCGTGCTGCTCGCCCTCACCCAGGCCGGCATGGGCCGCGAGGATGCCTACGAAGCCGTGCAACGCAACGCCTTACTGGCGGGGCGGGGCGAGGGCGATTTCCTGGAACTCCTCAAGACGGACACGGACGTCAGCGGGCGCCTCAAGGCGGCCGCCCTCGACGCCCTGTTCAACCCGGCCGCCGCCATCAAGCACGTCGACACCATCTTCCAGCGCGTCTTCGGCGACGCGTGAGGCGCGTCCTCTCGAGTCAATTCCCGGGATTTTTTGAATTCCCAACAGGCTGGGCACGGCGATTGGCTTCCTGCGCGGCGGCGCCCAGCACGTCGAGGACACGGTTAATACCGCGGTCAGGGAACTTACGCCCGAACAATGGACCCGCGTCGAGCACTTCCAGTTTCGCGAAACCTGAGGGACTGTATTTCGTTGAATGCCGGGGGAGGTAGATCTCGACGACGGCCCAGCGTTCGCCGAACTTCCACGCGGTATAAAGTGATGAGAATTATTGGCGTCGAGCAATACCCACTTTCGGTCCAGTATGTGGGGACAATTACATCGATCATCAGGTCGCCCAGTTCGCGGTTGAAGGCGTAATTGGGTAAGGGTTCCAGGTCCTTCGGTCCGGTGAGCCAGGTCTTTTTCACACGATAGCTAAAGAACGTTTTATGAGGGTAAGTGGAAAAGATAATTTCCTCTTCCCATTCCGGTCCGTAGGCAACACGGCAAAGGTCCGGTTCGCGTCGCCGGTAACAGGCCAAGTGGAATTCCACCGCGCACAGTGGTGCCACCGGATCGCCGATGCACTCACTGGTGCTGTCACTCGGCGCGATCGTCCGCCAAACGCCTTCCGGGTCCGGAGTGAAGGCGCCGCTGAGTTGACGCGAATCGACCGGCTCGGCACCGGCACTCTCGGACGCAGCACCGGTCACCAGGAGCAAGGCTGACGCAAGGGCAGCCCCTACTCCATTCTGGATCCCGAACATCATCGGCGACGACCGTGCCTGCCCCAACTCAATTGATGGCTAGCCTAATTTCACAACCGTTCACAACACATGATGAACACGTCCGTGGATCGAGGTCGGTCCCGACCCCGTCGGGCACGCCCTCAATCCCCGACGCGGCCGTGGTCAGGGCCGAGGGGCGCGGGGTATTCGTCGGCGAGTTGCTCCAGGGCGATGGCGTAAAGGCGGCCCATCTCGGTGCGCACCTCGTCTTCGCCGACTTCGCTGCCGCGCGCCGCAAACTCGCGCAGCACGCGCCTGACGACGTCGCGGTCGCCGGGCTCCTCGAGATCGGAAATCACCACCTCGCGCGCGAAGGCCTCGGCCTCGGCCTCGCCCATCCCCATCTTGGCCGCTGCCCACAAACCGAGGAGCTTGTCGCGGCGCACCTCGGCCTTGAAGCGGCGCTCCTCGTCGAGCTTGAACTTCGCCTCCTCGCTCAATTCGCGCTCGCGGAACTTGTCCGTCATAGGTTGCGTTCCCCTGGTATCCCTGCTTCTCGGCAATTTTAAGGGGCACCGCACCACAGAGCAATGGCGCGCTGCAATAGGCCCAGCACTAGCGCCACCGGGACAAAGCGACTAAGAAAAGCCCCATGTGCACGGTGGTGATTCTGCGCCGGCCCGGCCATGATTGGCCGCTCTTGTTGGCGGCCAACCGCGACGAGATGCGCGACCGAGCGTGGGCGCCGCCGGCTCGCCACTGGCCGGAGCGCTACCATGTTGTGGCGGGGATCGACCTCGAGGCGTCGGGCACCTGGCTCGGCCTCAACGACGACGGCCTCGTCGCCGCCGTCCTCAACCGGCCGCAGTCGCTGGGCCCGGCGGCCGGCTACCGCAGCCGCGGCGAGCTGCCCCTCGAGGCCCTGGACCATGCCGACGCCGACGCCGCCGCCCAGGCGCTAACCGACATCGACCCCGCCGCCTACCGCACCTTCAACATGGTCGTCGCCGACCAATGCGACGCCTTCTGGCTGCGCTCGGCCGGCGGCGAGGTGGGGGCGGCGGAAGAGGCCGGCGTCGAAGTCATGGCCTTGCCCGAGGGGCTCTCCATGATCACCGCCCATGGCCGCAACGACACCGCCGATCCGCGCATCCGCGACACCCTACCGCGGTTTGAGGCCGCCCCGACCCCCGACCCCGAGGCCGGCGACTGGGCGTCCTGGGAGTCGCTCCTAGCGAGCCGCGAGCATGGCTCCGGCGACGGGCCCGGCGACGCCATGAACGTGCTCACGGACGCCGGCTTCGGCACCGTTTCTTCGTCGCTGATCGCCCTTCCCACGCCGGCGCGGATGGGCGCACGTCCGCTTTGGCTGTTCGCGCCGGGGCGCCCCGACGAGGCCGGCTTCGAGGCGGTTTTGCCATAGGCGGCAGCGGTCTCCGCCGCCGTTGTCTTGCCACCACGCACCTGCTATACGGAGCTTCCCCCTTTGGATGCGCGCCCCCCATGCCCATCGTTTGAAAGTTCCCATGTCCCGACGCAGACAAATATACGAAGGCAAGGCCAAGGTATTGTTTGAAGGCCCCGAGCCGGGAACGATCGTCCAGCACTTCAAGGACGATACCACCGCCTTCAACAACAAAAAGCAGGGTGTCATCACCGGCAAGGGCGTCATCAACAACCGCATCTCGGAATACCTGATGACGCGCCTCGCCGAAATCGGGGTGCCCACCCATTTCGTGCGCCGTCTCAACATGCGCGAGCAGCTGGTGCGCGAGGTCGAGATCATCCCCGTCGAGGTGGTGGTGCGCAACATCGCGGCGGGCTCCATCGCCGAGCGTTTCGGCATCGCCGAGGGCACACCGCTGCCGCGCTCCATCGTCGAGTACTACTACAAGTCCAGCGAGTTGAACGATCCCATGATCACCGAGGAGCACATCACCGCCTTCGGCTGGGCGGTGCCCCAGGACCTCGACGAGATGATGTCCATGGCGCTTAGGATCAACGATTATCTTAGCGGCCTCTTCCTCGGCATCAGCATCCGTCTCGTCGACTTCAAGATCGAGTTCGGACGCCTGTGGGAGGACGACCAGATGCGCATCGTGCTGGCCGACGAGGTCAGCCCCGACAGTTGCCGACTGTGGGACATGGCGACCAACGAAAAATTAGACAAGGACCGCTTCCGCCGCAACCTCGGCAAGGTCGAGGAGGCCTATCAGGAGGTGGCGCGGCGCCTCGGGATCCTGCCCGAGAGCGGCCCCCGGGACATGAAGGGCCCGGCCGTAATGCAATAGGAGCGGCGGGGCGCTTGAAAGCTAAAGTCCACGTCACGCTGAAGCCGGGCGTCCTCGATCCCCAGGGGAAAGCGGTGGGCAACGCCCTCGCCTCCCTCGGCTTTTCCGGCGTCGGCGGCGTGCGCCAGGGCAAGTACATCGAAATCGAGCTCGACGAGACGGACGCCGCCAAGGCGCGCACCGGCGTCGAGGCCATGTGCGAGAAGCTCCTCGCCAACACCGTTATCGAGGATTATTCGATCGAGATAGAATGAGCGGTCAGCCATCAGCTTGGCTAGGCGCACGGCCTCCATTTGGCAGATCGCTGACCGCTGATAGATGAAGGCTGATCGCTCACTCATGAAAGCCGCCGTCATCGTCTTTCCCGGCTCCAACTGCGACCGCGACGTCGCGGTGGCGCTGGCGGCGAGCACGGGGCGCACCCCGGCCATGGTGTGGCACGGCGATACCGATCTCCCCGAACTCGACCTCATCGTGGTGCCCGGCGGCTTCGCCTATGGCGATTACTTGCGCTCGGGCGCCATGGCGGCCCATTCGCCGGTGATGCGCGAGGTGGCCAGCCGCGCCGCCGCCGGCGTGCCGGTGCTGGGCATCTGCAACGGCTTCCAGGTGCTCACCGAAGCCGGGCTGCTACCCGGCGTGCTTATGTCCAACGCCGGGCTCAGGTTCATCTGCCGGGTAGTGTACCTGCGCATCGAGGCCACCGACAGCGTGTTTACCGGGCGCTACGCCAGGGGCCAGGTCATCCGCCTGCCCATCGCTCACCACGACGGCAACTACTTCACCGACGCCGACACCCTGAAGCGCCTGCAAGCCGAGGACCGGGTGGCGTTGCGCTACTGCACGGCCGAGGGCGCCACCGACGAGGGCGCCAGCCCCAACGGCAGCCTCGACAACATCGCCGGAATCCTCAACCACCGGCGCAACGTGCTGGGCCTGATGCCGCACCCCGAACGCATGGCCGACGCGGCGCTCGGCGGCAACGACGGCCGGGCCATGTTCGACGGCCTGCTCGAAGCGCTGGGCCGATGAGCGCCGTCACCCCCGAAGCCGTCGCCAAGCACGGCCTCAGCGAAGAGGAATACGGGCGCATCGTGGAGATTCTGGGGCGCCCGCCCAACTTCACCGAGCTCGGCATCTTTTCGGCCATGTGGAGCGAGCACTGCTCGTACAAGTCCTCCAAGGTGTGGCTGAAGCAGCTTCCCACCGACGCCCCGTGGGTCATCTGCGGGCCCGGCGAGAACGCCGGAGTCGTCGACATCGGCGACGGCCAGGCCGCCGTCTTCAAGATGGAGAGCCACAACCACCCGTCCTTCATCGAGCCCTACCAGGGGGCGGCGACCGGGGTGGGGGGAATCCTGCGCGACGTCTTTACCATGGGGGCGCGCCCCGTCGCCAATCTCAACGCGCTACGCTTCGGCGCGCCCGAGCACCCCAAGACACGGCACCTGGTGGCCGGCGTGGTAGCCGGCATCGGCGGCTACGGCAACTGCATCGGCGTTCCCACCGTCGGCGGCGAGTGCAATTTCCACACCGCCTACGACGGCAACATCTTGGTCAACGCCATGACCTTGGGCGTGGCGGATACCGACAAGATCTTCTATTCCGCCGCCCAGGGACCCGGCGATCTGGTGGTCTACGTCGGCTCCAAGACCGGGCGCGACGGCATCCACGGCGCCTCCATGGCGTCGGCCGAGTTCAGCGAGGACACCGAGGAGAAACGCCCTACTGTGCAGGTCGGCGACCCCTTCACCGAGAAGCTCCTGCTCGAAGCCTGTCTCGAACTGATGGCCGGTGACGCCATCGTCGCCATCCAGGACATGGGGGCGGCGGGGCTCACGTCTTCGTCCTTCGAGATGGCGTCCAAGGGCGGCGTCGGTGTCGAGCTCGACCTCGATCGCGTGCCCATGCGCGAAGAGGCCATGACGGCCTACGAGTTGATGCTCTCGGAAAGCCAGGAACGGATGCTGATGCTGATCCCGCCCGGGCGCGAGGCCGAGGTACGCGCCGTCTTCGCCAAGTGGGAGCTCGACTGCGCGGTCATCGGAAAGACCACCGATACCGGGCGCATGGTGCTGCGCATGGGTGGCGACGTCGTCGCCGAGCTGCCCATCGACCCCCTGGCCGAAGCGGCACCCGTCTACGAACGTGAATGGACGCCGGGCACCAAACCGAAAGCGCTGTCGATCGACGACGTGGCGGCGCCGAACGACCCCCTGGCCGCCTTGAAACAACTCCTGGGGTGCCCGGATCTGGCCTCCAAGCGCTGGGTGTGGGAGCAGTACGACCGCACCGTGATGGCCGACACCATCCAAGGCCCGAGCGGCGACGCGGCGCTGGTGCGCGTCCACGGGACGGCGAAGGCGCTGGCCCTGACCTCGGACTGCACGTCGCGCTACGTGGCGGCCGATGCCGGTGAGGGCGCCAGGCAGGCGGTGGCGGAAGCCTGGCGCAACCTCACCGCCACCGGCGCCCGGCCCCTCGCCATCACCGACTGCCTGAATTTCGGCAACCCCGAGAAACCCGAAATCATGGGCCAGTTCGCCGAAGCCGTCTCGGCCATGGGCGAGGCGTGCCGGGCACTGGACTTCCCGGTCGTCTCGGGCAATGTGTCGCTCTACAACGAGACCCAGGGCCAGGCCATCCCGCCCACCCCCGTCGTCGGCGGGGTCGGGCTCCTCGACGACGCGGCCAAGGCCGTGAACATCGCCTTCAAGGCCGAGGACGAGACCATCGTCGCCATCGGCATCACCGCCGGCCACCTCGGGCAGTCGCTCTATCTGCGCGAGATCAAGGGCCGCGAGCAAGGGGCGCCGCCGCCCGTCGACCTGGAGGCCGAGAGGCGCAACGGTGATCTGGTGCGCCAATTGATCATGGACGGCCTGGTCAGCGCCTGTCACGACGTCTCCGACGGCGGCATCTCCGTGGCGCTCGCCGAAATGGCCATGGCATCCGGGGCGTCGGGCATCGGGGCCGAGGTCGCGGCCCCCGAGGACGTCCCCCTGCACGCCTGGCTATTCGGCGAGGACCAGGGGCGCTACGTGCTCACCACCGTCTCCCCTGAGCGCGTGCTCGCCGAGGCCGCCGGGGCCGGCGTGCCGGCGGCGGCGATCGGCACAACCGGCGGCGCGGCGCTCGTCATCGCCGGGGCCGGCGCCTTCCCCCTCGCCGAACTTGCCGAGGCCCACGAATCCTGGCTTCCCCACTACATGGCGGGGGAGTGAGGGGGCTGCCCGGAAACGCCTCCGCGCCGTGCCGCAAACTTACGCTGAAAATATTTTTTACTTGATTCTAATGTTTTTTTCATACAAACCTTTTATTAAACATATTTACACGGGGAACATTCCTTGCCATGACCACGCACCAGCGCGCCTCAAGAAGCTCGTCGGATCGGCGTTTTCCACGAGCCGCAGTGACGTTTTGAGCATAAAAACGGCCTTGAGCCGCCTCGGCTTGTTCGAGGATCCCGAGCACGGCATCACGTCCTTCCCCGATACGTGCATGTTCGAGGACACCAAGCGTTTTCAGCGCACCCAGAACCTCGCGGCGGACGGCGTCATGCGGCGTCGCGGCCCCACCCTCGGAGCCCTCAACAGGGCCCTGGTGCGCGACGACATCATGCGCAACATCCGGCCGGGCGCGCCCCCTTGGTGCGTTGACAGAGCGCGGGGGACGACCTATATCCGAACCTAAACGGTGGCGCCGTCCCCGGTGGGGCGGTGCCTGACGAAACTCTGTTGTTTCAGGAAGCTGGCCCATGCCCATGGACGCGCGCGAGATCGAAAGCCTCATCCGCGCCGCCATACCGGACGCCCAAGTGACCATGGAGGACCTGCGCGGCGACGGCGACCACTACGCCGCCCACGTGGTGTCCACGGCGTTCCACGGCAAGACCCGCGTCCAGCAGCACCAAATGGTGTACGCCGCCTTGCAGGGCCGCATGGGCGGCGAACTTCACGCCCTGGCGCTGCAAACCAACACCCCCGACAACGCCTGATGCCCATCCTGAGGAGGGAGACGACATGGACACCCATCCGGCCTTCACCCACATCCAACACGAGATCGACGAGAACCCGGTAGTCCTTTTCATGAAGGGCACGCCGATGTTTCCCCAGTGCGGGTTCTCGGCGGCCGTCGTACAAGCGCTTTCCACCCTGGAAGTGAAGTTCAAGGGGGTCGACGTCCTAGCTGACCCCAGCTTGCGGGACGGCATCAAGCAGTTCAGCAACTGGCCGACCATCCCGCAGCTCTACGTCAAGGGTGAGTTCGTCGGCGGCTGCGACATCGTGCGCGAGATGTTCGAGGCGGGCGAGCTGCAGAAGTTCCTGGAAGACAAGGGCGTCGAGTTCGCCCACTAGCACGTTCTTCCGCCAAAGTTGAAAAGGGCCGCCCGCGCGGCCCTTTTGCTTTGAACGACGCGCCGCCGGAGGCGCCTCAGCGCGAGTAGTACTCGATGACTAGGTTGGGGTCCATCTGCACCGGATAGGGCACGTCGGCGAGCTTCGGTGTGCGCACGAAGGTGCCCTTCATCTTCAAGTGGCCGACGGCGAGATACTCGGGGACGTCGCGCTCCGGCGATTCCACGGCATCCAGCACCAGCCCCATCTCGCGCGACTTCTCCTTGACCTCGACCACGTCGCCCTCGCGCACCAGGAAGGACGGGATGTTGACACGGCGTCCATTGACCTTGACGTGGCCGTGGTTGACGAACTGGCGCGCCGAGAACACGGTGGGCACGAACTTCATGCGGTAGACCACCGCGTCGAGGCGCCGCTCGAGAAGCCCGATGAGGTTCTCGATGGTGTCGCCACGCCGGCGCACGGCGTCAGCGTAGTAGCGGCGGAACTGGCGCTCGGTGATGTTGCCGTAGTAGCCCTTGAGCTTCTGCTTGGCCTGTAGCTGCATGCCGAAGTCGGAGGGCTTGCGGCGCCTCTGCCCGTGCTCGCCGGGGCGGTAGTCGCGGGTATTGACGGGGCTTTTGGGGCGGCCCCACAGATTGACGCCGAGGCGGCGGTTGATCTTGTACTTGGACTTTATGCGCTTGCTCATGTTTCTCCACCCGTTATGCCGGTTGTTATTGTCCCGGTAGGCCGGCGCCGAGTTTGGTGCCGACGGGGCCGCGCAAGGATGGTACGGCCCGCGTTCCCGGAAATGGGCGGCGGAGTATACGCCAGCACCCCGCCATGTCAAATGCCGGCATGGCCAAATGCCAGTGCGGCGGCGCGGCGGCCCTCAGCTCGCCTCGAGCTCGGAGTCCCAGTACAAGAAGTCACACCAGCTTTGGTGCAGGTAGTTGGGCGGAAAGGCGCGTCCGTTCTCCTGCAGCTGGTAGTTGGTCGGCACCACCGGCCGGCACCGCGGATAGACGCGTGATTCGCGGGGCAGCCGGTGTCCCTTGCGCAGGTTGCAGGGCTCGCACGCCGTGACCACGTTGGTCCAAACGGTCTTGCCGCCACGCGAGCGCGGCACGACGTGGTCGAAAGTGAGCTCCTCTGTCGGGTAACCGCCGCCGCAATACTGGCAACTGAAGCTGTCGCGCAGAAAAACGTTGAACCGGGTGAAGGCCGGGCGCCGGCTCATGGGCACGTAGGCCTTCAGCGAAATGACGCTGGGCACGCGCACCTCCCAGCTCGGCGAACGGATCACGCGCTCGTATTCGGAGACCACGTTGACGCGGTCCAGGAACACCGCCTTCACCGCGCTCTGCCACGACCACAGGGAGAGCGGGAAGTAGCTCAGCGGCCGGAAATCGGCGTTGAGCACCAGTGCGGGGAAATTTTCAAGCGCGACGGACACTTAACCCTCTCCGTTCGGGAGGCGGCAGCTTACAGCATGTGGCTGGCGCTTGCCAAATGACCGCCATGTCGCGCATGCCTCTCAGGCTTCGGCCACCCCGAATACGCGCCTCGCGAAAGCGAGCCCAAGATGCACGCATATCTCGTCGATGCCATGGCCAAGGCCGGGCCGGACGTGCGCCTCGACGGAGACGCCGACCTCCTCGAGGGCAGCCTCGGCCTGAGGCAGAAATTGCACGGGCAACAGCGGGTCGGCCTCACCGTGGGTCAACAACACCGGCGGGCGCGAGCGAATCTCGGCGTCCAGCAGATGGGGACCGGCCAGCATGCCGGAATGGCCGATGACGCCGGCCACCGGGGCTCCTCGCCGCAGGCCCACGTGCAGCGACATCATCGTGCCATGGGAAAAGCTGACGACCAGCAGGCGGTCGGCGCCGAGGCCGTGGGCGGCCAGGGTTTCGTCGATGAAGGCCTCCAGGATGGGCGCCGCCGCGACGACGCCGGCAAGCTGGCTTTCGGCGCGTGAAATCGCCGATCAGGAACCCCTGGCAGCCGATCGGCACCATGTCGTATGGATAGAGCGTGTCGGGCGAGACGAAGAAGGCATCCGGAAGCACATGTCGGTAATGGGGGGCCAGCCCGATCAGGTCGTTGCCGTCGGCGCCGACGCCGTGCACGAACATGACCACCTGCTCCGCCTTGCCGCCGGACGCCGGCGCCACGCTCGGGCCGCTCAGTTCGGGAAGCTCGGCCATGAGACACCTTGATGTTTGCGCGAAGGGATTGGGTTGTTTGCCTGAATAAGGTCGGAGACAAGTCCATTCACTGGTAGCCCACAATCCTTGCTATTGTCACCCCATGTCCACGTCCCGCCCTGGTGCTTCCGCCCCCTTCGTCACCCGCTTCGCGCCGAGCCCGACGGGGCTTTTGCACGTCGGCCACGCTTATGCCGCGCTTTTCGCCGAGAGGGCGGCACGCGCCGGCGGCGGGCACCTGATTCTGCGCATCGAGGACATCGACGCCGGGCGCTGCCGGCCCGAGTTCGAGGCAGCCATCTACCAAGACCTCGCCTGGCTCGGGCTCGCCTGGGAGGAGCCGGTGCGCCGCCAGTCCGACCACATGGACGACTACGCAGGCGCCTTGGCGCGGCTCGACGGGCAGGGCCTGCTCTACCCGTGTTTTTGCACGCGCCAGAAGGTGGCCGCCGAGATTGCGCGCGCCAGCCACGCGCCGCATGGCCCCGACGGCCCCCTCTATCCCGGCACCTGCCGCGGGTTGTCGCCCCAAACACGCGGCACGAAGAAGACCGCCGGCACGCCTTCCGCCCTCAGGCTCGACACCAAAAGGGCGGCTGAAACGGCCGGCCCCCTCGAATGGCACGACGGCGCGGCCGGGACCGCCGCCGCCGAGCCCAACCTGTTCGGCGACGTGGTGCTGGCCCGCAAGGATACGCCGACGAGCTACCATCTCGCCGTCACCCTCGACGACCACCTGCAAGGGGTCACCCTGGTGACGCGCGGCGAGGACCTCTTCGCCGCCACCCACCTGCACCGCTTGTTGCAGGCGCTGTTGGGGCTCGACGTGCCGCTCTACCACCACCACCCGATGCTCGCCGACGAGGCCGGCCGGCGCCTCGCCAAGCGCCACCGGAGCCTGACCATCCAAGCCCTGCGCGACGCCGGCAAGAGCCCGGCGGAGGTCCGGCAAATCGCCGGGTTCGAGTGAAGATCGGCGGGGACCTCACCCACGCAGGCCGCGCAATATCTCCATGTAGTCGGGGTGGTCGGGGGAAATTAGGCCGTGGCGGACCAGCGAGTAGATGGCCACGAGGGCGCAGTTGAACTTGAAGGCGTCGGACTCGCGCACGGTCTCCATGACGCGCTCGATGGGCCACAGGTAGAATTCCGAGATCTCGCCATCGGCGTTGACGGGCCGGAAGTCAGCCGGAAGTTCCAGGTCGTAGTTGAACAGCACGTCGCGGTGCAGCCCCTCGGCGCGTTCTGCGCAGTAGGTTACGGCGCCTACCGGCACCGCTTTGCGCCGCCAGCGCTTGCGAAAGGCTCACCTCCTCGGCGCACTCGTTGATCAGGTTGTCCCTGAGCGTCGCCCCGGCCGGCTGGCCGCCGGCCACCAACTGGTCGAGCTTGCCCGGAGCCGTCAGCTTGTCGAGGGCGCGTCGGCCGATCCACATCTCCATGCCGCCGCCGCCCCGCACATAGCCGTTCACGTGCACCCCGTAGGCGCACAGCCCGAACAGGGGCACGGCGGCACGCTCCATGGTGAAGTAAGCGGGCGTCCCGAAATGAGGTGCCGATCGGATAAGGTTCGTCCCGCCAGCCCGGGATCATGCCGCGCCCAGCGAGGGTGCGGAGCACGGCACCGACGGCCTCGGTCCGCTGGTCGGGAGCGGCGAGCCGCGCGGCCAGATCGACCGACCACTTGGACACCCTGAAGACCTCTGGAAACTCGCCCAGGACCTCGGCAAAATCGTCCCTGACTAGGCCCAGCTCAGCGTCCTCGTCCCGGAAAGACCTGTAACGCGACAAGTCGGTGGCCGTGCACTCGGCTATTCGCTCGAGGAAATTCATGGGCGCCAAATATTAGATTCTATCGACTGGGGTGGGGTCAAGCGGCGGCGCACTTGTCATCGGCGCAACCGTACGCCAGCCTTGTTTTCGGTATACGCTAGGGTAATTCCTCGGGGGAAACATGAAGATATCGCTCACCAAGCTGGCGCCCCAGTCCTACAGGCTGCGGCTCGGCGATACCGAGATCGACGTCGCGAAGGCGGCCGAGAACAACCACGCCCTGCTGGAAAAACTGTATACCAATATGAGCGAGCGCTCGCGCAAGATCTTCGCCGAGGACCTGACCTACAAGTACAAAGATGGTGTGCCGAGTTCCGAGGTCGGCGCTGCCATCGGCCGCCTCATGCGCGTGGTCAGGGATTCGCAAGACGAAGAAAACCCGGCGTAGAGGACGATTCACGCTTTGGATCGTTTTGATCCAGGATGACGAGGCCCTAAGGCCCACCGCTCAGGCGGCCCGCCGAGCGTTTCTTGTCCTTGGAATTTCTGACGTAGGCGCGGGCGCAGTGTTCGGCGCAATAGGGCTTGCCCGGAATGGTCGGCTTTTTACCGAAGAAGCGGAAGTCCGGCTTGCCCGGCTCGCCCTCCGGCCAACTGCACATGCCGGCCCTCAAGGCTTCCAGCCTGACAATCGGCGTCCCCTCGGCCGGCGGCGGAATGGGAGACTGGCGCTTCGGCAGGTCGAGGCGGTGCGCCTTGCCGACCACCGAATTCTTGGTGACGCCAAGGTGGCGGCCGATCTCAGCGGTGGTCAGCCCCTTGTTCCACAGATCGACGAGGTTTTTCGTGCGCTCAGCCGTCCACTCTACCGACATCGTCTTCTCCGCTTGTTTGGGCGGACCGGTACTTAACAATATTAGCTATGGGTAGACAAGTGGTGTTCCCATATTTTGAGCGTGAACTGGGCGCGCCGCGCCCTTTCCGGACGCCCGGCGGGGCCCCGGGCAATAAAACTTCTCCCGCCTCAAAGGCCGCTTGGCTATACTTGCCGACTGGTGTCCTGGATCAGAAGTTCGTGGCATATACGACGGCCTTCCGAGTTCATCCGGCTAGGCGCGGGGCGCGCCGTGATGCTAGCGCATCACAAGCGCCACGCAACGACGCCGGGGGTCTCGAAAGGCCGCCCCCCGGGTCGCTTTTCCCGCCCCCTCGGGGCGCCAGGAAGGCTTGCCGATGTAAAGGCATCGCC
>DASCNF010000156.1:0-13528 GCA_036011345.1 Rhodospirillales bacterium | reverse complement strand
TTAGTCTCCATATTTCCCGGCCGGTAATTTTTTGTTGGTACTGCAGGGATTACCACCGCGCACCCCTCGCCTCGCGGTAAGGCTGCCGTGGTGCGATTCGCTTTCGCTATCGCACCCGACGCTTGCTGGCCCGGAACTTGATGTTGATAACCTTTCCTTCCGCCGAAGCGATATCTTCCTTGGCCGGAACGGGGGTGAATTCCGGTCCCGGACAACACGCCATTCCCTCCAGTTCCGTCGGCCCCAGCGGGTGGCGTGCCACGAACTCGACAGCGCTGAAGCCGGTGTCTTGAACGATTTGAAAATAGCGGTCCTCTTCGATCGCCCCGCCCACGCATCCCGCCCAGGTCGATCGGAAGCGCCTGCCGACCCCGGGATCGATCTTCCCCGAATGGACGATGTCGGAAACAGCCAGGCGCCCGCCGGGTTTGAGGATGCGAAAGGCTTCGCGGTAGACGGCTTCCTTGTCGGGGCATAGGTTGATGACGCAGTTGGAGATCACCACGTCGGCGACGCCGTCGGCAAGCTCCATCCGCCCCAAGCCGGTGACGACGAACCCGGTCATCTCCGTCAGGCCCGCCTCGGCCACCGTTTGTCTGGCGCGGTCGATCATGTGAGCGGAGAAATCCACGCCCACCACTTTTCCGCCAGCCCCGACCTTGTGGGCGGCGAGGACAACGTCGATCCCCGCGCCGCACCCCAAATCGACCACCGTCTCGCCCGCTCGAAGATCGGCGAACCCCGTGGGGTTGCCGCATCCTCGCGAAAGGGTGAAGGCGGTTTTGGGGACCAGCGAAAGCTCTTGCTGGCTGTAGAGGCCATGCTCGGCGGCAAAGCTCGGCCCGGCGGGGGGCTCACCGGGGCAGCAAACCGCCCCCTCTCCACCGCCCCGCCCGGCGCATGCGTCGTAGCGGCCCTTGACGATGTCCTCGATGTTCCCCGCGATATTCTCTTTTGTCGTCACAGCCATCGTATCCTAGGCCGTCATTGGATTTTCGCGGCTCTTGACCCAGCCGCCTAGAGGATCGTTTCTTCCTCCTCCTCGTCGGACGAGAGCGCCGCCGCCGCCACCGCCGTGGCGGTGGCCGCCAGCAGCCAGATCCCGGTCGCGCAGCCAGCCGATGGCGAAAAATGTCAGCCATATGGGCACCACGACAATGGCGCCGAGCAGGACGTATTTGACGGCCCATTCGACAACCGGCGCCACGACCGAAAACATATGCTGAACGGTTTCACCGAAATAGGCCAGAAGCTCGCGCGGGTCGATATCGAAAAACCCAAGCAATAATCCGATGATAAGCGACGCGATGGCGATTTTGATGGCGGTTTCTTTAATCCGTGACGGCATGACTTGAATCCGTGACGGCGTGACTTGTTTTCCCGTCGGTTCGAACATACACAACCCCTCATGCCATGGAAAAGGCGGTTCCCATAAAATTAATTTTCCGCCGTCGGCATGCAAGCGCCGCCGGCCGGGGCCGGAAGCCCGCTTCGTCGCCTCAGGCCAGTTCCGCCTCAGGCCAGTTTCGCCTCGGCGGTCATGGCGAGGGCGCCTTCGGCGTCGATGGCGGCGACGGTGCAGGTGGTGCCGTCGGCCTCCAGCCGGCCGCCCACCGTGAAGGGCGCGGTGGCAAACAGTGGGCTTTTGGCGCGGAAGGCAAAGCGCCCGAGCGGCCGCCCGCTTTCGTCGCGGGCAAGATCGGCGAGCATGGTGGCGATGAGGGGCCCGTGCACGATGAGGCCGGGATAGCCCTCGACGCCGGTGACATAGGGATGGTCGTAATGGATGCGGTGGCCGTTGAAGGTGAGGGCCGAGTAGCGGAACAGCATGACCGGATCGGGGGCGACGGTGCGCCACCAATCTCCGTCGCGCGTATCTGCCTTCTCGGCCGGCTGGAGCGCCGCCTGTTGGCCGGGGGGTGGGGCGTCGCGGTAGACGATGTCGTGTTCCTCCTCGATGGCCAGGCCGCGGTCGGTGACGATGCGGTAGCCGACGGTGACGAAGACCAACTCGCCGGTACGGCCCTCTTTGCGCACCACTTTCGTGATCTCGCCCTCGCGGCGCACCTCGTCGCCGATGCGGATGGGTCTATGGAAGGTGGCCCGCCCGCCAGCGAACATGCGCCTGGGCAACGGGACGGGAGGCATGAAGTCGCCGCGCCGGGGGTGGCCGTCGGGGCCGATCTCGGAATGGCGCACTCTCGGTGCGAAATACATCCAGTGCCACAAGGGCGGCACCGGGTCGCCCTTTCGCGGCGTCTCGTCATCGCGGTCGAGGGTGGCGATCATGCCGGCGACCGACGACGGCGTGGCGACGTCTTCTGCCTCCTCGCGGCGCCCGATCCAGTCGCTGAAATCGGTGGCGGTTTCGCTCATGGTTAGTTCCCTGGCTGGTCGCTGTCATCGGTGGCCGCAAACTCGGCGCGGATGGCGGCGCTCTGCTCACCCGGGCCGGGCACCGGGCGCAAGTCAGGCTCCTCGCCGGTGAGGCGGATGGGCGGGGCGACGGCGTCGATGGTGCCGCCGGGCGTCGCCACTGGCGCGCGGCGCAACTGGGCGTGGGCGGCGAGGTCGGCCGGCGAGTTGACGGCGCCGTAGGCGATCCGGGCCTCTTTCAGGCGCGCCGTCAACGTCTCGCGGGTGAAGTTCGAGAACACCGCCTGGATCTCGGCGATGACGGCGGCGCGGTTCTCGTTGCGCGCCTCGTTGCCGGCGAAGCGCCGATCGCTCGCCATGGAGGGGCGCTCCAGGACTTGTTCGCAGAGATTGACCCATTCGCGCTCGTTCTGGATAGAGATGATGACCCGCTCTCCGTCCTCAGTCTCGAAGGCCTCGTAGGGCGTGATCGAGGGATGGCGCAGCCCGACCCTGGCCGGCCCCCGGCCGGTGAACTCGTGGTACAGGAGGGGCACCGACATCCAGTCGGCCATGGCGTCGAACAGCGACACCTGGACGCCCTTGCCCAGCCCGGTGCGCTGGCGCTCGTACAAGGCTTCGAGGATGCCGGCCAGCGCGTACATGCCGGCGGCGATGTCGCACACCGACACGCCGACGCGGCTCGGCCCCTCGGGTCCGCCGGTGATCGAGGCCAGCCCGCTTTCCCCCTGCACCAGCAGATCGTAGGCTTTCATGTCGCGGTAGGGCCCGTCGTCGCCGTAGCCGCTGATGTCGCAGGTGATGAGGTTCGGGAATCGTGCCCGCAAGGACTCGGAGCCGAAGCCGGCGCGCCCCGCCGCACCCGGCGCCAGGTTCTGGATGAAGACGTCGGCGCGCCCGATCATGCGCTCTAGGAGCGCCGCGTCGGCGGCATCCTTGATGTCGAGTTCGACCGATTCCTTGCCCCGGTTAAGCCACACGAAATAGGCGCTCTCGCCATTGACGACTGTGTCGTAGCCGCGCGCAAAATCGCCGCCCGGGCGCTCCACCTTGATGACCCGGGCGCCGGCGTCGGCGAGGCGTGATGCGGTATAGGGTGCCGCCACCGCCTGGTCGAGGGAAACCACTAGGATGCCGTCGAGGGGGCCCTCCATCAATAGGCCTCCATCAGTAAGACCGGGGCAGGCCGAGGACGTGCTCAGCGATGTAAGAGAGGATGAGGTTGGTGGAGATCGGTGCGATCTGGTAAAGGCGCGTCTCGCGGAACTTGCGTTCGATGTCGTATTCCTCGGCGAAGCCGAAGCCGCCGTGGGTCTGCAGGCACATGTCGGCGGCCTGCCAGGAGGCCTCGGCGGCGAGGTACTTGGCGAGGTTGGCTTCCTTGCCGATGGTGGCACCCCCGTCGAAAAGGGCGGCCGCCTTGTAGACCATAAGATTGGCCGCCTCGGTAGCCGCGAAGGCGCGGGCGATGGGGAACTGGATGCCTTGGTTCTGGCCGATGGGGCGATCGAAGACGCGGCGCTCGTTGGCGTACGAGACGGCCTTTTCGATGAACCAGCGGGCATCACCGATGCACTCGGCGGCGATCAGCACGCGCTCGGCGTTCATGCCGTCGAGGATATAGCGGAAGCCCTTGCCCTCCTCGCCGATGAGGTTGGCGGCGGGGACGCGCAGGTCGTCGAAGAAGACCTCGGTGGTGGCGTGGTTGATCATGGTGCGGATGGGCTTGATGGTTAGGCTATTGTCGAGGGCGTCGCGCATGTCGACGAGCAGCACCGAAAGGCCGTCGGTGCGCTTTTCGATCTCGTCGCGGGGCGTCGTGCGGGCCAGTACCAGCATGAGGTCGGAATGCTCGGCCCGCGAGGTCCAAACCTTCTGGCCGTTGATGACGTAGTCGTCGCCGTGGCGCTCGGCGGTGGTACGCAAGCTGAGGGTGTCGGTGCCACTGGTCGGCTCGGTAACACCGAAAGCCTGCAGGCGCAATTCTCCGGAAGCGATCCCGGGCAGCCATTGGGCCTTCTGGGCGTCGCTGCCGTGACGGAGGATGGTCCCCATGATGTACATCTGGGCGTGGCAGGCGGCACCGTTGGCGCCGCTGGCGTGGACTTCCTCGAGGATGACGGCGGTGGTGGACAGGCCCAATCCGCTGCCGCCGAATTCCTCGGGCACCAGGGAGGCCAGGTAGCCGGCCTTGGTCAGGGCGGCGACGAATTCCGTGGGGTAGGTGCGCGCGCTATCGTGGGCGCGCCAGTAGGCGCCGGGGAAATCGGCGCACAAGGCGCGCACCGCGGCGCGAATCTGCGCCGTCTCGGCGTCGGTGTCGCTGGCGCCATCGGTCACTGCGATCCTCCTCTGTTCTTAGGCTTGCAAGGAATATTATGCCGTTCCCGGGCGCCCGTCAGGTGTTGATTGCGCCGTCCGTGATTCGGCCAGATCCTTCAGTCGTGGTCGCCGCCGATGTCGATGATGGTGCCGACGCCGCGCTCCTCGGCGCGGCTCTCTATGTACTGGGCCGTCACCAGGTCCTGGATGGGTACGCCCATGCCTTTGTAGTACGTTATCTCATCGTCCGATTGGCGGCCCGCGCGGCGCCCGGCGACGACGTCGGCGATGCTGGCGATGTCGTCTTCGCCGATCACGCCCTCGCCCAGCGGCACCATCAGGTCGCCGGCATTCTTGAGGCTATCGACGGGGCTGTCGACGACGCGCTTGGCGGCGCGGCGGATGGTTTCGGTGTCGACCTCGCGGGCGCCGACGTCATGGGCCCCGACGGCGGCGACGAAGGTGCCGGCGCTCAAGGCGGCGCCGTCGATCACGGGCTGGCGCGCCGTGGTGGCGCACACCACGATGTCGGCGTCGCCCACCGCCGCGTCGCGCTCAAGCGCCAGTTCGATATCCGTCGGTACCTTGCCGCCGGCCGCCGACATGCGTTCCACGAACTCACGCCCGCGCCCCTCGGAGCGCGTGACGACGCGGACCTTCTCTAGCCGGCACACCTCGGAGAGCGCTGCGAGCTGGTTGCGGGCGACGCGGCCAGCCCCGACCAGGGTAAGGACTCGGCTGTCGCGGCGCGCTAGATGGCGGGCCGCCAGCGCCGTGCCGGCGCCGGTCCTCAGATCGCTCATGTAACCGGCTTCCATGATGGTGCGCGGCAGCCCGGTCTCTCCGTCGAACAGGGCGACGATGGCCGACATGCGGGGCACGCCCAGTTCCGAGTTTCCGTAAAAGTCGGAGACCACCTTGATGCCGTAGCCCTTGCCGCCCTTGAGGAACGACGGATTGAAGATGACGCCGCCCGGCGGGTCATCCGACAAGGCGAAGCTCCTGAGCCCCTCGATCGAGCCGCCCTCAGCGAGGATGATGAAGGCTTTCGCTTGCAGATCGATGGCGTCGGCCATGACGACGAGGCCGCGCACGTCGTCCTCGGTGAGGATTCTCAGCTTCATCACGCTCCCCCTGCGCTCGCTCCGCAAATCGCCTTCGGCAAATATCGGCGCGCCGCGCCATCCCTTCCCGAAGGCGCTCCCCGCTTGGAACGGGGCTCGAATCGACGCGGCAAGAATTTAACCAGACATCAAAACTGACAGGGTGACAGGATGGTCACAATACGCCTATACTCGCGCTGGCAACATTGATATCTTTGAGAAATCTACATTCACCTACATTCCAAGAAAACGGGAGGAACGCAATGGTCTTGGGAAAACTGACTAGGGGGCTTCTCGCCTTCGCGGCTCTGGCGTTGTTTGCGGGTCTGGGCACCAGCCCCGCGTCGGCGAAAATCAAGTGGGTCTGCACTCACTTCACGCCGAAGACGTCGGGGTTTTACAAATTCACCACACCGGCGTTCCAAAGTCGGGTGAAGCAGCTGACCAACGGCGAGGTGGAGATCGACTGCAAGGCGGTCGGCATCATCGCACCGGGCTTCAAGGGCTTCGACGCGGTGATGGATGGTCTTGCCGACGCTCACCACACGACGACCCTCTACATCGTCAACAAGCATCCGGTGAACGGTTTCTTCGCCAACCACCCGGCGGGGATGCCGTACGAGGGCTTTTCCATGTGGTATTATGAGAAGGGCGGCGGACACGACCTGCTGGACGCCTTCCACCGCGAGAGCCTGGGGCTGAAAACCTGGGGTCAGGGCTATGCGCCGCAGGAGATGTGGCTGTCGCACGCTCCGGTGACCAAGCTCTCGGACCTGAAGGCCAAGAAGTTCCGCACCGTTGGCATCTGGGCCAACATCGTCAACGATTACTTCGGCGGCAACGCCACGGCGACGCCGGGCTCCGAGATCTACGTCATGCTGGAGCGCAAGGCCCTCGACATCGCCGAGTGGTCGGGCCCCTTCGAGAACCTCAACAAGGGCCTTTTTGGCATCGCCAAGTATGTCGTCACCCCTGGCTACCATTGGCCCGGCGGTTATCTGCACTTTAGCGTCAAGGCGGAGGTCTGGGACGGCCTGTCCAAGGACCTTCAGAACAGGGTCATGGCGGCCTCCAAGCTCGCCAACTTCGATTCGTGGCTCGACTGGCACTGGGCCGATCTCGATGCCATGCAGAAGATCCTGAAAAAGGACAATGTGTGGACGCGCCTGAACCAGGAGACCATGGACGCCATGTCGCAGGCGACCAAGGACTGGGCCTACGAGAAGGCGGCGGAGATGTCGAAGAAGGGCGACCACTGGATGAAGACCGTCACCGATTCCTATTACGCGGCCTTCAAGAAATGGAACGAGGGCGCCATCTGGAAGCCCCCCGTCGTCGGCGGCCGCTTCAAGTAACACCCGTACGCGGCGTCCCAACCGACGCCGTTTGGGGCCGCGCCTTCGGGCGCGGCCCTTTATTTTTTGGCGGATACCCGTTAGCGGCGCGTCACACCCGGCGGCCGTGGCCTTTCCAGAAGGGCTCGCGCAGCACGTTCTTGGTGACCTTACCGCTCGGCGTGCGCGGCAGCGCCTCGGTGAAATCGGCGGACTTGGGAATCTTAAACCCGCCAAGCTTGTCGCGGCAGAACTCGATGATATCGGCCTCCGCCAGACTACTTCCCGGGCGCACCGCGACGATGGCCTTGACGACCTCCACCCAGCGCTCGTCGGGCACCCCGATGACGGCGACCTCGACCACCTCGGGATGGGCTGAGATGACGTTTTCCACCTCGACCGGATAGACGTTCTCGCCGCCGGACACGATGAGGTCGTTCTTGCGGTCGACGATGTAGATGTAGCCTTCGGTGTCCATGCGTCCGATGTCGCCGGAGTGCAGCCAGCCGCCCCTCAGCGTCTTCTCGGTGGCGTCGGGGCGGTTCCAGTAGCCGCTCATGACGCTGTCGCTGCGGATCAACACCTCGCCGACCTCGCCGGGCGGCAGTGCCTTGTCCTTGGTATCAGCGATCATGATGTCGTAGCCCATGCACGGCTTGCCGCAGGACTCCAGCAACGCGCCGCCCGCTGCCAGGGCTTGGCGGTGTTCGTCGCCGCTCAAGTGGGTGATGAAGACGGCGGCCTCGGTCTGGCCGTAAATGCCCTGGAAATCGGCGTCGAAGACCTCGAGGCCGCGGGCTAGGCGGTCGACGGGAATGGGCGAGGCGCCGTACTGGATGCGCCCCAGGCTGGAGACGTCGGCCTTGCCGATGAGTTCCGATTCGAGAAGGAAGATGAGCATTGAGGGCACTAGGCCGACGTAGGAGATGCGCTCTTGTTCGATGGTGCGCAATACGTCTTTCGGGTCGAACTGGTCGTGTAGGAAAATGGTGGAGCCGGCCATGAACTGCTCCATGAAGTACATGTTGCCGCCCGAATGAAACAGCGCCAGGAGATGGAGCGCGACGTCGTCGGAGCGCACGCCGTACTCCATGATCGAATAAGCGAACCCCTGCAGCATCTGGCGGTGGGTGAGCATCGCTCCCTTGGGCAGGCCGGTGGTGCCGCTGGTGTGCTGGATGGCGAACAGGTCCTCGGGCACGGCGCGGCGCGGCGGGCGGGCGTCGCTGGCGCGTTGCAGCAGGTCGTCGTAACTCTCGCCCAGCTTCGGCGCGTCGCCGATACCGATCCATCGGCTGACGCCGCCTGCATCGTCGCGGAGGGCCTCGACCGTTTCCATCAGATTGGCGCCATAGACAATCGAGGAGCATTCGACGCCGTTGGCGATGACGCCCACCTCGCCGGGCGTCAGGCGATAGTTCAACGGTACCCATATGGCGCCGATCTCGGACAGCGCGAACACGGTTTCCACGTGTTCCACGCAGTTGGTGGCAAGCAGCCCGACGCGCTCGCCCTTGGCCACTCCGAGGCCGACCAGCGCGTTGGCAAGGCGCCGCACGCGGGCGGCGAGATCGGCGTAGGTGTAGGTCTTGCCGTTCCAGACGATGGCCGGCTTGTCGGGGCGGCGCGCCGCGTGATGCCAGAGAACGTCGCTGTTGATCATCGGCGGTTTCCCGCGCCGAAGGGAGCGGCCCTCATGCCGCCAGGATTTTCTGGATCTCCGGCCACACCTCGGTGCCGGGGCCGATCATCTTGTCGGCGTCGGCGGGCTTGATGTAGGCGTCGAGCGCCACCGCCGCCGAGGGGCGCGCGCGGACCCGCCCGTACCAGTCGCCGACGCGGGGCCGTGAGCCCTCCCACATACCCGACATACCCAGCATGTCGAGGCGCAGCACGTAGGGTGTGACGGCGGCGTCGGCCAGCGTGTAGTCGGCCCCGCCCAGCCACGGGCCGTCGGCCAGCGCCTCCTCCATTATTCCCAATACCTTGTCGTAGCGCCTGATGGCGGAGCGGAATACGGGCGCCTCGATGCCCATCTCGAAGCATTGGCGTTGCAGATCGCGCCAGTCGGGATCGGGCATCTTGCGGTAGTGCTCCTCCAGGTCCTCGGGCGGGCGGGCCAGCATCTCCGTGCGGATATAGGTCGTCCACGAGAGCACGCCGCAATCGGGGTGCAGTTCATCGTCCACCCGCTTGGTCCACATCCGTGTCCGCGCCCGGCCCACCGGGTCGGCCGGCTGAAGGGGCAACTCGGGAAATGCCTCGTCCAGGTAATACATGATCACCGTCGTCTCGACGAACACGTTGCTGTCGTGGACTAGGGTCGGCACAACGCCCTTGGGGTTGAGTTTCAGGTATTGCGGGTTCAGGTGCTCGCCCATGCGGATGTTGAGAATGTGGCTCGTCCATTGGAGGCCCTTCTCGGTGAGGACGAGGCGAGCCCGCTGCGGGCACACCGCCGTCCCGTAGTGATAGAGTTCGAGCATCCTTTCCCTCCCTTGGTGCGGAATTTATCCGATTGTTCTGGATCGGCCGGCTACCGTCAAGTGGCGGGCGCACCCGGGTGTGTCTCGGGTGCATGTGTTCGTGAATGACGTCGTCGTTAGATGATCGCTCGCCACACCGATGTCGGCCAAGTGCGTGAAAGCAGACCTCCGGCGGAACTTACGTTACTTCCGCTCTTAGCCAAAAGCAGACGTTAGATAGACAGCCACAAGTCCAACATTTTTCAGAATTTGGATGTACGGAAACCCATGCCGATTATCCCCCCTGCTGCCGGCGGGGCTGGAACCCCGGCTCACGTTGTCGGCACGCCAACACAAAAATCAGAGGACAACACGATCACTCTCAGTTCACGGCGCGCTGGCGCTTCCATTCCTGGGCCGCGTCGAAACGCTCGCGCAGATATTCCGTCTGCTCGGTCACGGCAGAGACAACAGCCTCGGCGTCCCGCGCCTTCAAGGCCGCGAGCATTTTTTCGTGCTGTTTGACAATTTCTTCGCGTTCGCGAAAGCGGAAGACGACCATGTTCTCGATCGGCTGCAGCGCCTCGATGACCGCGAACATGACGAATTGAAGCACCGGGTTATGCGCGGCGTCCGCTATGGCGCGGTGAAACCGGATGTCGGAGGCGCAGAAGTCGACGTCCGAGAGAGCACTGTTCTTCTGCGCCTCGATCTCCTCAGCCATGACATCCAGTTCGGCCTGCATGTTCCTCTTGGCGGCGAGCCGCACGCAGATGACTTCGAGCTCGTGCCGCGCCTCCAGGATCTCGGGGACCTCGAACTCGCCGAGGCTGACGAGCAGTGCCGTCGCCGTGGTCAGGTTGGAGCTCACTTCCTCATGGCTCGGTCGGTTGACGAACGTACCGCCCACCGGTCCGCGCCGGGACCGGATGAGGCTTTGCGCGGCAAGCCGCTTGAGTGCTTCGCGGATTGTCGGGCGCGAAACCTGAAACTGCTTCGCGAGTTCGTCCTCTGTGGGCAACTGATCGTCCGCCTTCAGTGTGCCGTCCGTGATGGACTCGCGAATGTTCTCAGCGATCTGCTTGGCTAGCGACGCCGTGACCAGCGGTTCATACTTCAACTTCGTAGACGCCAACTCGCTTCTCCTTCAGAGAGAACAATCAATTTGGGATAGCGCCAAGGAGCGCGTGTGGGACGAGAAAAGACCTTCCTTCACCAAGTCTTTCAAATACCATTTTTTCCAATCGCGTAGAGATTTATTGAGAAAAAATATTTCAACGCTAGGTTAATTTGTTTGACAAATAGCATAATATTAAGATACACGTAAAGGTAATCTTACAAAACGCTCCCGTCGGGCAAAAAACACGGGGAGGACGGTTCATGGACACGGAGTCCGCGCACGGGGATGATTCACCCCCTGAAATCGTTGAACTTGGCGAGCGGCCGCCCATAGGCGCCATTCCCGAAAAGATGCACGCCTTCGTGGTCCGCCAGGACCGCTTCGGAGAACCCGAGAAAGCGTGGCAGCGCGAGGTCATCCCGACTCCCGCTTTGGGGGCGAAGGATGTCCTCGTCTACGTCATGGCAACGGGGATCAACTACAACAACGTGTGGGCCGCCCTCGGTCGCCCCGTCGACGTCATCGCCGATCGCCTGAAGAAGGGCGAAGCGGAAGAATTTCATGCCGGCGGCAGCGACTGCTCAGGCATCGTCTGGGCCATCGGTGACCAGGTCACCGAGGTTGCCATCGGCGACGAGGTCGTCGTCCACAGCGGCTGGTGGGAAGCGGACGATCCTTGGGTGCTTTCGGGCAAGGATCCGATGCTGGCGCCGTCGACGCGGATATGGGGCTACCAGACCAACTACGGAAGCTACTGTCAGTTCGCCCGCGCCCAGTCGCACCAGTGCCAGCCCAAGCCCGGGCACCTGACCTGGGAAGAAGCGGCCTGCTACATGCTGTGCGCCTCCACCGCGTACCGCATGTTGATGGGCTGGCCGCCGCATACGGTGGAGGAAGGCGACGTGGTGCTTGTGTGGGGCGCCGCGGGGGGGCTCGGCAGCATGGCGCTGCAGATCGCCGCCGCCCAGGGTGGCAAGCCGGTCGCCGTCGTCTCCGACGAGGACAAGCGGCAGTTCTGTCTCGACCACGGCGCCGTCGGCGTGATCAACCGCACCGACCTCGATCACTGGGGCACCATGCCCGACACGGCGAGCCCCGAGTGGGGCGCCTGGATGAAAGGCGCGCGTGCCTTCGGCAAGGCGATCTGGGAGGCGGTCGGTGACCGTAAGAGCCCGCGCATCGTGTTCGAGCATCCGGGCGAGGCGACCCTGCCGACGTCCGGTTTCGTCTGCGACACCGGCGGCATGGTGGTCATCTGCGCCGGCACCACGGGCTACAACGTGACCCTGGACCTGCGCTATCACTGGATGATGCAGAAGCGTTTCCAAGGTAGCCACCTCTCCAATGACGAGCAGGCGGCGGCGGTCAATCGAATGGTCATTGACGGCAAGGTCGATCCTTGTCTTTCGGAGACGTTTTCTTTCGACCAGATCGGCCATGCCCATCAGTTGATGCACGAGAACAAGCATCCCTACGGCAACATGGCGTGCCTGGTGAATGCGACAACAACGGGCCAAGGAACACAATGAACCATAGGCGCTGACCGCGATGCATTACCTCCCAGTGATTCGGACCCCGGCGTCTCTCTGCGGGAGCGTTTGGGGTCCGGGTTGCTGTTTGAGGTGTGCCCCGTAAAAACGCCAGCAAGAAACCCCAAGAGCCAATAAAAGATTCTAACAACCATCAGGAAAGTACGGAAAACCTAGGAGGCTACATCATGAACAACAAAATGATCCTAACGGCGTTCGTGGCTACGACGGTGCTCGCCGTCACGACCGTGACTGCGCCTAGCACCGGCGTTGCAGCTGAGCGCACCGTGAAGCTTGCCGGCTGGGGGGCGAAGTCGGGACCACTCCGTTCCTTCGGCGTCAACTCGGAAGCCGTGCTGAATGCCGCTATCAAGGCCGTCAATGATGCGGGTGGCGTCAAAATGGGCGACGGTGTCATGGCAAAGATAGAGCTTGCCTACTTCGATTCCGCCTGTAACGCTGAACAGGGCATCGCCGTTGCGCGAAAGGTTGCGACGGGAAGCGAAGCACTGATCGGCATGGGGCCTACATGCTCGGGAGTGGCGGCAGCCAGTTTCGGCATATTCCAGAAAAAAGTGGACGATGCCAGTGACTCCGGACTCCAGTTTCCCGTCCTGACGGATACGGCTGTGCGCAATGGTTTGGCCAAGATTTCCCAATGGACCTTCCGCAACACGCCGAACGAGCCCGATATGTACGATAAGCTTTTCGCGTGGCTGCGTAAGAATCATCCCGACGTGAAGACCATGTACGGCGGGACAGAGACCGACCAAGGTCATTCCAAGGGAACCTATGCCAAGGTCATCGCCCAGGCCGCCAAGCGTCACGGATTCACGTGGGTGAAGGGCGGTATTCCGGAACTCGGCACAAAGATTGCGGTAGGTTGGAAGGAACTCCTTGCTCACTCGTCCAACTGGCTGATGGCCGATACCAACTTCAGCGTTCAGGCCCGTGCCTTCAAGAAGTCGGGTGCCGATATGCTTATCGTCTCGTCCCATCCCTTTACAACCTGTGGCATGTTGAAGGAGATGGCCCGTCAGCGGATCAAGCCCAAACTCTTGGTCGGGCTGACGAGTTCTTCCAGTAGCGAGACTCTCAAGGGCTGTTCAAAGCAGGTCGAGGGCATGTACATCCCGACCAGCTTCGCACCCATCAACGCGGAAGCGAAGAAAGTCGCCGGACTGGCTGAGAAACTCGGCGGCAGCGCCGATCTGCACTCCGCGGCAGCTTGGGAGAACATCTTCATCATCAAGGGCGTCACCGAGAAGCAAGGCATCAT
>DASCNF010000155.1:0-26528 GCA_036011345.1 Rhodospirillales bacterium | reverse complement strand
CCGGCATCGACACCCTGTTCGATCAACTGGATATCAAACCCGAGGAGATCGAGGGCTCCCTGCACGCCACCACCGTGGCCACCAACGCCGTCCTCGAACGCAAGGGCAACCGTACGGCATTGGTGACAACCAAGGGGTTCCGCGACATCCTACTCATCGCCCGGCAAAAGCGCTACGACACCAACGATCTCTATCTCGAGAAGCCCATCCCCCTCGTCGAGCGCGCCGATATCCTCGAGGTCGGCGAGCGAATGACGCCGGACGGCGAGGTGCTGGCCGCCGTCGACGGCGCCGACGTCGAGGCGGCGATCCAGCGCTTGCGGGCCGGGAACTACGAATCGATCGCCATCGTGTTCCTTCACGCCTATGCCAACGACACCCACGAGAAGGCGGTGCGTGACAGCATACGGCGCGCCCTCCCGCAACTCGAGATTTCCATCTCGTCGGAGGTGTCGCCGAAGTTTCGCGAATACGAGCGCACCTCGACGACGGTCGCCAACGCCTACGTCAAGCCCCTCGTCGGGCACTATCTCGGTGAGTTGGAGGGTGCCCTGAAGGCGCGCGGCTTCCCGTCCGATCTGTTCATCATGCAGTCGAACGGCGGGCTGGTGCCTACCGAGCTGGCCCGCGACAATCCAATCCGCATCGTCGAATCGGGTCCGGCGGCGGGTGTCCTGATGTGTGCCGTCGTCGGCAGGGACGAAGGCTTCGACCACGTCATGACCTTCGACATGGGTGGCACCACCGCCAAGCTCGGCGCCATCGACGACGGCGAGCCGGCGATCGTCTCCACCTTCGAGGTAGACGCCGTCAAGTACAAGAAGGGCAGCGGGTTGCCCCTCAACATCTCGGCGGTGGAGTTGTTGGAGATAGGGGCCGGCGGAGGCTCCATCGCGCACACCGACATGGGCCTGATCTCGGTCGGCCCCGAGAGCGCCGGCGCCGACCCGGGCCCCATGTGCTATGGCACCGGCGGTCAGCGTCCGACCATCACCGACGCCAATCTGGTGCTCGGCTATCTCAATCCTGAGTATTTCAACGGCGGCGCCATGGCGCTCGACCCCGGCGCCGCCGCCAGGGGCATCGAGGAGCACATCGCCAAACCCTTGGGCCTTTCCGTGCAGGAAGCCGCATGGGGTGTCCATTCGGTGGCCAACAGCAACATGGAGCGCGCCATGCGGGTAGTCTCCATAGAGCGCGGCCGCGACCCGCGCAATTATGCCCTCGTCGCCTTTGGCGGCGCCGGGCCGGTGCACGCGCCGCGCTTGGCGCGGGCCGTCGAAATACCGAAATTGATCGTTCCCCACGGGGCCGGCGTCGGCTCCGCCGTCGGCCTGCTCGGGGCGGACTCAAAGATCGACATGACCATGACGCGCATCATCAGGCTGGCCGGCGGCCAGAGCGCTGAGATCGCCGGGATTTTCGAGACCCTCGAGACCCGGGCCCGGTGCGATGTGGCGAGGCTGGGCGCGGCGGAGAAACCACGCTGGATGCGCGGCGCCTCCATGCGTTACGCCGGCCAGGGCTTCGAGATCAGGGTCGAGTTGCCGAGCGGCGAAATCGACCGAACCTATGAGGACAAGGCCGCCGAGGCCTTCCACGAGGCCTATAAACGCAGCTATGGATACAAAGACCCGGACGGCGTCATCGAAGGCGTCGACTGGTTCCTCATCGCCACCGTGGCGAACGGCGCCCAGGCGCCGAAACTGGGCACCACCGCCGGACGGACGGAGGGCGGCGCGGGGCGCGCGGGGGGCTGTGTCGTCGGCGACAGGGAGTCCTATTCCCCGGAGGACGGCGGCATGATCCCTTGCCAGATTGTCGACCGCTACCGCATGACGGCGGCCGACCGTATCGTCGGGCCGGCGGTCATCGAGGAGCGCGAATCGACAACAGTGCTCCTTCCCGGAGACGTCGCCACCTTGAGCACTGCCGGCCACCTGGTGATCGAGATCAACAAGGGACGGCCGGCATGACTGGCGATGGCAACCGCGAGGTGAATCCGATCACGCTCACCGTCTTTTGGAATTCGCTTATCTCCATCGCCGACGAAATGGGCGGCACATTGCAGCGCACTGCGTTTTCCGAGGCCGTGCGCGAGGGCGAGGACTTCTCGGCCGGTATTTTTGACAAACACGCCCGCCTCATCGCCCAGGGCAACTTCACGCCGGGGCACCTGGGCGCCATGCCCTACGTCGTGCGCAGCGTGCTCGAGTACATCCCGCCCGACATCCTATCGCCCGGGGACACCCTGGTGACCAACGATTCCTTCCTCGGCGGCGGGCACTACCCCGACTTCTACATGACGACGCCGGTCTTTCGCGGAGACGATCTGATCGGCTACGTGGTCAACACCGCCCACCACGTCGACGTCGGTGGTGCCTGGCCCGGCTCGCAGGCCGTCCAGGGGGTCACCGAGGCGTTCCAGGAAGGCATCCGCGTCCTGCCCGTGAAGATCGTCAAGGGCGGGGAATTCGATGAGGACCTGCTGCGCGTCATCCTCGGCAACGTGCGCCTGCCCGATAAGGTCATGGGCGACTTGCGGGCCCAGCGCAACGCCAACCACGTCGGTGTCCAGCGCTTGTGCTCGCTCTTTGATGCGTACGGCGCGGAGAACGCCGATGCCATCGTCGAGGAAATCCTCGACCGCTCCGAGAAACGAATGCGCCAAAGCCTCGGCGACATACCGAACGGAACCTACAGCTTCGATGACTGCATGGACGACTACGGCCCCGGCACCGAGCCGGTCGACGTCAGCGTCGACTTGACCATCGAGGGCGACAACGCCATCGTCGATTTTTCGCGCAGCAGCGACCAGGTCAAGGCCGGGATCAATTCCTACATCAACTACACGCGGGCCTACTCGATGTTCGCCGTGAAGGTCTTTTCGGGAGGTAACATCCCGCACAACGATGGGGTCGAACGGCCGATCAAGATCACGGCACGCCAAGGCAGTTTTTTCAATCCCCTCTATCCGGCCGCCGGCGGCGGCCGGGCGACCGTCCAAATCCGCATCTTCGATGCCATCAACGGGGCGCTTTCGCAGGTATTGCCCAACAAGGCAATGGGGGCCTCCACCCATTGGGCAAATCCCAACTTCGGCGGCGTAAACGATGAGACCGAACAGCCCTGGGTCATGTACGACCTGGTTTTCGGCGGCTTCGGGGGGCGCGCCGACACCGATGGGCCGGAGGCGCTCTGCCCGGTGTTCAACTGCGCCAATATTCCGGTCGAGGTCCTCGAGACAAACAACCCGGTCCGCATAAGGCGGCTCGAGTTGATCCCGGACTCCGGGGGTGCCGGGAAATTCCGCGGCGGCTGCGGCATGCGCAAGGACGTGGAGATGCTGTCCGACAACTCCCACGTGACGCTCCTCGGCGACCGCCACGTGCATCCACCCTATGGCCTTTTCGGGGGGGCTCCAGGGCGGCGCGCCGAAACCATCCTCAACCCCGACACCGACGCCATCGCGCTCGGCTCGAAGGAGGTGCGCGCCCTCAAGCGCGGCGACGTGGTCAGCTTCCGCCTGGCCGGTGCCGGCGGCTACGGCGAGGCGCGCCAGCGCGACCCGGCCAAGACGCTGAAAGACATCCGCGACGGCTACGTCAGCAAAACGGCGGCTCGTGAGATTTACAACCTGGGTAAGGATACTAGATGAAAACCCTGAAGACAGACGTGGTGATCCTCGGCGCCGGCAACGCGGCGTTGTGCGCGGCGCTCTCGGCCCGCGAAAACAACGCCCAGGTCATCGTCCTCGAACGCGCGCCTTTCGAGGAACGCGGCGGAAACTCGGCGTTCACCGCCGGGGCCTTCCGCTTCGCCTACGATACGGTCGAGGAACTCTACGAGGTGGTCGACGACCTCTCGGACAAGGAAAAGGCGACGACCGATTTCGGCACCTATTCTATCGGTGATTTCTTCGACGACATGGGCCGCGTCACGGAATACCGCACCGACCCGGATCTGGCCGAGCTCCTTATCCGCAACAGCCGCGACACGCTGCTCTGGATGAAGCGCGCCGGCATCCGCTTCCAGCCGAGCTATGGCCGTCAGGCCTTCAAGTTGAACGATAAGTTCCGCTTCTGGGGGGGCTTGAGCATCGAGGCCTGGGGCGGCGGGCCGGGTCTGGTCGAGGGCCTCCACGGGGCGGCGCAGAAGGCCGGCGTCCAGGTGCTTTACGGCACCCGGGCCATCGACCTCATCCGCGAGGACAACCTCGTCGTCGGCGTCAGCGGCGTCAGCGGCGGCCAGCCCATCGAAGTGCGCGCCAAGTCGGTGATCCTGGCGTCGGGCGGTTTTGAGGCCAACGGCGAATGGCGGGCCCGCTACCTGGGCCCCGGCTGGGACCTAGCCAAGGTCCGCGGCACCCGCTTCAACACCGGGGACGCCATCCGCATGGCCCTGGATGCCGGCGCCATGTCCCATGGCCACTGGTCGGGGTGCCACTCCGTCTCGTGGGACCGCAACGCACCCGAGTTTGGGGACTTGGCCGTCGGCGACGGATTCCAGAAGCACAGCTATCCCTTCGGCCTGATGATAAACGCGCCGGGCTTTCGCTTCGTCGACGAGGGCGCCGATTTCCGCAATTACACCTACGCAAAATACGGAGGGGTCGTCCTCAGCCAACCCGGCCAGTTCGCCTGGCAGATTTTCGACGCCAAGGTCACGCACCTACTGCGCGACGAATACCGCATCCGCCAGGTCACCAAGTTCAAGGCGGATACGCTGGAGGAACTGGCCACACGCATGGAGGACATCGACAAGGAGCAGTTCCTTGACACCATCACCCGCTTCAACCAGGCGGTGAGGACTGACGTGCCGTTCGATCCGACCGTCAAGGACGGCCGCTCAGCCCAGGGCCTCGACATCCCAAAATCGAACTGGGCCAACAGGATCGACGAGCCCCCCTTCGAGGCATACGCCGTGACTTGCGGCGTGACGTTCACGTTCGGGGGGCTGAAGATCACCTCCGACGGCCAAGTCCTGGATACCGAGGACGCGCCGATGCCTGGGCTGTTCGCCGCTGGTGAGCTGGTCGGCGGCCTGTTTTTCGTCAATTATCCGGGCGGCACGGGCCTCACATCGGGCTCGGTGTTTGGCAGAATCGCCGGGCGCTCGGCGGCCATCGCCGTCGCTGGGTGACCCCGCCACCAACCGACGCCAGGAGGCTCCAGATCAAACCCAGCCCCGACATCAAGACGGCCCCCGCCGCCAAGCGCCGGCGGCGCCCCGTGATCGGTGGCGCCGAGGCGGCTGCGCTGCCGCGCGGCGAGTACGCCTATGTCAGCCTGCACAGCGCCATTAGAGCCGGCCAGTTGACACCGGGCCAGCGCGTGCGCGAGACCGAAATCGCCGAGTGGCTGGGAATCAGCCGGACGCCGGTCAGAGAGGCACTGATGCGCCTCGAGGCGGCCGGTCTCGTGCAATCGGCGTCACACAGCGGGTTTGCCGTCAACCGCCTGGACAACGCCGAAGTGCGGGAGCTCTACGCCATGCGCGAGGTCCTGGAGGGCATGGCGGCGCGCCTGGCGGCGCAGCACGCCTCCGACACCGAGATTCTCACTCTCAAGAAATTGCTCGAGCAGCACGCTGCCGCCAGGGCCGACGCTGAACGGCTGGCCGCCATCAACCTGCGCATCCACCGGACCATCTACGAGGCGGCCCACAACCGATTTCTCCTGGGGGCGCTGAACGCGCTCAGCGACTCCCTCGCCCTATTGGGCGAGACGACGTACCGCGCCGAGGGCCGGGGCGACAGCGCGCACAGGGAACACGAGAAGGTCGTCGACGCCATCGAGGCGCGGGACGCGGACGCCGCCGAGAGCGCCGCCCGGGAGCACATCAAGGAGTCCCGCGAAGTCCGTCTGGCGATGATGTTCGACGACTTGGAAGGCTTGACCGTATGAACACCGTTTTGTCCCTTCAAGACCCGGAAGCTACCCGGCGCTACTACGAGGCGGGCCATTGGCGCCCCGAGACCATGTACATGGTGCTGCGCCGCCACGCCGAGGCATCCCCCGACAAGTTCGCCCTTAGGGACAGCGTCGACCGCCTGACCTATGGCGAGGTGCTGGCATGGGTCGACGCGCTGGCCGAGGACCTGCACGGTGCCGGGGTGCGGCCTGGCCAGCGGTTATCGGTGTGGCTGCCGAGCCGGGCTGAATCCGTGATAATCCTGCTGGCGTGCTCGCGCATGGGCTACATCGCCAACACGTCGCTGCACCGCGATTACACCTGCGATGACGTGGTCGCGCTTGTTGAGCGCGCCCGCTCGGCCGCCCTCTTCGCCGAGCCCGGATACGGCACCGACGCCGAGCACAACGACATCTTCGAGGCCGCCGCTTCCCGGAAGGGACTCCGCAAGGTCTATCGGCTGGAGCCACTGGAGGCGCGCACCGGGCAAGGCGGAGAAGCGCCGCGTTTCGGGGGCCTCCGCCCCGCCAAGGGCTCCTCCCTCCCCTTCGCCACCAACCCCGACCGCGTCGTCTATCTGGCGTTCACGTCGGGGACCATGGGCCTGCCCAAGGGCGTCATGCACAGCGACAACACGCTGCTCGCCAATGGCCGCGCCATCGCCAAGGACTGGCGGTTGGATGGCTCCTCGGTTCTCTACACGCTCAGCCCCATGAGCCACAACATGGGGACCGTCGCCCTGGTGACGACGCTGGCGGCGGGGGGCGAACTCGTCGTCCACGGGCCGATGGACGCCAGGCGCGTCCTCGAGCACATCATCGAGACGGGCGCCACCTACGGCGTCGGCGTGCCCACCCACGCCATCGACCTGATCGCCGAGGCGCGGGCGCGCGGCATCACCACCCTGGGCAGCGTCACCGGGTTTCAGTTGTCGGGCGCGCCGATACCGGGAGAAGTCGTCGAGGCGCTCCTGAAGATGGACGTAACGCCACAGAACACGTTCGGGATGACAGAGAACTGCTCCTTCCAGTACACGCACCCCGACGACGACGCGCAGATCATCATCAACACCTGCGGGCGGTCCTCGGACGGATTCGAGGTCAAGATATTCGATCAAGATACCCCCGATGCCGAGGTGGCGCCCGGCGAGGTCGGCGAAATGGGCGCCCGGGGAGCCAGCTTGATGCTTGGTTACTACGACGATCAGGCAGTGACCGAGGACGCCTTCAACCGCGGCGGCTGGTTCATGACCGGCGATCTGGCGCGCATCGACGAGAACGGCAACGCGCAAATCGCCGGGCGCAAGAAGGACCTCATCATCCGCGGCGGCCACAACATCTATCCCGCCAGGATCGAGGACCTGACGCTTCGTCATCCCTCGGTCGCCAAGGCCGCGGCCTTTCCCGTGGCCGACGACCGGCTCGGCGAGAAGGTGTGCCTGGCGGTGATCCCCAGGGTGAAGAAGGACGTCGACGCCCAGGACATCCTCAACCACCTCGATTCGCGGGGGCTGTCGAAGTACGATATGCCGGAATACTTCCTGAGCGTGGAGACCTTCCCCTTGACCGCGAGCGGCAAGATCCTGAAGCGCCGGCTCGTCGAAATGGTGGCGGCGGGCGCCTTGGGGCCCAAACCGGTGCGCTGGCGCCCCACCACCTGAGCGCCAAGGAAACCGATCAAGGAAACGTATTGCTATGCCATATGGGATTAGATTCTATGAGTTTGCACAAAAGGAGACGTGAGACATGAAAGCAGCGGTTATCGAATCGCAGGGCGGCATCGAGAACATCGTTTACCGCGACTTCCCGGATCCGGAAATCCGGCCCGACGACGTGAAGCTGCGCGTGCACGCTTGCGGGCTCAACCACTTCGACATATTCGTGCGCCGCGGCATGCCCGGCTGGCCCGTCAAGATGCCGTTCATTTCGGGCGGCGACATCGCCGGGGAAATCGCCGAGCTCGGCAGCGAGGTCACGGGCTGGAAAGTCGGTGATCGCTGCGTCGTTCATCCCGAGACCCCGGACGGCATGATGGGCGAGGTCGTTTACGGCGGCATGGCCCAATACTGCCGCGTCCCCCAAGCCCACCTCATCAAGCTCGACGAGCGCCTGTCCTACACGCAAGGCGCCGCCATCCCCATCAACTTCGGGACGACCTATCGGATGCTGTTCACCAACGGTGAGATGAAGGGCGGTGAATTGGTCCTCATTCTGGGGGCGAGCGGCGGCGTCGGAATGGCCGCGGTCCAGGTATGCAAGGCGTACGACTGCACGGTCATCGCGTGCGCTGGCAGCGACGAGAAGTGCGAGCGCCTCAAGAACGAAATGGGCGCCGATTACGTCATCAATTACTCCAAGGATGACTTTTCGCGGGAAGCCTGGAAGATCAGCCAGAAGAAAGGCGTCGACATCTGCGTCAACTTCACCGGCGGCGATACCTGGGTGCCCTCCATCCGAGCCATGGCCCACCACGGCAAGCTGATCACCGTCGGCGCCACCGCCGGCTTCGATCCCGCGACCGATATCCGCTACATTTGGCAGCGCGAGATACGCATCATCGGCTCCAACAGCTATTCCACCGAAGACATTACCCAAGGCATGGTCGGCGTCGCCGAGGGACGCTACAAGCTTCCGGAGATACGCACTTTCCCCCTGCAAGAACTGGGCGAGGCGGAAAGGGTCATGGAAGAGCGTCAGTTATTCGGAAAGATCGTGATGCTGGTACCCTAGCCGCAAAGGGAGGCCCCCGTGGCAAAACGCGCGCAAACGACCAAACACCTATCGGCGCTCGAACGCCTTCAGTTCGAGCTCGAGCATCCGCCCTATCACGACTTTCTCCAGCCCCGGGCGGTGTCCGCCGACGCCGACAACGGCGTCGTCGAGATCCTTTTGCGTTACCGCCCAGAATTCCAGCGGGTGCGCGGCGAGCCGGCGTTCCATGGCGGCGTCATTTCCGGCCTCGTCGATTTGACCGCGCACGCCACGGCCGCCGTCAAGATCGGCCGCATGGCGCCCAACATAGACGTCCGCATCGACTACATGCGCCCAGCCATCAATACCGACCTGCACGCCAAGGGCATGGTGCGGCGCGCCGGAAGGACCCTGGCCGTGGTCGATGTCGAGATCGCCAATGACGAAGGCAAACTGATCGCCATCGCCCGCGGCATCCTGAGCACCGTCGCGGGGTGAGGCATCGGGCCGGTCCTTGGAGCGCGAACTTTCCGATCCGGGACACTAGCTGAAGCTTATTTTCTTCAGGAAAAAGACAACGTCGAGGGGTGGCGGCACGATGCCGGCCTGGGTCAACAGGACGTGCACTTGGCCGCGGTGGTGGGTCTGATGGTTGAAAAGGGTAAGCAGGATGTGGTCGCAGCGCATCTTCTGTTCGCCCTCGCCGACGGTACGCCGATAGGTGACAGGCCTCTCCAGTGCGGCGTCGCTCAGCCCGTCCACCACGTCGATGAGCCGCCGGTCTTCCGCCGTGCGAGCCTCGCGCAATGAATTTAAATCGTCATGGAGGATTTGGTCGAGGCCGGTGATGCCGCTATCCCTGCCCTCAATACGCCCGGTCCACAGCCGATCGACGACCAGGAGATGGTTGAGGGTGTTGTGGATGGAGCCGAAGAAGGCCCCTCCGTCTTCCCAGTAGGCGTCCTCGGAAAGCCCCTATACGGCGTCATAAAGCCGCTCGTTGACCCAGCCGCTGAAGCGGGCCATCAGCGAGAACTGATTCACCAGGCACCCCGAATCTATGATGACGTTGCATCAACCCGGATACTCACAAATTTCGCCTCCTTCGTGCGCTCCAAAACGGCCCGCGGCCGGAGTGGCCGATACGAAACCCTTCCACGCGTCTTGCAAAGATATCATTATGCGGAAAATTTGTTGGGTTGGGCACTCGCGTGTAGGATTTCGAAGCCTTAGAATTGGTCGCCGTGCCTGATCAGTTGACAATAAATTTTTCGGGGGAGGCTGGACAATGACTTCCAATGCCATCTTGGACCGCGTCTTCACGACACTGAAAGCCGAAGAGCGGGACGACCTCTTCGAAAAGGCCGGGCGCCTGACCTTCGGGCTCGGCGATGTCATCATCAAGGAAGGTGCCAAGATCGAGTCGTTTTACATCGTGGCGAAGGGCGAGGTCCGCGTGACGCGCAACGTCGACGGCACCGAGAACGCCGAGTTCGTGGGCCCGCGCGGGCCCGGGGAGCCCCTCGGCGAGATGTCGTTCATCGATGGCCTCGGGGCCAGCGCCACGCTGATCGCCGATGGTGACGTCGAAATCTTCGCCATCCCGGGCCCCGCAATCAGCTAGATGATGGAGGCCGAGTCCACCTTCGCCGGCCGCTTTTATCATTCCGTGCTGCTTACCATGTCTCGGCGGCTGCGCGACACCAACGCCCGGGTGCTTCCGCCTTCAACCTAAAGGCTGTCGCCGCTTCCGTCCTTTAGGTGGGGACTCGCGTCGGGGGCGCTATGCGGCGCGGTGGGCAGCGTGCAGGTGACGGTTGTCCCCCTGTTGGGGAGCGAGCGCAGCGCGACCCGGCCACCGTGCAGTTCCACGAAGCTCTTGACCAGCGAGAGCCCAAGCCCGGCCCCCGACTGGTCCGCGTCTGGCGTCACGCCCTGCTCGAAAGCCCGGAAGACGCGGGCCTGTTCGGCCTTGGGGATGCCGGGCCCGCTATCGCTGACGGCGATGGCTACTTCCTCGCTATCGCGTACCGCCGCCAGCGTCACCTTACCTCCGGCGGGCGTGAAAGCCACCGCGTTCGACAGCAGGTTGAACATGACTTGCTTGAGGCGCCTCTCGTCGACGACAATCCAGCCGATGTCCGGCGCGCAGTCGAATTCCAGGTTCAGGTTCTTGCGCCGTACGCGCTCGCGGACCAGCGACAACACGCCGACCAGCATGGAGTGCAGTTCCACCGTCTCAACCTCGACGGCCATCATGCCGGCTTCGATAGTGGCCAGATCGAGGATGTCGCCGATCACCGACATCAGCCCCTCCGAGGTCTCCATGATGCCGCCGCTGTATTCCAACTGCCGCCGGTTGAGCTTTCCGAAGTATTCCTCGTTGAGTAAGTGGGCGAACCCGATGATGGTGTTGAGCGGAGTGCGAATCTCGTAGGAAACGTTGGCGATGAACTCGGACTTCAGACGATCAGCTTCCTGAAGCGCCTCGGCACGTTCACGCAGCGCCATCTCGACGCGCACGCTGTCGGTCACGTCGAGATAGCTGACCAGGGAGGCACCATCAGGCAGGGGGACGTTGGCGTATTCCACCACCCGGCCATCGCCACGCACCAGTCGGCCGGAACGCGGCTCGCGACTCACCAGCCCGGCGACCACCCGTTCCTTATAGCCATCCCAGTTGTCCTCGCCGATGATCAGCGGCTTCATCTTTTCAACAAAACCCGAAACGTGAAGCGCTTCGGCCACTTCGTCGTCGCTCAGGCTCCATAGCCGCCTGAACTCCGGATTGCTCAACTTGAGCCGCCCGTCGCTGCCGAATACGGCGACGCCCTCGTGCAGGTGGTCCAGGGTCTCTTGCTGAACGGCGATCAAGGTGTTGTAGGAACGCTCCAGGGCCAAGCGGTCGGAAACATCTTCGTAAGAGAAAAAGAGGCCGCCCCCCGCATGGAGGCCGACGACGACACGCAGCGTGGTGCCGTCCGGAAGGTGCATCAGCTCCTCGACCGGTTCCTTCAGTTGGCTGAATTGTGCCTGTTGCTTTTCCTTGAAGGCACGAAAGTCGGCGAATTCAGGAAGGCGCCTGGCACCGCGCAGGCGCTCCAGTATTTCACCCAAGCCGGGCTCCGAGGACAACCAGCCGCCATCCAGTTGCCACAACTCCGCGTAGGCCGGGTTGAAGGACTTGAGGCGGGCATCGGGGCCGAAGATGGCCACTGCGGTGGCCAAGCCCTCAAGCACCTCCGTCTCCGCGGGGCCGCGTCCCGCCGGTTCCGCTGGCAGCTCCATCGCGAAACCGATGCTTCCGGACCACCCCGGTATCGGCACTTCGGAAATTTCCATGGTCCGCGCCATGCCATTTGTGCCATCCGCGCCGTCCGTCCTCTCGCGACGGCGCTCCGCCAACCCCTTGTTCTCGGCCCTGGCACGCGCCGCCAGCTCGCGGGTCGAGGCGGCGACGACGACGCCCGCCGAGGCCCGGTTGGCGAAAACTAGCTCGCACTCGGCGTCCCTGAGCCAAATGGGAATGGGCAGGGCATCGAGGAGCTCCTGGGTGCGCGCGTCCTCGGAAGCCGGCGTCGCATGCGGATTTCCGGTGGCGGCCGGCGCCAAAGTCTCGGCGACATCGCGCACCCACAGCAGATCGGCGAGCGGGCGACCGTCGACGGCGGCGGCGCGAACGCCGAGCGTCCGCACGCTTCTCGGGCCGCCGGCAACGGGCAGGACGAGATCGAAAGAGTGGCCCACGTCACGCAAGGCGGCGACGGCTCTCTCCAAGGTGTCGCTGTCATCGCCGTGGAAACAAGAGAGGACGTCGGCGAACCGCGATGCCGTGCCGTTGGCGAGGTTGAGCGACACCGCCAGACGGCGCGAGCAATACTCCCCGCCCCCGACCCGGTCCCACGACAACAATCCGTCGGGCGCCGCGGCCAGCATCTCGCGGCCGGCCTCGACTTCCCTTTCCAGATCGCGCTGGCGGCGTTGCGCCGCCCCCAGGCGCTGCCACAGCCACAACACCACGAGCCCCGCCAGGACGGCAACACCAAGGGCGCCAAGCGCCAAAGCGGCGGAGGTGCTCATCACGGGTCCGGCGTCAAGGCCGGAGCCGCCGGGCCGGCGGAACTTAGGTCAAGGGGCTCGCACACCTTCGAATCTTAAGCCTCATCCGTCCACCGAACAAGGCCGCCCCGAATCCCCTGGCGCGCCGCGCCGCGGGGCGGTTGAGCGCGGCGCTTCGTTGCGCTAGAAGAGACGGGCCGCATGCCCGAAAGGTGCGGAGAAAATTCCTTGGGAGGCCGACGACAAATGAAGATTTTCCATCCCGCCAGTAAACTACTCCCGGCTTTGGCCGCCGCCGTGGTCTTGAGCGCGTTTGGCGCCACGGCCGCCCACGCCCACATGTCCGGCGCCACCGGTGCCGGTTGGGCGGAGGGCTTGGCGCACCCATTCTCGGGCCTCGACCACGTGCTGGCGATGGTGGCCGTCGGCCTGTGGGCGGCGCAGATGAAGCACCCGGCGGCGTGGCTTCTGCCGCTGGCGTTCCCTGCGGTCATGGCGGCCGGCGCGGTCCTCGCCGCCCTCGGGTTCGCCGTGCCGGGGGTGGAGGCGGGAATCGCCGGGTCCGTGATGCTTCTCGGCCTTCTCGTCGCCCTCACCGCCAGACCTTCGCTGGCGGTAGCGGCCGCCGTCGTCGGATTCTTTGCGCTCTTTCACGGCCACGCCCACGGAACCGAACTGCCCATAACGGCGCACCCCTGGCTCTACGGCGCCGGTTTTGTCATCGCTACCGTGATTCTTAATGGAATCGGCTTGGTCTTCGGGTCGGCGGCGCGCCGGCCCGTGGGCCGGCCCCTGGTCCGCCTGGCGGGGGCAGCCGTGTCGACCGCCGGGCTGGCCATCATCGCCGGCGTCTAGATGTAGGCCCGGACCCAGGGAGTACGGTGGGTGTCTCCGTGGCGGCCGGTAAATAGATAACGGCGCATGGCGGCTCGGACCAAGGCTCTCTCCATCCTGCTTCTCCTGATCGGCGAGACAGCGACCATGAGCCTGTGGTTCGTCTCGGCGGCGATCCTGCCGGAAATCACCGCCGAGGCCGGACTGCATCCGGCTTGGCAGGCGGCACTGTCGAGCGGCGTGCAGGCGGGCTTCGTGATCGGCGCCTTGGCGTTGGCCATCCTTGGTGTGGCTGACCGCTATGACCCTCGCAGCGTCATCGCCGTCTCCGCCCTGATCGGCGCCACGTCCAACCTGGCGCTCCTGGTCGTTCCATTGGACGGCGTCGTGGCGGTGGGGCTGCGGGTGCTCACCGGCGCCAGCCTCGCCGGGGTCTATCCCGTCGGCATGAAGATTGCCGTCGGATGGGGCTCCAGGGACCGCGGCTTTCTCGTCGGCATGCTGATCGGCGCCCTGACCGTGGGGACCGCCGCCCCGCATTTCATCTCCTATCTGGGGGACGCCGATTGGCGAATGACCGTGATGGTCGCCTCGGCGTTGGCGGCGGCCGGCGGCCTGTCGGTACTAGCCGCCGGCCTCGGTACCCTTCACGCGCCGGCCCCCACCCTCGATCCAAAATCCATCCGCCTGGCTTGGACCAACCGGGACATCCGCCTCGCCTATGCCGGCTATTTCGGCCACATGTGGGAGCTTTACGCCTTCTGGGCGTGGGTTGGGGCGGCGGCCGCGGCTTCCTACGGAGCCACCATGGGCGCCGACGAGGCGGGGCGCCTCGCCAAGCTCACCGCCTTTTTGGCAATCTGCCTGGGCGGTTTCGCCTGCGTTCCGGCCGGCATGCTGGCCGACCGCATCGGCAAGGCGCGCGTCGCCCAATGGGCGATGATCCTGAGCGCCGGCGCGGCATTGGCCACCGCGCTGAGCTTCGGCGGAGCGGCGTGGGTGACGTTCGCGCTGATGCTGTTCTGGGGAATGGCGGTGGTTCCCGATTCGGCGCAATTCTCCGCCCTGGTCGCCGACGCCGCGCCGGATGAGCGGACGGGCAGCCTGATGACCTTTCAGACCGCTCTAGGCTTTACGTTGACGGCGTTTACAGTACAGGTCGTCCCCACCGTCGTCGAACTAGCCGGCTGGCCGGCCACCCTCGCCCTCATGGCCCTCGGCCCAGCGCTCGGGGTTGAGGCCATGCGGCGGCTGATCAACCACAAGAGCGCCATCGAACCGGCGCCTAGCCCTCAGTAGCGGTAGCTCTCGGACTTGAAGGGCCCGTCCTTGGGCACGCCGATGTAGTCGGCCTGCTTTTTGGTGAGCTTGGAGAGCTTGACGCCGAGCTTCTCCAGATGCAGCGTCGCCACCTTCTCGTCCAGGTCCTTGGGCAGCACGTAGACCTTCTTCTCGTACCTGTCCGGGTTGGCCCACAGCTCGATCTGGGCCAGCACCTGGTTGGTGAACGACGTGCTCATGACGAAGCTGGGGTGGCCGGTGGCGCAACCCAGATTGACCAGCCGTCCCTCGGCCAGCAGGATCAGGCGCTTGCCGTCGGGGAACTCGACCTCGTCCACCTGCGGCTTGACGTTGTGCCACTTGTAGTTTCTCAGCGCCTCTACCTGGATCTCCGAATCGAAGTGCCCGATGTTGCAGACGATGGCGCGGTCCTTCATCTCGCGCATGTGCTCGACGGTGATCACGTCGACGTTGCCGGTGGTGGTAACGAAGATGTCGCCGAGGGGCACGGCGTCTTCCATGGTCACCACCTGGTAGCCTTCCATCGACGCCTGCAGGGCGCAGATGGGGTCGATCTCGGTGACTAGGACGCGCGCCCCCTGGCCCCTCAAAGACACCGCCGAGCCCTTGCCCACGTCCCCGTAGCCGGCGACCACCGCCGTCTTGCCGGCCAGCATGACGTCGGTGGCGCGCTTGATGCCGTCGACCAGGCTCTCGCGCACCCCATAGAGGTTATCAAACTTGGACTTGGTCACCGAATCGTTGACGTTGAAGGCGGGTACCAATAGCGTGCCGTCCTTAGCCATCTCGCAAAGCCGGTGCACGCCGGTCGTCGTCTCCTCGGAAACACCGCGCACCTCGTCCATCAGATCGGCGTGCTTCTCGTGCATCACCGCCGTTAGGTCGCCGCCATCGTCGAGTAGCATGTTGGGGCGCCAGCCGTCGGGGCCGGTGACGGTCTGCTCGACGCACCACCAGTATTCCTCTTCCGTCTCCCCCTTCCAGGCGAAGACGGGGATGGCGGCGGCGGCGATAGCGGCGGCGGCGTGGTCCTGGGTCGAGAAGATGTTGCACGAACTCCAGCGCACCTCGGCGCCAAGCGCGATCAAGGTCTCGATGAGGACCGCCGTCTGGATGGTCATGTGCAGGCAGCCGACGACGCGCGCCCCGGAAAGCGGCTTGTTTCCGGCAAATTCGTCGCGCAACGCCATCAGGCCCGGCATCTCCGTCTCGGCGATGGCGATCTCTTTGCGGCCCCAATCGGCGAGGCCGATGTCGGCAACCTTGTAGTCTGTAAATGAACTCATCCCGCTCCTTTCCCGGAGACCCTCAGGCCAAAGCGTTGAAATCGTCGATCAGCGTGGCGATGCGCCCCGAATCCATCTGCTCCATGATGACCCCGGCGCGCCGACGCGCCGCTCCTGTGTCTATGCTTCGCAGACGCTGCTTGACCCGTGGAATGCTCATTGCCGTCATCGACAGCTCGCGGAATCCGAATCCCAGCAACAAAGCGGTATAACGGGAATCGCCCGCCATCTCTCCACAAATGGTGACTGGGATGCGGGCGCGCAAGCCGGCGTCGGCCGTGAACTGAATCAATCGCAACACGGCGGGGTGCAGCGGATCGTAAAGGTGGGCCACCTGTTCATCGCTGCGGTCGATGGCCAACGTGTACATGGTCAGATCGTTGGAGCCGACGGCGAGGAAATCGCTGACCTGGGCCAGGGCGTCGGCGGAAAGCGCCGCACCGGGCACCTCGATCATGACGCCAAGGGGGGGCAGGGGGTCGGCGATGGCAACGCCGCGGCGCTTCAGCCGCCGCGCCGCCCGCGTCAGGACTTCGCGGACACGCCGCACTTCGGAAACCGACGTAACCATGGGCAGAAGGATGCGCACCTTGCCGCGCACGCCGGCCCGGAGAATGGCCTGGAATTGGGTTTCCAGGATGTCGGTCCGCTTCAGGCCGACACGGACCCCCCTGAGCCCCAGCGCCGAGGACGTGCTTTCGCCGAAATCCTCCATCAACGCGGCGGTCGTCTTCTCTCCGCCCGCGTCGAGGGTGCGAATGGTCACCGAGCGCCCGCCGGCCGCGTCCACCATATCGCGCAGGATGCGATACTGTTCGTCCTCGGTGGGCATGTCGCCGCGGTTCATGAACATGAACTCGCTTCTCAGGAGCCCGATACCAGCGGCGCCCACTTGGCTCACCACGCTCATTTCGATGGGCAGCTCGACGTTGGCCCGCAGCTTTATCTCGATGCCGTCCAGGGTGACGGCGCGCAGACGCCTCAGGCGCGCCAGACGCTTTTCCTCCTTCTGGCGCGCGTCGCGCTTGCGCCCGTACGCGGCAAGCGTCGCTGGCGTCGGGTTGATGATAATCTCTCCGGCGGTGCCGTCAACGACGATGGCGTCGCCCGATTTCGCCGTCCGCAGCAGGCCCGGCGCGCCGAGTACGGCGGGCAGGCGCAACGCCCGCGCCATGATTGCCGTGTGTCCCTCGGCCCCCCCCAAAACCGTGGCGATGGCAGCGACGCGGCGCGGGTCCATGAGGGCGGTGTCGGCGGGCGTCAGCTCCTCGGCGACGACGACGCTACCCTTGGGAAATTGGGTGGGCGTCTTGACGGAAGCCTTCGTCAAGTTGCGGACGAGGCGGTTGGCGACTTCTCGAATGTCGTCGAGCCGCGCCGCCAGATAGGCATCGTCCATGGCCGCGAAGCCCGCCGAAATCTCCGCGAACTCGGCCTGGACGGCGGCCTCCGCGTTGATCCGCGCATCGGCGATACGGCGCTCGACGCCGCGCACCAACCGCGATCCCCTGAGCATATGGTCGTAAGCGTCCAACAGGTAGCCTAGTTCCTCGGCCGCCGTCCCCGGCATGCTCTTGGCCTTGTTCCGAAGCCGCCCGATCTGCCGGCGGGCGCGCTTGACCGCATCCATGAAGCGCTTTTGTTCCGCCGCCACACGGCGCGCCGGAATCTTGTGCCCGGACACCGAGATGGCACCGGAATGGCGCACATGGACGACGCCGATTCCAATGCCGGGCGACACCCCCAGCCCGTTGACGGTCAGTTTCTTGGGCCCATTCTTTATCATTGCAAGCACACCCCGCGGTCGGGATCAGTCCTCTTCGAATTTTTTCTCGACAAGCCGGCACATTGCCTCGACGGCTTCCCTGGCACCGCTACCCCGGGCATTCAGAATGATCTCGCTGTCAGGCGCGGCGGCCAACATCATCAGGCCCAGTATCGATCTTCCCGAGACCTCGAGCCCGCCCTTGCTTACCGTGATCTCCGCGTCAAAGCGGTTGGCCATCTCCACCATCTTGACCGCCGCCCGCGCGTGCAAGCCCCGCTGGTTGCGGATGATGACCGTGCGCCCGGCAACGGTGCCGCGGCTTCTGGATAAGGCCTTGCACCGGCTCATTCTCGATCTTGAACGAGAAGTTGAGAGGCGATGTTGATGTACTTGCGCCCGGCTTCCTGCGCGCTGCGCGCCGCCTCGGCAATCGATTCCGTCTGGCGCGCCGTTGTCAGCTTGATCAGCATCGGCAGGTTGACGCCGGCGATGACCTCGATGTTAGCCTTGTCCATGATGGAAATGGCCAAATTCGAGGGCGTGCCGCCGAACATGTCGGTCAGCACGATGACCCCGTCGCCATTGTCGACCTTGGCGGCACTTTCGACGATCTCGGTACGGCGGCGTTCGATATCATCGTCGGGACCGATGCAAACGGCTCCGATGTTAGTCTGGGCGCCGACGACGTGCTCCAGCACCGCGATCATTTCCTCGGCGAGTCGGCCATGGGTCACGAGAACCATTCCGATCACAGCTTGCCAATCCTCCCCCTTGCGAGAATCGCCGACAGCTCACGCTGGCTTTATTCGGCGCTCCCCAAATCCCGGTGGCGCACCTGCACGGACTGCCCCTGCTCTTCGAGCCACGCCGCCAGCTTGCCGGCGACGAAGACGGAGCGGTGGCGTCCGCCCGTACACCCCACGGCGATTGTCAGATAGCTTTTCCCCTCGGCAGCGTAGCGCGGGATCAGGGGCATCAACAACCCCGTAACACCCTCGAAAAATCGATAGTAGCCGGCGTCGGCGGTGATGAACACGGCAACCTTCGGATCGAGGCCCGTCAACGGCCGCAGAGTCGCGTCGTAGTGGGGGTTGGCCAGGAAACGGACGTCGAAGACCAAATCGGCCTCGCGGGGCAGCCCTTGGCGGTAGGAAAAGGAGGTGACGAAAAGGGTCATTCCCGCCCCCGGACGCGGCCCGAAGTTGCCTTGCAGGATGTGCTTGAGGTCGCCGGGCGCCAATTCGGTGGTGTCGAGAACCACGTCGGCCCGCGCACGCAGGGGAGAAACCAACCGCCGCTCGCGGACAATGCCGTCGGTCACCGGGCGATCCTCGGCCAGCGGATGGCGCCGGCGCGACGCGGTGTAGCGGTGACGCAGTTCTTCGTCCTCACAATCGAGAAACAGCACCCTGACGCTCACCCCACCGTCGGCGAGGAGCTGGTCGAGGGTCCGCACGAAGGGCTCGATGCCAAAATCGCGGGTGCGGATGTCGACGCCGATTGCGATGGCACGCTCCTGCCGATCGGCGGGCGGGCTCCGCCGGCCGGGCATCACCAGGCTGCCCAACAGCGACAGCGGCACGTTGTCGACCGCCTCGTAGCCGATGTCCTCGAGCACCTTCAAGGCCGAGGACTTGCCCGCCCCCGACATGCCGGTGACCAGAAGCACGCTGGCCTCCTTACCGTCGCCCTTGGCCCGGTCATCGCCGCCGTCCTTGGGGAAGGCCGGTGCGGAGGTGGCCCCTTTGGTCATGACACCTGGACGAGGTCCCCGGCCAGCCAGCGCACCGCGAGTCGGATCTTGACCGTGGACGAGGCATGGAACGGCGCCAAGTCGATCACCGGCACCGATACCCCGAGACATTCCCACGACCGGGGCTCGGGCAGACGTTCCACTTCGTCCTCGGAGACTAGGTCGACTACCAGCCCGAGGGGCGATTCGGCGAGAAACCCCAACTTGAAGACACCGTGGCCGTTGACCTCCAACAACCCGGCGATGGCCGGTGGCGGCGAAACCACCAGGCGCTCGTCCTTGAGGCCGATATCGGCGCGGTCGTCGGCAACCAGCCGGGCGCCGCTCTCGATCAGGCGCAACGCCAGATCGGACTTGCCGCTCCCTGGCGGGCCACGCAGCAGCACCGCCGTTCCCTCCACCTCGATACAGGTGCCGTGAACCTGCTCCATGGCCCGAAGCCTGAGACCAAGGGTGCCGGCTGTCAACAGATGGTGGGGGGCGCGCCGCGAGTTCACGCTGCCGGCAGGCTCACGGTAAAGCGAGTACCGGCCGTGTCACCCTGTTCGTCGCGGCGGATTTCGGCGGTAATGGTGCCGCCGTGGGCCTCGACGATCTGCCTGGAGATGCTCAACCCCAGGCCCGAGTGGGTTCCGAACGCCTCGCCTTCGGGCCGCTCGGTGTAGAAGCGCTCGAAGATGGCCTCCTCCTTGCCGGAGGGAACACCCGGGCCCTCATCGTCGACTTCCACCCTTATCAGGTCGCCGTCGCGGAACGCCCCGATCGTGACCGTGCCGCGCGGCGGACTGAAAGAGGTGGCGTTGGCCATGAGGTTGGTGAACACCTGCACGAGACGGCCCTCGACACCTTCGACGATCAACTTCTGACCGTCCGCCGTATCCAGGCGGAAGCGCGGTTGTCCGCCCCCCGCCACCGGAGAGACGGCGCCCTCGCCCTGCATGTCCACCAAGATTGCCAGCATGGCGTGGAGGTCGACGGGCGCGGTCTCGGCACGCGACAGCTCGGCATCGAGCCTGGATGCATCCGAGATACCGGTGATCAGACGATCGAGGCGCCCCACGTCTTCTTGAATTATGGCCATTAGCTTGCGCTGCTGCTCCGGGTCCTTCAACCGGGCCGCGGTCTCCACCGCGCTTTGCAGCGACGTCAACGGGTTCTTTATCTCGTGGGCAACATCGGCGGCAAAGGCCTCGATGGCATCGATGCGGCCCCACAGGGCTTCGGTCATGTCGGCGAGGGCGCCGGCCAGTTCGCCGATCTCATCATCGCGCCCAGCCATGTCGGGGATGGTGTGCTGGCGGTGGTTGGCGCCGCGCACCCGCTCGGCGGCGGCGGCCAGGAGGCGAATCGGCCGCGCGATGGTCCCCGCAAGGTACACCGAAAGCAGAACCGTGATCGTGAGCGCCACGGCGAATATCTTCAGGATGTCGAGGCGCACGTCGAGAATCGCCGCGTCGATGTCGGAGGACCCCCTGGAAAGCATCAGGGCGCCCAGGACCTGTTTGTATCGTTGTACCGGAACGGCGACGCTGAGCACCATACCGGCGTTCTTGAAATGGCGCACCGCCGTCGCCACCTCGCCGGAGAAGGCGCTGCCCACTTCATCGTAGTCGGCGGCGCGTTGAACGGCGTTTTCGCGGTACTCCGACATGCCGCTGTCCCCAGCCAATGCTTCGGCAAGCCGCTCGCACAAGGCGAGGACGGTGCCCATGAGCCCGTCGCTACCGGGCGGCGGCAGTTCCTCGACCTGCACGACGCCGCCGGCGCCGACAAGCAGGCGGCTGTCGGCGATCAGCTTGCCGCCGGTGTCGAAGACCCGCGCCCGGGTGGCGGTGGCCTGGGGCGGCAGTTCCTCGACCAGCCGGCGCACCATCTGGCCCGCCGTTCCGGGCACCAGGTGGCGGCTCGAGAGGCCGGTGTCCCTGATGGCGCTCTCGCCGAGGGCGGCGGCGAACACCTCGGCGCGCGTGGTGAGCGCCGTTAGCTCGGCGGCGATCAGGTTCCGCCTGTACTCGCCGGGATAGAGCAACCCGACCACCAGGATGGCCAGCGCCAGGACGTTGACGGCCAGTATGCGCCGCGTGATGGGCGATACGGCGCGCCTTTTCCTCCGGTTATGAGCCCTTGTCGCCATATCCCCCGGGCCGGATCACCCTTCGCGGTAACGGTAGCCGACGCCGTAAAGCGTCTCGATGTGCGCGAACGCCGGATCGATTTCCTTGAATTTTTTTCGCAAGCGCTTGACGTGGCAGTCGATGGTTCGGTCGTCGACGTAGATGTGCTCGCCGTAGGCGGCGTCGATCAACTGGTCGCGGCTCTTGATGAAACCGGGACGGCGGGCCAACGCCTGTAGCAGTAGGAACTCGGTTACCGTGGGTTTGAGCTCACGGCCCCGCCAGGCACATAGGTGGCGTGCCGGATCCAGCACAAGGTCGCCGCGGTGCAGGACGTCCTTGTCGTCCTCATCACCGGTCTTTTTCGCCGCCAGATCGCGCCGGCGCAACAGCGCCCGGATGCGCTCAATCAGCAACCGTTGCGAAAAAGGTTTCTTGATGTAGTCGTCGGCGCCCATGCGCAGGCCCAGCATCTCGTCGATCTCGTCGTCCTTGGAGGTGAGGAAGATCACCGGCAAGTCCGATTTCTCGCGAATCTTGCGCAACAGTTCCATGCCGTCCATGCGCGGCATCTTCATGTCGAGCACCGCGAGGTCCACGGGCTGGCGTTCGAGTCCCTCGAACGCTTCGGCGCCACCCGAATAAGCGGTCACCCTGAACCCCTCGTCCTCAAGCGCCATGGACACCGAGGTCAGGATGTTGCGGTCGTCGTCGACCAGGGCAATGGTATGGGGCATTAGCTGTGTCTCCAAATTCCAAAAACACGGCACCGCCGGCATCCCCGGAAAACTTTCCTTTTTTTCGGACAATCCGGCGATAAGCAATTGACGGCGCATTTGTGGCGAAATTATAGTCTCTTCGATGGTTCTCCGTTAAGGAGATGAAACGGGAATACGGTGCGGTCCGAATTCCTTTCAGGCCAATGCCGTGGCTGCCCCCGCAACTGTGGGCGGCGAGTGGGTGTTTCGGGAGCCACTGGGCCTCTGCCGAAGCGGAGCCTGGGAAGGTGAAGCTTTCGCACCGAGCCGCGAGCCAGGAGACCGGCCATCTCGTGTCATCGCTAACCTGCCGGACAGGGCGACATCGGTGGGGCGGGTTGTCCGTTTGCGGTGGCGGTTGACATTGTTGACCGAAGATTGCCGGAACGGAGGATATGATGAGTATCGCTACTTCCCAGACCCACCCTGCGGCGCAGCAGCGTGCCGCTTTAGCCCTGCCCGCCGTGCTTACCGTCGTTTTCGGGCTGTTCCTGGTGTGGGGCACCGGTTTCGCCAGCCCAGAGATCCTCCACAACGCCGCCCACGACGCCCGCCACGCCATGTCGTTCCCCTGCCACTGAAGACAGGGGAGACACACTCATGCTTGGTCGGATTGTCCTGACGGCGCTGGGCGCCGGGGCCATCGCCGGTATTTTCGTGTGGGGCGCCCACATGATAAAGACGACGCCGCTGATATTGCAGGCCGAGGTCTACGAGACCGCCGCTCCCGCCCATTTGCAAGGTGTCGCCGCAGCCACTGCCGCCGAGGACGAATCTTGGGCGCCGGTGGACGGTATCGAGCGCAGCGCCTATACCTTCCTCGCCGACATGCTGAGCTCCATCGGCTTCGCCTTCCTGCTCACCGGCGCCGTGGCGCTGGCCGGGCGCGGCGTCGACTGGCGAAGAGGCATCCTGTGGGGACTTTGCGGTTTCGCCGCCTTCTACCTGTCGCCGGCCTTCGGCCTGCCCCCGGAACTGCCGGGCATGCAGGCTGCCGACCTCAACGAACGTCAGCTTTGGTGGCTGGCGACGGCGGCGTGTACGGCCGGCAGCCTGGCCTTGATCTTCCTGGCCGGACCGCGCGTCGCCAAGATCGCCGGGGGCACCTTGATTCTCGTCCCCCATCTGGTCGGCGCGCCGGGACACGAAATAGGGCCGGGCCCGCTGCCCGCCGAGCTGGCTTCCCAGTTCGCGGTGGCCACCCTGGTGATCACCGGCCTTTTTTGGATGCTGCTCGGCGCGTTGACCGGTTACTTCTACCGGCGCCTGGAGCCGTCCTGAGACGGCGGGCACCCCGCCCGCCGCCGCCGTTCCCTATTTTTTCTCGTGACGCGGGCCGATCTTCATGACCGTGACCTTGAGGGTGAGCGTGCCGGCACGCTCGAAGGTCAGGGTCAGGGGGAAGCTCCCACCTTCCACGAGCGGCGCCGTCAGCCCCTTGAGCATGATGTGCAATCCACCCGGCTTCATGGCGGTGACTGCGCCGGGGGCGACCTCGACGGCGGCAACGGGGCGCATCTTTATAATGCTCGCCTCCATGGCGTGAGAGTGCAGCGCCGCCCGCGCGGCGGCGGGCGAGGATACGGCGATCAGACGGTCCGCGTCCCGGCCCCGGTTCCCGATCGTCACGTAAGCCGCGCCGTTGCGCGCCACGCCCGGCGTCGCCCGCGCCCAGAACTTTTCAACCACAAGCGCGCCGAGACGATACTCGCCGGCGGCTACCGGCGCCGTCACGCTGAACACGGCGAACACCGCCAGGACGACAATCACGGATTTCATGGTGGGGCTCATCATGTCGCAGCGGCGCCGAGAATCAAGCGCCGCTTTATGCCCCCCCCCGGGGGCTTGCGGTAGGATGGGCGCGACGACGCCATCCTCGCGACCGCGATGTTCGCGTGGCTGCACGCGCAAACAAGCAATCTAATCCCGCCGGGGAGTGGTTGGCGCTGTTCGGGAGCACCGCCAATTGCACTCTTTCGCCGAGTTTCCGAACCTGTAATAATTGCAACGAAGAAGCATTTCACAAACGTCGTCGCGTGGGGAAAACGTGCAGCAACTAGGGCCATATATCAGCAGCTACGGTATCGAGAATCACGGCATTCAAAACGTGGACGTGGCTCACTGGAACTACTCGGCTGCGGCTCTTTACGAAGAGGCCCTGAGGCGCCACGAGGGCAACGCGTCGCCGGGCGGCGCGCTGGTCTGCCACACCGGCCTCAACACCGGCCGCGCCCCCAACGACAAGTTCATCGTCGAGGAGCCGACCAGCAAGAACGACATCGCGTGGGGCGGCATTAACCGCCCCATCGATCAGGCCAAATTCGACGCCGTGCACAAGCGCTTCATGGCCTACCTGCAGGGGCGCGACGTATTCATCCAGGACTGCTTCGCCGGGGCCGACCCGGAACACCGGCTACCGGTCCGCGTCATCACCGAGACGGCATGGCACAACTTGTTCGCCCACAACATGTTCATCCAGCCGAAGCCCGATGAGCTCGCGGATTTCGAGCCCGGCTTCACCATCATTCAATCGCCAAGCTTCCATTCCGACCCGGAGACCGACGGCACCAACTCCGAGGTCTTCATCCTGGTCGACCACGAAAGGTGCATGGTGATGATCGGCGGCACCGGCTATGCCGGCGAGATCAAGAAGTCGGTTTTCTCGATCATGAACTTCCTGCTGCCGGCGAAGGGCATACTGCCCATGCACGCCTCCGCCAACGTCGGCCCGAATGGCGACAGCGCCCTTTTCTTCGGGCTTTCGGGCACTGGCAAGACGACGCTCTCGGCGGACAGCTCGCGCACCCTCATCGGCGACGATGAACATGGCTGGACGGACAATGGCCTCTTCAACTTCGAGGGAGGGTGCTACGCCAAGGTGATCAACCTGAGCCCCAAGGCGGAGCCCGAAATCCACGCCACGACACGCATGTTCGGCACCGTCCTCGAGAACGTTATCATGAACATGGACGACCGTTCCCTCGACCTGGACGACGCGTCCCTCACCGAAAACACGCGCGCCTCATACCCGCTATCGTACATCCCCAACACCTCGGAGACCGGCCTCACCGGACACCCCAAGAACATCATCATGCTGACCTGCGATGCCTTCGGCGTGCTGCCGCCGGTGAGCCGGCTGGCCCCAGATCAGGCCATGTACCACTTCCTTTCCGGCTACACCGCCAAGGTGGCGGGGACGGAAAAGGGAGTGAAAGAGCCCTCGGCCACCTTCTCGACGTGCTTCGGGGCGCCCTTCATATTGCGCCATCCAACGGTGTACGCTGATCTGCTGGGCAAGAAGGTCGCGGAGCACGGCACCGACTGCTGGCTCGTCAACACGGGCTGGAGCGGCGGCGGCTTCGGCGTCGGCGAGCGCATGAAAATCGCCCACACTCGGACCATGGTCAACGCTGCCCTCGACGGGCAACTGGTCGGGGTGGCGACACGGGCCGACCCCAACTTCGGCATGCTCGTGCCGGATAGCTGCCCCGGCGTGCCGGCCGATGTTCTCGACCCTCGCAACACCTGGAAGGACAAGTATGCCTACGACGCCGCGGCGCGCCATCTGCGCTCCCTGTTCGAGGAAAACTTCGTGAAGTTCGAAAAGAACGTGGACGACAAGGTGAAGGCAGCCGCCATCCGCGCAGCCGCCTAGGGGCTTATTCACGCCTTAGACCGAAGTTGATCTAAGGCGTGAATAAGCCCCTAAATATATGACGTCTTGATTGGATGTTTGCTCGCCACGCCGATGTAGGCTTTGCATCCCGAAGCAGATGTCGCGCGGCCCTTGCTGTCAAGTCCGCTCATAGCCATTGCGGACATCGAAAGCCGCCTCCAACCGACTCTATCAACAGTATCGGTCAGGAGCAGAAATCAGTGGCGACGACACCCAAGTTCCACTTTGCGACCAATAGCGGACATCGTTACTCAACGAGTTGGTTTATTTGTCCATAACCTAGGGGCGTTTGAGCGCCACCACCATCAACGCCGCCCAGCCGATCATCAGCAGCCCGCCGCCGATGGGCGCCGCGCCCGGCACCGGGACCGAGCC
>DASCNF010000154.1:0-9869 GCA_036011345.1 Rhodospirillales bacterium | reverse complement strand
CCTTCGCGAGCGCCGCCTCGCTCGCTTGACATGCGGCCGCTGGCCCCGGCGAACGCGGTCATCTGGCTCAGGCGGTCTTTTTGATGTGAAAGGTAAAGACGCCCTCGTCTTCGGAATGATCCTCCAGGTCCTGACCAGTGGAGCGGCAAAATGCCTGGAAGTCCTGTACCGACCCGGGATCGGTGGCCAGGACGGTAAGAACCTCGCCGACGGGAACTTCCTTGAGAGCCTTCTTCGCCTTCAGGATGGGCAACGGACAATTCATTCCCTTGGTATCGAGCGTCATCCCCATGGCATTTGTCTCTTTTCATCATCTGGAAAAATGCGTCAAGGCCATCGCTGGCACACGGCAATAAGAAAAATGCGGCTTACATCGACTGTTCACAATTTACAATATGGCCTAGCCGTTGGGAATCTCTTTCGACGCGGCGCGCCGCCAGACGCCGTGCCGCTTTCTCCTTATTCCGCCCGGGCGGTCTAGCGCGGCGCGCCGGCAAAGATGCAGATCTACCTTCCCATCGCCGAGTTGTCGGTCAACGTCTTCATGATCTTCGGCATGGGGGGCGCGGTGGGGTTTCTGTCCGGGCTATTCGGAGTCGGCGGCGGGTTCCTGATGACACCGCTGCTGATTTTTATCGGGATTCCGCCTGCCGTGGCGGTGGCCACCGAGGCCAACCAGATCGTCGCCTCGTCGGTGTCCGGGGTGCTCGCCCACTGGCGGCGGCGCAACGTCGACATCAAGATGGGGTTCACCCTGCTCGCCGGCGGCGTTCTCGGCTCTTCGATCGGCGTATGGCTGTTCACGGTGCTGCGCGGAATCGGGCAGATCGACGTGGTCATCAAGCTCTCCTACGTAGTTTTCCTGGGCATCATCGGTACCCTCATGTTGGTCGAAAGCATGCGCGCCATGCTGCGCGCCAAGCGGCCAGCCAAGCGGCACCAGCACTATTGGATACACGGCCTCCCTCTCAAGATGCGCTTCCATCGCTCGCGCCTTTACATCAGTGCGCTGCCGCCCGTCACCATCGGCTTCTTCGTCGGCATCCTGTCGGCCATCATGGGGGTCGGCGGCGGCTTCGTCATGGTGCCGGCGATGATCTATCTCCTCGGCATGCCGACCTCGGTGGTGGTGGGCACGTCGCTCTTCCAGATCATCTTCGTCACCGCCAACGTCACGGTGCTGCAGGCGGTAAGCAATCAGACCGTCGACGTGGTGCTGGCCCTCATGCTGTTGGCTGGCGCCGTCATCGGCGCCCAGATCGGCGCCAGAGCCGGGGCGCGGCTGCGCGGCGAGCAGCTTCGTGGGTTGCTGGCGATCATGGTGATCGGGGTTTGCGGCTTGCTGACCTACGACCTGGTGGCGACGCCCCTCGACCTGTTCTCACTGGGCGGCGTGATGGGGGGACACTGATGCGCGCGCTCGGGCGCATGGCGTTTCTGGGATCGATGCTGGTGGCGGCTCATCCGGCCGCCGCCGCCAGCGATCTGGTGGCCGACCTTTCCAACCATCTGGTAGCCATCACCACCGGCTTTACCGGCACCAAGGTGCTGCTCTTCGGAGCCACCCGGGGAGCGGGCGACGTGGTCGTGCTGGTGCGCGGCCCGCGAAACCGGCAACTGGTGCGGCGAAAGGATCGCATCGCCGGCATCTGGATCAACAACGCCGAGATGACCTTCCAGGGCGTGCCCGCCTTTTACAGGGTGGCCAGCAGCCGGCCACTCGCCGACCTCGTCCCGCCAGCAGTCGCGGCGCGCCACCAGATCGGCATCAAGAACGTGCGTCTCGCCGCCCCGGAGGGCGCCGACGCCGACGAGACCCGTGCCTTCCGCGATGCCCTCGTCCGCAACAAGCAAAGAAACGAACTTTACGGCAAGGCGCCCGGCACCATAGTCTTCCTGGGCAACCGCCTGTTCCGCACGGACCTGTACTTCCCGGCCAACGCGCCGGTCGGCACCTACGAGGTGCAGGTCCTGCTGTTCCGAGGCGGCGAAGTGGCCAGCGCCTCGATGACGCCGCTCACCGTCAGCCGCATTGGCTTCGAGGCCGGCGTTTTCGACTTCGCCCATCGCCATGCCCTGGCCTACGGCGTTCTTGCTGTTCTCATCGCGGTAGTGGCAGGATGGTTGGCCGGTATCATATTCCGCAACAAGTGATCGGACATGTCGGAAGAAGACAGCAAGCGGCCGGACGACGACCACACGCGGACCTTCCTTTGCGTCGTCGACGATAGCCCGGAGCTGAGCCAGGCCTTGCGCTTCGCCTGCCGCCGAGTGACGCACGTCAACGGCCGCATTGCTTTACTCTACGTCATCGAGCCGGCCGAGTTCGAGCATTGGATGGCCGTCAAGGACCTGATGCAGGAAGAACGCCGCCAGGAGGCCGAGGAAATGCTCAAGGTGGTGGCGTCGGTAGTCCAGAAGTCGACGGACACCACGCCCACCATCTACATCCGCGAGGGCAAGCTGACCGAGCAGCTGATCGAGCTGCTCGACGAGACGCCGGAAATCTCGGTGCTGGTTCTGGGCGCTGCCACCGACGCGGAAGGCCCCGGACCGCTGGTCTCGCACCTCATCAACAAGATGGCGGGGAGCCTTCACATCCCGATCACCATCGTGCCCGGCGGCCTCACCGACGAAGAGATTGACGCCATAACCTGAGACACCGCCGGCAACAACCAGGGAGGAATAACCCGTGACGGGAGGATTGATCGCCAGCACCGTCGCCACCCACTCGCCGCACATGGCCATCGAGGAGACGGCACCCGATTTCGTGCGCGGCCTGATCGCCGAACGCGGGAGATGGGCGAGACGATGCGCGGACGCGACCCCGACGTCGTCGTGCTGCATTCGGCGCACTGGGTCTCCATCTTCAACTAGTACGTCACGGCGCACGCCGTCCACGAGGGTGTGTGCATGGCCGAAGAGGCGCCCGACCTCATCCCTGGCATCCCCTACCGCCGCCCGAGCGACCCCGAGTTCGCCGGGGCCCTAGCCAACGCCCTCAAAGACGCCAGCCTGCCCTGCGGCAACTACCAATCACAGCAATACCACTGGGACTATGCATCGCTGGTGCCGCTCCTCTACATCGATCCCGAGGCCACGCTTCCCGTCATCACCCTGCCCACCGTCACCTGCGCCGAGCTGGACAAAAACATCGAGGTCGGGTGCCTCGTCGGGGACGCCGCCGTGGCCACCGGGCGCCGCTGTGTGTTAATCTCGAACTGCACCCTGTCGCACAAGGTGGTGCGCGGGCCAGAGTTGTGGCCGTCCGAGAAAATGCAGGCCCTGGACCACCGCCCCGTCGATCTCATGCGCGCCGGCAAGGCTAGCGAACTGGTCGCCTGGGCCGCCGAATAAAGCGCCGCGGCGGTCGCCGAGATGGGGGGGCGCACGATCTGCGGCATGATCGCGCATGGGCGCCATGGACAAGGCATCGGGCCCCCTGGAAGGACGCCAGTACGGTCCCTACGGCTAAAGCTCGGGCAGCAGCAACGCCAACTTCTGCATCACGCCAAAGGCGGCCTAAGGGCGCCCTATTCGGCGGCCGCCGGCGGCGGCCCGGCTTCGGCCAATTCCCCGGGGACGCTGCCGCTGGCCAGCAGGTCCTCGAGAACGCCCTCTTCCATCTCGATTTCCAGGGCGTCGTTGAAGGCGTTGAAGAAGCCGCACAGCGTCGTGCGCAGGGTGAGTTCGACGATCTCCGCCTCGTTGAAGTGCTTTTTCAGCTCCGCGAACAACGCCTCGTCGATAGCTTGGGGGCGGTTCGTCACCTGCATGGCGTAGTCGCGCACCAGGCGTTCGACCTCGTCCAATCCGGGGCAATCGGGCTCCAGGATGCCGGCCACGGTCTCCGGTGCCAAGCCGAGACGCACGAGCCTGGGGTTGTGGTGGGCGACGCAATATTCACACTCGTTGAGCTTGGAGACGACGACCAACGCGATCTCCAGATAGCGCTTCGATAGCAAGGCCTCGTCGGCGAAATCCAATAGCATCCCCATGAGGTGCTCGAGCGCCACCGGCCGGTGGGCGAACACCCGCGCCTGATTGAGGAAGGGCCCATATTCCTTGGTAAAGCGGGCGTAGATCGGCCGCACCTTTTCCGGAACTTCGTCAACCTCGACGTCGCGCACCCGTGCCATGGCTTATCCCTTCTCCTCATCGATGCCACCGGACACCCGGGGCCAGGGCGAGTATCCCACTCGGCAGTCCGGCGAATCAACCATGCGCGGCGTCGGTCCGGGTGGGGCGGCGCGCCACGACCTTCTGGAAGAGACCACCGAAATAGGTCCCCTTGCGCCAATCGTAGTGTTCGGCGTGGCTGGCGAAATCGGCGATCTCGTGGCGCTACAGGGACTTGGGGAAACGCTCCAGGATATCGAACACCAAACTCGTGATCCCCTTCAGGGGATGCGCCCGGTGCGGCCTGTGGTAGTCGACGAAAACCACCTTGCCGCCGGGGACAACGACGTCGAGCAGGGCGTCGGCGAAGGCGCGCTGTAGCCGTCGGGCAGTTCGTGCATCAGAAAACAGCAGCACACCGCATCGTAGGGTCCGCCGCCGGGCCGCGTGGCATCGGCACGGCGAACACCGGCCCACGGAAAGCCCCACAATTCCCGCCAGCAGCCCGTCACCTGAATAGCAGCCACGTTGATGACCTCCAAGCCTCCCGCAGTCCAAGGTGGCGGGCCAGGGCGGGCGAGAACTCACCGTAGAAGCAAGCCGGCTGCAGGACCCTTTGCCCGGGCGCCAGTTCGGCGAAGGCCCGGCGCGGCAGGCGCTCGTGCTGGCCCCACAGGATCACCTTGACCACCAGTTCGCGGTCCAGCAGCTTGACGTTGCGGGGGTTTAGGTGGGCCCAGTAATAGACGTCGCGGAGATAGTCGGGCACCTGCGGCCCTTCGGCCTCCGAGAGCCCCGACACGGCCCGCACCGAGGCCTTGGCAAGGATACCGTCGGCAAGGGTGTCAACTGTTATTTTTAGCTTCCCTCGCCGATGGTTTCGGTGTGATTCTCCTGGCTTCGCAAACCATAACCGCCGAACGGTGAAGCCGAAATGATTTGCATCAAGAAGTTCGCTCGCGGGAGACGATGCGGCTTACTGAGGATGTCCAGGACGGCGCACACAGCGAGCAATGAAGCCAACCAAGTGGGAGACAATTAATCCATGGGACAATTCTACAAACCTGACCTCGGACGGAATCCGGGCGATCCATTCGCCAGGGATGGCGACGGCAAGCTGGTCCGCCGGGGCTATTGGCTGGATATGAGCGACCGTTCGCTGGTTCTGGCCATGACCAACGGGATAGGCGCCAATTTGCTAAACGAACAGAAACGGGCGCACCTGGCGGACCTCAACCGACAACACTTGGTCGACCAAGTCTGCGTGCAAGAAATCCTGCCTCCCGAGGAATGATGCCGCGTTCGTTAAGGATGCGGGGGATACGCCAAATGCCGCGCCGGCTGCCGTACTCGAAGGCGGTTTCAGTGATCACGTTGCGAGCATCGTCATAAGCCGGGAAGCCGGTGTCGGTGAGCATGCTCTCCGAACGGGTGTCGCCATGCAGAATGTTCATTTCTCCGCCAGACTCGTAGTTCAGCGCCACGGTGAGACAGATGTTGGCACCGCCGAGCCACTTCGGATCGGGCGGGTTGGCGCCATACCCGACCATGTCTCTTGGGTAGGGGCCGTTCGAGGTTGTCATTTTCTCTCCCCTTGATGGGCGCCAACCCCGGCACGTTACCAGCCTGGCGCGCGACGGGGGTGAGAAAATGAGAGCACATTCCTGGGGACGCTCCCCCCCCCTTGAACGCCCGCTTATTAGCCGTTCATGTCTGCTGTCGCCCAACGGCGGACATCGGCGCCAGGGAATCGGGGCTTTTGCCTATGATGCTTGGCGGACATTCGGGCAGGATGCGGAGACGGTGGCCTGTTAGGCCACCGTCTCACCGTTTATCCGCGATGCCGGAGTGCCTTGATCAAGCCGCCCGCCGGCGCGCCGCACCACGGTTGGAGGGTGGCTTGTGATGGCGGCCGTTGCCGGGCTGGCGACGCTTGCGCCAAGGCTCGCGACGGGGCTTTTCGGCCGTGCCCCGGCCGTCGGGCGCGGCAGCGGCGGGCTCTGCTCCGATCACCGTCAGCCGGCGGCGGATCAGGCGCTCGATGTCGCGCAGGTAGCTGCGCTCGGCCGGGTCGCACAACGACACCGCCATCCCGCCGGCGCCGGCCCGCGCCGTCCGCCCGATACGATGGACGTAGCTTTCCGGCTCGTTGGGAAGCTCGTAGTTGATGACATGGGTGACGCCGTCGACGTCGATGCCCCGGGCCGCGATGTCGGTCGCCACCAGGACCCGCACCTCGCCAGCGCGGAACCGTTTGAGGGCACGTTGGCGGGCGCCCTGGGATTTGTTGCCGTGGATGGCCTCGGCGGAAATGCCGCGTTTGCCAAGGTGCTCGGCAACGCGATTAGTGCGGTGCTTGGTGCGTGCGAACACGAGCACCCGCGACAGCGCCGGATCGCCCAGGATGCCGACCAACAGGTCCCTCTTGCCGGCGGCCTCGACGTGGTAGATGTTCTGCTCGATGCGCTCGATCGGCGTCGCCTGGGGCGTCACTTCGAGGCGCACCGGATGAGCCAGGATGTCGCCCGCCAGGTGCGCGATCTCGCCCGGCATGGTGGCCGAAAACATCAGCGACTGGCGTTTCGCGGGCAAGGCCGCGATGATCCTCCGGACGTCGCGTACGAAGCCCATGTCGAGCATTCGGTCGGCCTCGTCGAGGACCAGGAACTCGACCGCGTCCAGCCCGATTCGCCGCTGGCCCATGAGGTCGAGCAGGCGGCCCGGCGTGGCGACGACGATGTCGACGCCGCGGGCCAGGGCGTTGACCTGTGGCTTCTGGTCGACCCCGCCGAAGATCACGGTGTGCCGCACTTGCAGATGCTTGGCGTAGGCGCCGAACTCGTCACCGATCTGGATGGCCAGTTCGCGGGTTGGTGCCAGGATCAGGGCGCGCGGGCGGCACGGTCCGTGGTGGCGGTTCCTTTGGGAAAGTTGGTGGAGAATGGGCAGCGCGAAGGCCGCCGTCTTGCCGGTGCCGGTCTGGGCAATGCCCAGGAGGTCCTTGCCGGCCAGAAGTTGGGGGATGGCCCGCTCCTGGATCAGCGTCGGGATGACATGGTTTCTGGATCTCAAGGCAAGCTGTATCGGCTCGGCCAGGCCGAGTTCCGAAAAATTACGATTGGTCACGTAGGTATCCTTATGCGCCAAGCGGTCCGAACGGCGCCATTAACGCGGCCGAACCCCAGCGTATTACCTTGCCCCGGGCGCGGCCGGAGCCGGTACATTTTTGATTATTGTTCTCGGGAAATATTGCCGCCACTCGGCGGCGCTTCGCGCAATCGCGAGACAATGTGCAACCGTTAGATGGACTCACTTGCCCGATATGTCAAGTAAATCAATTTTTTATGTCCGACGGGACGGCAGTGAATTGCGGAACTCCGGGAAATGTCGGTCTATCGTCGAATTCGCGCCGAGGTGCTCCGTGTGCTACCATCGTCGGCAACCGGGAAGTGTCATCCGGGCTATTTGAACGTAAACATGATGTCCCCATATTTGATGATATCCCCGTATTTCTTTGAATGCGAAGGAGCACCGGGGGAAAAGCAAGCGAGGGCGAAATGAGCGGCGACAACCTGACCAACAGCATCGGTGCCGCGCAGGGCATCGAGATTTTTGCTGGCGAGGGTCGCAGCCCTAAGCGTCTGCGCCCGCCATTGACCATCAAGGAGGCGGCGCGCGAGACCCCGGTCTTCGCCGAGACCGACGTGCTGGTCGTCGGCGGCGGGCCGTCCGGCACGGCGGCGGCGGTGGCGGCGGGGCGCCTCGGCGTCGAGGTCATGCTGATCGAGCGATACAATCACCTTGGCGGCCTGTCGACCGGCGGCCTGGTCATCTGGATCGATCGCATGACAGACTGGAGCGGCCGCCAGGTCATCTCCGGCATCGCCCACGATATCCTCGAGCGCCTGCCCAAGGACGCGGTGCTGGGTCCGGAGCGCGCCGAATGGGGCTCCAGGGACGCCGCCACCGCCGCCTACTGGTCGCAGCGCACGGCCGCCTATCACGGCATCGTCACCTGGTCGCCGACCATCGATCCGGAGGCACTGAAGACGCTTTCCATGCGGATGACGCTGGAGCAGAAGGTACGGCTTACCTTCCATGCCTGGGCGGTGGAACCGATCATCGAGGACGGCGCCATGCGTGGCGCCATATTCGAGAGCAAGGAGGGCCGCAGCGCAGTGTTGGCCAAGGTCGTCGTCGATACGACGGGCGACGCCGACCTCCTGGCCCGCGCCGGCCTCTCGTTCGAGAACGACATTGATGAGAGCGACATCCACCATTGCGTCAACACCGCCTTTTTGCTGGGCGGCGTCGACATGTCGCGCTGGCTGGCCTTTCGCGCCGACGATGCGCAAGGCTTCAAGGATTTCTTGGCGCGCGGGCGCGAGCAGCTGAAATCCTTCGAGAAACCCTTCGTCTCGTGGCGCAATGACGTGGCGTTGTTCATGGGGCCGCGGTTGTCCGGCTACAACGCCATCGACGTCGAGGACCTGAGCGAGGTCGAGATCCGCTCGCGCCAGTTCACCGTCGAGCATGTCGAGATTTACCGCGAGCACGCGCCGGGCTTCGAGAACGCCTTCCTCATGCTCGGCGCGTCGCAGATCGGCGTGCGCCACAGCCGCCGCCTTATCGGCGCCAATAAAGTAACGCGAGCGCAGTGGGATGAGGGCAAGGTGTGGGACGACGAGATCGGCGTCTCGACCTCGCTGTCACCCAAGACCCCGAACATCTCGATACCTTACGGAGCACTGGTGCCAGCCGGCATCGACGGCGTGCTCGGCGCCGGCCGGCACGTTGCCTGCGACGCCAACTCTCATTCCTTCCTGCGCGAGGTGCCACAATGCTGGATGACGGGCCACGCCGCCGGGATCGCGGCGGCGCTTTCGGCGGACATAGGGGTACGCCCGCGCGACCTCGACGCGCTTCTTGTCCAGCGCCAACTGCTGCGCCAGGGGGCCTATCTTTCGCCATCGATCGAGACGGCGGTGGAACAGGCTTCGCGCGCCGCCGAATAACTGCCACCGGCGTAGCGGGGCGAACCATTCAATCATTTGCACCGAGGAGCATTTTGCAATGCCAAGCGAGCTCGACAAGGCCATACGTCGGGAAACCCTGACACCCCAATACCCGTACATGCCAAGAGAGGAATGGCAGGACCGAATTACCCGGGCCCGCGCGCTGATGAAGGAAAAAGGGCTCGACGCCCTGATGCTCGTCAACAGCCAGAACCACCAGTATTTTTTTGGTTCCACCAAAACGTATAAGAACGTGTATCCCGCCGTCGGCATTGTCCCACGGCTGGGCCCGACGGCGGCGGTAATGGAGTCAGCCGATTCCTTGGTGCTGGAAACCCAGGGCTACGCGGAATTGAATGTTGGCTTTCGGGGGGATACGCAGGCTCCCACGCCGACTGCATCGGAACCCGTAAAATTGATATCCGAACTCATGTGCGAGATGGATCTCGCGGGCAAAACCATCGGTATGGAATTCGGGCGGTTCATGTGGTGGGACGGATTTACCATGAATGAATGGGAGCGGCTCAAGAAGGACTTGCTGACCACGACATTCGTCGATGCGACCGACCTGATCTGGGATCTGCGAATGATCAAGTCACCATGGGAGATGGAGGTAATGCGGCACCTTCATCGTGTCACGGCGAAGGGCTATGCCCGGGTTCTCAACGACGCCGCCCCGGGCGTCAATGAACGGCAGCTTTTTTACGATGCGCTCAAGTTCTGGATAGACGAAGG
>DASCNF010000153.1:0-3777 GCA_036011345.1 Rhodospirillales bacterium | reverse complement strand
CCCCTGACACAGCAAACTGAAGCAGAAGATGACCTAAATGTTGAAGTCAACAAAATCAAGGGCCGAGCAACAGTTCGCGACGACCCAGAAGAAGAACAAGCAGGCCCTGAAAGAAAAGGAAAAGGCGCGCCTCGAGAGAGTGGAACACGTGGCGAGCCTGCGAGCCCTCCGCCTGGCCAAAGAAGCGGCCGACGAGAAAGCGACAGCCAAGAACAAGTAAATGTCGCGTTTGTTCCGGGCTCGCCGAAGCTAACCGAAACGGCCGCAAAGGCCGCAACGGAACCCGACATGGCCGATCTCGGCCTCTGAACGGGGCCTGCCAATCAAAATTCTCACTTGTGAACCCTTGACCTAGGCGTCGGGGGGTGTGTTGCCGCCGCTGTGCCACAGCATGCGGGCGGCGACGCTGCGCCACGGTCGCCAAGCCTCGCCGTAAGCCGTCATGGCGGCGGGCCGGGGCCGCCCGGCGAGTCCCTTGAGGCGCTGCACCCCCTTGACCACAGCGAGGTCGCCAATCGGCCACAGATCGGGGCGCCGCAGCGCGAACAGCAGATACATTTCCGCCGACCACCTCCCAATGCCCTTGACGCGGACGAGTTCGGCGATGGCCGCTTCGTCGTCCATGCGGGCCACGACGCCGAGATCGAGCCCGCCATCGAGGATGGCTTCGGCGAGACCCCGGCCATAGGCGGCCTTCATGCGGCTGAAGCCGATGGCCTTGAGGGCGGTCGCATCGAGGGCGAGGAGCGTCCGTGGTGTCAACGGATCGGCGGCGCCTTGCAGGCGGCCGACGATGGCGCGCGCCGAGGCCGTGGATACTTGTTGGGCGCAGATGATCTTCAACAGGGTGGCGAAGCCCGCCGCCCGCGCCCTCAGCGGCGGTGCCCCGTGGCGTTCGTACAGCCGGGCGAAGTCCTTGTCCCGGGCCGCCAATTCGGCGACGGCCGCAGCCAGCGTCTTTGTCGTGATCTTGCTCGGCATGGCGCCTCGTCTTCCTCGCGGCGGCACTCTCAGGCGCGCCGACGCGACGTTAGCACGGGGACCCCATCGATGTGGTAGTTTTGTCGTCCGTGTGGTTCTGTGCGGTTGCGTCTGGCGAGGGTTACGGGCATGGCTTGGCGGCGGACGTCTTGGCCCTGGTTCGTGGTGCTGGCCGTCTTGGTCGGGGCCTTGGTTGCCTACCTCGTCTACCGGTTTCCCGAGGTCCTGGCCGGCGACGGCGCGCGTGCCGGCCTCGTTCACTCCCTGTTGCTCCTCGCTTTCGTGGGTGCCAGCGTGGTCCTGCATTGGCGGGCGCGGCCGGGCAGCACCTTGCGCGCCGCCGCCGTCTGGATGGTCATCGGCGCCGTCTTGTTTGTCGGCTACAGTTTCCGCAATGAATTGGTGGTTCTCAAGGAGCGGTTGGCCGCCGAGCTGCTGCCCCACCAAGGCCAAGTGAGCGGCGCGACGATCAGCTTCCGGGCCAACGCCCAAGGCCACTTCGTGGTCGAGGCGGATGTCGGCGGCACCGCGGTGCGCTTTCTGGTCGATACCGGAGCGAGCGACGTCTCCCTCAGCCCGGCGGACGCCGAAAGGCTGGGCTTCGACCTGACGAGGCTCGACTATACCCGGCGCTACCAGACGGCGAACGGCATCATCCACGGCGCGCCGGTACGGCTTTCCCGAGTCGCCATCGGGCCCATCGCCCTCGACGATCTACGCGCCTCGGTCAACCAGGCGACGATGAAGCACTCCCTTCTGGGCATGAGCTTCCTGGAGCGTCTTTCAGGATACGAGGTGGCGCGCGAGGTGTTGACCCTGAGGCGATAGCAGGACAAAACATCACCGGGCGGTGCTTTCCTGTGGCGCCACACGGTTTGGGGGGGGCGTGGTGTTTGACGTAGGACGTGGTTTCATTGCGGCGGTAGAACGCGATCCCGGCGCCCTCGCGGTGGTGGACGGCGACCGCCGCCAGACCTACGCCGAATGGTTCGGGTCCATTCGCCGCGCCGTCGGCGGCCTCGACGCCATGGGCTTGCGCGCCGGCGACCATCTTTTGGTGGCCCTCCAGAACAACTGGGAGATGGCGACCCTGCACTGGGCCTGCCAGTTGGCCGGCGTCATCGTGACGCCCGTCAACTGGCGCCTGACGGCCGACGACATGAATTTCTTCATCGACAACGCCGAAGCCAAGGGGGTGGTCTTTCAGGACGCCTCGGCCGAGGCTACCGCCGGCGCGCCCCTGGCCCAGGACCTGCCGCGCGTCGCCGTGGGCGGAGCGGCAGGCGCTTCCGCCGTCTTCGAGGACCTCTTGGCGGCCGAGCCCGCCGAGGGGCAGCCGCGCACCGGCGTCGAGGATTACTCGGTCATGCTCTATACCTCGGGCACCACGGGCCGGCCCAAGGGCGTGCCGCGCCGCCACCGGGCGGAACGGGCAGCCGCCGTTGCTCATATCGCGCAGAACCATTACTCCCTGGGCGATTGCACTTTGGGAGCGATGCCGCTGTACCACGTCATGGGGGTGCGCTCCCTACTGGCCATGGCCGGGGTCAATGGGTGCTTCGTGTGTCTGCCGCGCTTTGACGTGGCGCGTGCTCTGGAGCTCATCGAAGCCGAAAGGATCACCAGCGTGTTCCTGGTACCGACCCTCTTTCACAACATGCTGGCGCACGACGCTTTCGCAGAGACGGACATCTCGTCGGTGCGCAACATCGGCTTTGCCGGGGCGTCGATGACCGACGGACTCCTGTACCGCGTGGCAAAGGCCTTCGAGCCGGACCTTTTCGTCAACCACTACGGCTCTTCCGAGATTTATACCTTCACGATTACCCAGGACGCAGCCGCCAAACCGGGCTCGGCCGGCAAGGCGGGACTGAACCAGGAGATCCGCGTCGTCAAGATCGGCTCCGAGGACGCCGACCAGCGCTGCGCGCCGGACGAGGAGGGGGAGATCGCCGCCCGCCTCGATGGCGACGAATCGTTCGAGGGCTACTGGCGCCGTCCGGACGCCGATGCGAAGGCGCTGCACGGCGGCTGGTATTTCACCGGCGACATCGGCTATTTCGACGCCGAGGGCGACCTGTTCGTGACGGGCCGGGTCGACGACATGATCATCACCGGAGGCGAGAACGTGCAGCCGGTGGAGATCGAGAGCGTGCTCTCCCTGCACCCGGCGGTGGCCGAGGTGGCCGTCGCCGGGCTCGCCGACGAACGGTGGGGGCAAAGGATCACGGCTTTCATCAAGCGGACCGAAGGCGGCGGCGGGGAGGAGCCCGACGGGGACGCGCTCGACGCCTACTGCCGGGGTTCCACGCTCGCCAACTTTAAGCGCCCCCGGGAATACGTCTTCGTCAAGGAGATACCCAAGTCGCCGGTGGGAAAGATTCTGCGCCGCCAGCTTGTCGCCGGCGAATACGAGACCGAGTAGGCGCCGCGAGTGGCGCGCCAAGACGGGCGGAGCTAAGCGTGTGCCGAAGGAACGGCGTTATTGGCCTTGCGCGGCGTGCACGCGCAAGCGATATCTCGGCGGGATGCTTTGGTCGAGTTGCTCCAACTCGTCACGCAGTTTTTGGAGTTCCGCGTTTATCACGGAAAGCGATTTCCCGCTCTCGGCGCGCCCCGCCTCGTCGGCCTTGAGCGCCTTCGCGAGCCTGCTGAGCTGCGAGGCCAGATCGTTAATTGTCCTGTTGTTTTCGGCGATCTTGATGCGGACTACCCTGATATGCGTATTCATGAACTCATCGGTAAGGCCATCGACGCTCTTGCGCGCGTCGCTGGCCCTTGACCTTCCCCCCTTAA
>DASCNF010000152.1:0-18932 GCA_036011345.1 Rhodospirillales bacterium | reverse complement strand
CCACCGCCGAAGAGATCACCGGCTTCTGCGGCGAGACTTTGGCCCGCTACAAGATTCCCAAGTCCGTGGAATTCACCGTCGAGCCGCTGCCACGCACCGCCAGCGGCAAACTGCTGAAACGCCAGCTTCGCGAAGAGAGAGGTTTCTGAGGCCTGACATCAACGGCCCTACCCACCCTCTGCGGCCAGGTATTCCGCAATCAGGTCCAGGAAGGGGGCGGAGAAGTCCCGAAGGCGTGCCTTACCGACCCCGAAAACCTCGGCGAATTCCGATTCGTTCCTGGGCTTGCGGCGCGCCATATCCAAAAGCGCCTGGTCCTGAAACACCACATAGGCCGGCACGCCGCGTTCGCGCGCAATGCTCAGGCGCAACTCCTTGAGGGCAGCGAACAAGCCGGCATCGCCATCGGCAAGCTCGGCGGCTGCCATCTTCTGGCGCGCCGTTACGGACTTGGCACCCGGGCGCGGCGTATCCCGGCGATAGCGGAACACCGCCTCGCCACGCATCAGGGAGGCGCCCTTCTCCGTAATACTCAGCCCCCCATGGCCGGCGACGTCCAGGCGCAGGAAACCGGAAGCGACCAGTTGGCGGATGATCGAGCGCCACGTTTCCTTGTCGAGATCACTACCCATCCCGTAGGTCGGCAGGCGGTCATGGCCCAGGGTCCGGATTTTCTCGGTATCGGCGCCACGCAGCACGTCGATCACATGGGCGGCACCGAACCGCTGCCCGGTGCGATAGACCACGCTTAGGGCCTTTTGGCCGTGGACGGAGCCGTCCTCGACAGCCGGTGGGTCCTGGCAAACGTCGCAGTTGCCACAGGGCTCCGGGCTCTCGCCAAAATACGAGAGCAGGGTGTGCCGCCGGCACTCGGGAGCCTCGCAATAGGAGATCAGGGCGTCGAGCCTTTTATGTTCGCGCATCTTGTGGGCGTCGTTACCGTCGTCCTCGTGGATGAACATGCGGCGCTGGCGAATGTCATCGAGGCCGTAAATCATGAAGGCGTCGGCGGGCAGCCCGTCGCGGCCGCAGCGACCCAACTCCTGATAATAGGCCTCCACGGTGCCGGGAAGGTTGGCGTGGAAGACGTACCTCACATCGGGCTTGTCGATGCCCATGCCAAAGGCGATGGTCGCTACCATCACGACCCCTGCCTCAATCATGAAAACGTCCTGGTTGGACTGGCGTTCGTCCTTCTCCATACCGGCGTGATAGGGCAGCGCCCGAATGCCGTTGGCGGCGAGAAAATGCGCCGTTTCCTCCGTCTTGCGGCGCGACAGACAGTAGACGATGCCGCTGTCGCCCCGACGCGCCCCCACGAATTCCAGGAGCTGGCGTTTCCAGTCACGCCGCGCCTCCACGGCGAGGCGGATGTTCGGCCGGTCGAAGCCGCAGACGAACGTCCGGCCGGCGCCGGCGAACAGCTTGGCGGCGATGTCCTTCCTGGTCGCCTCGTCGGCGGTCGCCGTGAACGCCGCGATGGAGACATCGGGGAAGATCTCCCCAAGGCGCTCCAGGTCCTCGTACTCGGGCCGGAAAGACGGCCCCCAGCGGGAGATGCAATGCGCCTCGTCGACGGCGAGGAGGGTTACCGGCAGCCGCTGTAGCGCGTCCAGCATGCGCTCCGTCATCAGCCGTTCCGGGGACAGGTAGAGGAGACGGGTTCGGCCATCGTGTACCTCCTCCCAGCTGGCGGCGTTGATGGCGCGGTCGCGCGAGGAGTTGATGGTGCCGGCGGCCACGCCGGCCAGCTTGAGCGCCGCCACCTGGTCCTCCATCAACGCCACCAACGGGGAAACGACGACCGTCAACCCGCCCCGCATCAGCGCCGGAATCTGGAAACACAGCGACTTGCCGGAGCCGGTCGGCATAACGACCAGCACGTTGTCGCCGGCGAGGAGGGCCGCCAACACCTCTTCCTGGCCTGGACGGAACGAGGAATAGCCGAATACGTCCCGCAGGATGCGGTACGCGTCGGAGGAAGGCGGCAGGGAGGACATGGGCTCAGGAGTTGACCACATAGATGCCGGCGGCGACCAGAGTAGCGCCGGCAATGAAGCCCGCCGAAAAGGGCTCGCCGAGGAGTGTTACCCCGGCGATGACGCCGAACACCGGGGTCAGGAAGAAGAATGACGAAAGGTTGGCCGCCGGATAGCGCTTGAGGAACCAGAACGTCGTCAGGTAGGACAAGAACGCGACGATGACGATCTGATAGGCCATAGCTCCAAGGGTCAGCATGCTCGGACTAGAGACGCCGTCCTCGCCGAGCCCCCAGGAGATGACCGGCAAAAAGACGGCGGAGATGGCGAGCTGATAAAAGAGTATCGACGCGGCGGGGGCGCGAACGAGCGGGCTCGCCTTGATGGTGACGAGGGTCACCGCCCACGTCAGCGCCGCCGCGATACAGATTAGATCGCCGAGAAACTGGCCGGTATCGGCGTCGCCGGACCGTCCCCCCAACACCAGTGCCGTGCCCACGAAGGCCATGCCCATGCCGAGCACGGCGCGGGCACTCAGGCGCTCTCCGGGAACGGCTAGGTGGGCGCCGAGGGCGACAAAGAAGGGCGCCGTATAATAGAGGACAACGCCGCGCGACGCACTGGTTAGGTCGAGGCCGATAAAAAGCAGCACGTGGTTGGAGGTAAACAAGAGGCCGATGGCCAGGGCCGATGGCCAATCGGCGCGCCCGCCAATCAGGTGCTGACCGCGAAACGCCGCCCACGTCATGAGCAGCGCCACCGCGCCGAGTGAGCGGAATCCGGCCTGAAGGACCGGCGAGATATCGGTATTGGCGACCTTGATCGCCACCTGCTGAAGGCCCCAGATGGCGCACAATACGACGAGCACGGCGACCGGCCCGGCGCCAACGTTTGGCGCGCCTTGCGCCGGAGGTTTTGTTTGGCTCAAGGTCCGGAGCCGCTCAACGAGCGCCGTCTATGCCAGTCCGTCCCCGGCTTTACATTACGAGGGCGACCGGACGCACCGGCGAGGCTGTGCCCTCGCGCATCTTCAGCGGCAGGCAGACGAAGAGGAACTCCTTGCCGGCCAACTTGTCGAGGTTGCACAACTGCTGGACCATGCAGATGTCGTTCTCGAGCCACATGGCGTGGGTCGGCCACCACCACTCGGCCGGGTCGTCCATGCCGATGAGGTCAGTGCAAAAGAGGGTGATCTTCCGCTTGACCAGCCACTCGGCCGTGGCCGTCGGCACGTGAGGACGGTCGATGTGAAAATTCTCCTTGCCCCAGTTCCCATCGGTGCCGGTCCAACAAAACGTTGCCTTGCCGGGGCCGATTTCCTGACCCGACTTCTCCTCGGCCTCCTCGAAATCGGCGATGGTGATGGCCTCGCCGTTCTTCTTGTGGGTGAAGTCGAGCAGGTGGCCGGGCAGAATGAGCTGTTCGAGAGGAACCTCATCGACGGCCGTGCCGCCCTCGACAAAGTGCTTGGGCACGTCGAGGTGGGTACCGCAGTGCTCCGGCATGAGCATCATGCGACCCTCGATCCCTACTTTTCCTCCGGTGATTTTCTTCTGTTCGGCGATGGTCTTGATCGGCCAGAAGGCGACCGCGGCGCCGCCGATGTTGGCCATGCCGTTGGAAAAATCGTGGCCGAGGTCGATGATTTCCTTGAAGGGTCCTGGCATTCGTTCCTCCCAGATATGTGTTGTGTTTGGCGCGCCTAATGCTCAACCCGCAGGATGACCTTGCCGGACTGCTTGCCCTCTTCCAGGTAGCGGTGGGCGTCGGCGGCCTCGTCGAGCGGAAAGACGCAGTCGATGACCGGCTTGAGCTTGCCGCTGGCCAGCAAGGGCATCATGGCCTCCATGTCGCGCAAGGTGGCGCTGTTGGAGCCGATGATCTGAAGCTCCTTGTGAAAGATATAGTTGACCTGGATGGTGCACTCGTAGGAGGCCGTACCGCCGACCGTCACCAGACGGCCGCCACGGGTCAGCGAGCGGATCGATTTGTCGAGGAAGTCGCCACCGACGTGCTCGACGACCACGTCGACGCCGCGCTTGCCGGTCCGCTTCATGATCTCCTCCTGGAAATCGACGTTGCTGTAGTTGATGACCTCATCAGCGCCGAGTTCCCGCGCCTTTTCCAGTTTCCAATCGGCGCTCGACGTGGTGTAGACGTAGGCCCCGTTGAGCTTGGCAATCTGAATCGCCGCCATGCTGACGCCAGAGCTCGCCGAATTGACTAGGACGGTCTCGCCGGGGCGCAGGCGAGCGCGCTCCACCAGCATGTGCCACGCCGTGCCGAAGGCGTTGGGAAAGGCCGCCGCCTCCTCGTAACTCACGTTGTCGGGCAGCGTGAGGAGTTGCAGGGCGGGGTGCTTGACGTACTGGGCGTAGGCACCGGGCACGTGCGCACCGAGGTAGCGGTAATTGCAGGCGCAACGGTTGTGATGACCGGCCATGCATTGCTCGCAGTCGCCGCACGGGAGAATCCACCATGAAGTGACGCGGGTGCCGGGCGCGATGTCGCAACCGCTCGAGGGCTCGACCTCGACGACCTCGCCGCCGAAGTCACCGCCCAGGATATGGGGGAACACCCCCTTGTTCGGCTTGTAGCGGCCGGACCGCGCCATCAGGTCGTAACCGTTCAGGGCCACGGCATGAACCTTGATGAGGGCCTCGCCGGCTTCCAGGCGCGGCATCGGATGATCCACGTATTCGAGCACCTCGGGGCCACCATAACGGTTGAGGACAACCGCCTTCATCGTTTTTTCAGTCATTCGTTTTGGTCTTTCCGCAGCTTGCGATGGGGCCAGCATAGGAGGATTCGGCGCCATCGGCATCAATCCTCGCCCCACGGCGGCGCCAAGGCGCGCCGCTTGTTGTCGGGGGTCAGCCGAACGCTTGTTTCGTCCACACCATGGCGGTTCCACAGCTTGCAGGTGACCATTTTGTGCTTTTGGTCGGGCCCCTCGCAGTAGTTTGTGTATTCGCAGTTCCTCGCCTCGCCGCCCCTGCCCAGACGCATCTTCTTGAACCAGTGGGAATCTGCGAGCGATTGGCGGACGGCGCCGACGATGTCGGCGGTTGCCGATCGCAGAATGTCCTCGGCTTGACGGAAGCCGTGAATGCCGCCGGCGGCGACGACGGGCGTCCCGTGCCCGGCGCCGCGGATGGCGCGGCGCACCCGCGCCATGGCCTCCAGGTTGCGGCCGAACGGCCCGAAGGCGTCGGAAATGATCGAGGGCATGCATTCATAGCCGCTCGTCCTCGATCCTGGGGGCGGCATATCCCACCCCAAACTCACACATATGTCATCCCCTTCTCCCGCTCATTGCCCGCCGCCGCGAGACGGCGGCATGAGGCGGCGCCACGTTAAACGGATTGACCGCGGAATCAAGGTGACACGCCGCGACCATGTCCAAATGCTTGGTTGGAGAAGCCGGGCATCTGTCCGAATTCAACAGATCGTGATCAAGAAACCAATGCAATCTTGATTTGGGTCAAGTCGTGCCACCCATCAATTTGGATTACTGCCCGTGACTTTTTCGGGGGACCAAACGGGGTCCGCGGGAAGGAGGACGCGGGCTTGAGACGCCCGTGCAACTGACCGGCGGCTCCATCGTCAGGCCGAACCGAAAAATAGGCCTAGTGGGTAGAAACCAACACTTGGTTAATCTGAAAAAATTGCCGGTCGCGGAACTCAAGACGATGGCAACCGCCGGAGAGCGAGTCTTGGAATGCTACCGAGTGCTCCAGAAGAGCGACACGAATGTGGTTGCGGAGGTTCTTCGCGGGCAGGGCGAGTTTTACGAGTTCGACCATTACCCCGAGGGCGACGTCTACGATCAGGAAACTCATTCCCAATACTATTACCATTCCCACCGGGAAGGAGAGCACGGCCACTTTCATACTTTCCTGAGGGAAAAAGGGATGCCGAAGGACTGCCGCCCGGTACCGCAATCCGAAGCCGACTTCATGAAGACGCGCGACGACAAGCTCAGCCATTTGATCGCCATCTCCATGAACCGCGCCGGATACCCGATCCACTTGTTTACCACCAACCGATGGATCACCGCCGACAACTGGTACGCGGCGGACGACGTGATCAGGATGCTGGACCGCTTCGAGATGGACCTCGCCTGGCCTTCCTGGCCCGTCAACATCTGGGTCACCTCCATGCTTAGACTGTTCCGCCCGCAAATCGTGGAACTGGTACGAAAACGCGATGCTGCGGTGGCAAACTGGCGGAAAAAGCATCCGGACGTCGATGCCTTCGAGGATCGTGGATGCGACATCACCTCGGATCGGAAAATCTCGGTCGAGGCCCAGATCAAACGAGTTGACCAGGCATTGACTACCGTCGCTACCTGACCCGCCCTCTGAAAATGGTCTAGTGGCCGAATCAGAGACTGGCGACGGAGCGGTAAAGGCGATTAGGCGCGAAGAAATCGAGGAATACGGTTGCCGGTCCCTCGACCGGGTGGCGGCATAACACACGGTCAAGGAACAATTTGGATGCGTTGGTTAGGCGAGGCGGCTGTCTGACGTCAGACAGTGTCCACGTGGATTTTGGAGAAAACTGGGACATCGGCGCGGGAATTTTTTCGTATCAACCCCCGGCCCTTTTCAGCGCCTCCGGCGTGTCGATGTCGATGAGTACGCCCTCCGTCCCCATCTCCACCTCGCCGACCAGATCGCCGTGCTCGCCGATCAGGTGACGGGCGCCGACGTCGCCGGCGACGTCGGCCATCTCGGGGAAAAAGCGCCGCCCCCACAGCACCGGGTTGCCCCGCTTGCCTTGATAGGTGGGCACGCAGATGGCGCGCCCCTCGAGTGGATTGAAGGCGGCAATCAGCTTGTCGATGTGCCCTGCCGTCACCCGCGGCATGTCGCCCAGGCACACCAGTACGCCGTCGATATCGTCGGGAAGCGCCGCCAGGCCGCGCCGCAGCGACGTACTAAGCCCGTCGGCGTAATCGGCATTCTCGACGGTGGCGATGTTGCGCTCGCCGAGGGCGGCGCGCACCTTGGCGGCCTCGTGGCCAAGGACGGCGACCGCCGAACTCGCCTTCGAGGCCAGGACCGCGTCGGCGACGCGCCAGAGCATGGCCTTACCGTCGATCTCCGCCAACAGCTTGTTGATGCTTCCCATGCGCCGCGACTGTCCGGCCGCCAGCACCAGGGCGGCGACGCGCGGCAGACGCGGCGCTTCCGCCGACGCCGCGCCAGCGCGCGGCTGGGGACGGCTGGGCATCTCCTTCAACAGTCCGCCGGCGCCCATGGCCATGATGTCGGGGCCGCTCAACGGCACGTCGGCGAGCAGGCGTTGCAACACCCAGTCGACGCCGTTGAACTTGCGCGAGCGCGCGCAGCCGGGCAACCCCACCACCGGCACTCCGTCACCACCACGCGCCAAAAGCATGAGATTGCCTGGGTCCACTGGCATGCCCAGGTGCTCGATGCGACCACCAGCCGTCTCAATGGCGGCGGGAATGATGTCGCGGCGGTCGGTGATGGCGGAAGCACCGACAATGAGCACCGTATCGCACCCCTCCCCGCGCAGGGCGCGGATGGCATCGGCCACTTCGGCCTCGTCGTGGGCGCAGCGGATTTCGGTGACGAGGCGGCCCTTCAGCCCTTCGATGCGGTGGCGCATGACCTCGGTGGTCTTATCGAGCACCTTATCCCTGGTCGCCGGCAGGGCCGTCTGCACGAGGCCCACCGCGTGGCGGGCGAAGGCGGCGATCCTCACCAGACCGCCGGCCTCGGCCGCCGCCTCGGCGCAGCACTCGACGACGCGGCTGTCGACCGCGAAGGGAATGATCTTGACGGTGGCCACGAACTGCTTGGCCTGCACCGCCTCGAAGGGGGGCACGGTGGCGATGGTTATGGATTCGTCGATCCCGTTGACCTGCTCGAGGACGGCACGGTCGATCACCGCGACACCGTGCACATCGGCGTACAGGTTGGCGCGCCCGGTGAAGGCGGCGGCCAAGGTGACGTTGGCACCGGCGGCGGCGGCGGCGATACGCTCGGCGGCGGTGTCCTCGCCGATGTCGCCTTCCTCGAGGCGCGCCGCGACGACCTCGGTGACGCCGGCCTCTTGCAGGGCAGCGATGTCTTCGGCGCTCAGCACGCGGCCCTTCTTGAAGGTCTTGTCACCGGTCGTCTGGGCGTGCGCCAGGATGGCGCCGATTGCGCCCGTGGCGGCGGGAATCCTTCCGAACTTCACGTCGCCAGCTCCCGCCAACGCGCCATCGACCCGTGGTGGCGCGCCATGGCGCCGCCGAGAACGCTGCTCAAAGCCCGCAGGCTGTCCAGGTTGTGGATCGGGCGGAACTCGTCGACGTGGGGCATGATGGCCCGGGCGCCGATCGACTTAGGTTCGAAGTCCTCGTAGCGCAGCAATGGATTGAGCCAGATCAGCCGGCGGCAGGACTTGTGCAGCCGCTCCGCCTCGACGGCCAGACCGCTGCCGTCGTCGCGATCTAGCCCGTCGGTGATCAACAGGACCACCGCCCCCTGCCCGAGGGTGCGGCGCCCCCACTCGCGGTTGAAGGCGTGCAGGCAATGGCCGATGCGCGTGCCGCCGGCCCAATCCCCGACGGCGCCGCCGACGCGGGCCAGCGACGCGTCCACGTCGTGACCCCTCAGGTGCCGGGTGACGTTGGTGAGCCGCGTCCCGAACAGGAAGATGAAAACCCGGTCTCGGTCGTTGGTCAAGGCGTGCAGAAAATGGATCAGCATGCGCGCATAGCGGTCCATGGAGCCCGAGATGTCACACAGCACGACCAGCGAAGGCAGACGCGTGCGCCGACGTCGCATCATGAGCCGGATGAAGTCGCTGCCCGAACGGCGCGCAGCGCGCAGGGTGGCGCGCATGTCGGGGCGCCCGCCCGAGCCCCCCGGACGGTGGCGCCGTGTCGCGATCTCGTGCACCGACAAGCGCATGCGTTTCACTTCCTGGCGCGCCGCCCGCACCTCGTCCGCCGACATCTTCTCGAAGTCCTTGTGTTGCAGGATCTCGTCTTGGCTCCACGTCATGGCGGCCTCGAACTGCATTTCCTCCGGCGGCTCACCGGCATCGTCGGCTTGCGGCCCCGGCCTGTTCGCCGCCAAGGCCTCGGCGACGCGGCGCGACAGTTCCTGGTCGGCGGCCAGCTGTTCCTCGCCGCGCATGCTTGGCAAGACCAGCGCCATCATGCGCTCGAGGAGTTTGGGGTTGCGCCAGAACATGTGAAAAGCCTGGTCGAACAGTTCGCGCTGATCGCGCCGGTTGACGAAGACGGCGTGCAGGGTCCAATAGAAATCACCGCGGCGTTCGATACCGACCTCGGTGACGGCGCGCACCGCGTCGATCACCCTTCCTGGCCCGATGGGCAATCCCGCCGCCCTCAGCACCCGGGCGAAGTGGGTGATGTTTTCCATCAAGCGACCGCCGGCGGCGGCATCCATAGTCTTCAGACTCCGGCCGCGGCGAGCTCGGCCTTGACCTCGCCGATGAGGCGGCTGGCCTCGCTGCCCTGGATCTTGGCAACGTCGTCCTGATACTTCAAAAGCGTGCCCAAGGTATCGTTGATGGTGTCGGGATCGAGGGTCATGCTGTCGAGTTGGGTCAAGGCGTGGGACCAATCGATGGTTTCGGCGACGCCGGGCAGCTTGAACAGATCCATCTCGCGCAGCCTTTGCACGAAGCCGACGATCTCGGCGGTGAGCACGGCGGGTGTCTGCGGCGCCTTGATGCCGAGGATGGCCATCTCGCGCTCGGCGCCCGGATAGTCCACCCAGTAATAGAAACAACGACGCTTCAGGGCGTCGTGGATTTCGCGGGTGCGGTTCGAGGTGATGACGACGAGAGGCGGCGTCTCGGCACTGATCGTCCCCATCTCGGGTATGGTGACCTGGAAGTCGGACAACACCTCGAGCAGATAGGCCTCGAAAGGCTCGTCGGTGCGGTCCAGCTCATCGATCAGGAGCACCGGCGAACCTCGCGGATCGGGCTCGAGGGCCTGCAGCAACGGCCGTTTGATGAGGAAGCGGTCCGAGAAGATATCGTGCTCGATGGTTTCACGGTCCGTCTCGCCCGCCGCCTCGGCGAGCCTGATCTCAACCATCTGGTGGGAATAGTTCCATTCGTAGACGGCGGTAGCGACGTCGAGGCCCTCGTAGCACTGCAGGCGCAGGAGGCGGCGCCCCAGAGTGGCGGCCAGCACCTTTCCGATCTCCGTCTTGCCGACCCCGGCCTCGCCTTCCAGGAACAGCGGACGGTTCAGGCTGAGCGCCAGATAGAGGGCGGTCGCCAGACTGCGGTCGGCGAGATAGTCGCCCTTCTCGAGCAGGGCCTGGGTCTGGTCCACGGATTGCGGCAGCGGCGTCATGGAAAATTCTCTCTTTGTCGAGAGCACCATCGTTCGCCGTCGAGCATAAGAACTGGCACCCCCCGTGTCCACGGGGGGTGCCGATCCTCGCCGCCGGAAAACCGGGGCTTCAGCCGCAGGCGGCCACCGCGCGCTTGGCCATGACGCCGATGAGGTGGGCCCGGTACTCGTTAGAGGCGTGCATGTCGGAATTGAGCCCATCCGACCCGACGCCGACGCCGGCCACCGCATCGGCCGAGAAGCTGGCAGCCAGCGCCTCTTCCATTGCAACGACGCGGAAGACGCCGTCCTGGCCGGCGCCGGTCACCGCGACGCGCACGCCATCCCCTCCCTTGGCCACGAAAACGCCGACCAGGGCGTAGCGGCTGGCCGGGTTGGGGAACTTCTCGTAGGCCGCCTTCTCGGGCACCGGGAAGCTCACCGCGGTGACAATCTCGCCGTCGTCCAATGCCGTCTCGAACAGGTTCGAGAAGAAGTCGTCGGCGGCGATCTCGCGGCGGTCGGTCTTGATGGTGGCGCCGAGAGCCACACAGGCGGCCGGGTAATCGGCTGCCGGATCGTTGTTGGCGATGGAGCCCCCGATGGTGCCGCGGTTACGCACCTGGGGATCGCCGATGCCGCCGGCAAGCGCCGCCAGCGCCGGGATCTTGTCCTGCACGTCGGCTGAGCCCGCCACCGCGGCGTGGGTGGCCGTGGCGCCGATGACGACGGCGCCGCCGTCCGCCTTGATCCCCGACAGCTCGGCGATGCCGCCGATATCGACGAGGTCGGACGGCGAGGCGAGGCGCAGTTTCAAGGTGGGCAGCAGCGTCATGCCGCCGGACACCAGCGCTCCGTCGGCGGCCGCCTTGAGCTTGCCCGCCGCGTCTTCGAGCGAGGCCGCCCGGTGATACTGAAAATCATACATGTGCTTGTCTCCCTATTCGGCGGCCTGGGCGGACTGGATGGCCCGCCACACCCTCTCCGGCGTTGCCGGCATGGAGATGTCGTCGACACCAAGCAGCGACAGCGCATCGACGATGGCGTTGATCACCGCCGGCGGCGAACCGATGGCGCCGATCTCGCCACAACCCTTGACGCCCAGCGTGTTGTGGGCGCAGAGCGTGGTGTGGGTGCCGACACTTATATCGGGCAGGTCGTCGGCGCGCGGCATGCAGTAATCGTTCAGCGAGCCGGTGAGCAACTGGCCCGAGTCGTTGTAGACGCAGCCCTCCAGCAACGCCTGCCCAATGCCCTGGGCGACCCCGCCCTGCACCTGGCCCTCGACGATCATCGGGTTGATGACGCGCCCGACGTCATCGACGGCGGTAAAGTTGACGACCTGTGTAACGCCGGTCTCGGGGTCAACCTCTACCTCGCAGATATGACAACCGCTGGGGAAGGTGAAGTTCAGCGGGTCGTAGAAGGCCTGCTCGTCGAGCCCCGGCTCCAGGGTCTCGAGCGGGTAATTGTGGGGCACGTAGGCGGTGAGCGCCACGTCGCCGAAGGCCATTGACTTGTCGGTACCAGCCACCGTGAACTGGCCGTCCTTGAACTCGATGTCGGCTTCCGAGGCCTCGAGCACGTGGGCGGCGATCTTCTTCGCCTTGTCGATGATCTTGTTCATGGCGCGGATGATCGCCTCGCCGCCCACCGCTAGCGAGCGCGAGCCATACGTGCCCATGCCGAACGGTATCTTGGCGGTGTCGCCGTGCACGATGTCCACGTCCTCGATGGAGATGCCGAGTTGTTCGGAGACGAGCTGCGCGAACGTCGTCTCATGGCCCTGACCGTGGCTGTGAGAGCCCGTGAACACGGTCACCGAGCCGGTCGGGTGCACACGCACCTCGGCGGCCTCATAAAGCCCGGCGCGGGCACCAAGCGCGCCGGCAACCGCCGATGGCGCGACGCCGCAGGCCTCGATATAGGTGGAGTAACCGATACCGCGCAGCTTGCCCTCCTTTTTGGACGCCGCCTGGCGCACCTTGAAGCCATCGACCTCGGCTGCCTTGAGGGCTTGATCCAAGGTGGCTTCGTGGTCGCCGCTGTCGTATTCCAACGCCACCGGCGTCTGGTAGGGGAAGGCATCGGACGGGATGAAGTTCTTGCGCCGGATGTCCACCTGACTCATGCCCAGTTGGCGCGCTGACCGGTCGACCAGGCGCTCCAGCAAATAAGCGGCCTCTGGCCTTCCGGCGCCCCGGTAGGCATCCACCGGAACGGTGTTGGTGAACACTGCCCTGACCTCAACGTAGACAGCTGGTGTCGTGTAAACGCCGGCAAGCAGTGTGCCGTGGACGTAGGTGGGGACAAGCGGCGCGAAAGTAGAGAGATAGCTCCCCATGTTGGCGAGCGTGCTGACCCGCAGGGCCAGGAATTTGCCATCCTTGTCCAAGGCCAATTCAGCGTGGGTGACGTGATCGCGCCCATGGGCGTCGGATATGAAGCTTTCGGAGCGCTCCGCCGTCCACTTGATGGGACGGTTCACTTTGGCCGAGGCCCAGGTGACAATGGCTTCTTCGGCGTAATGATAAATCTTGGAACCGAATCCACCCCCGACGTCCGGCGCGTAGATGCGGAGCTTGTGTTCAGGGATGCTGAGTACGAAGGCCCCCATGAGAAGCCGAGTAACGTGGGGGTTCTGACTCGTCGTATAGAGGGTATAATTGCCACTCGCCGCTTCATACTCGCCGATGGCGGCGCGCGGCTCCATAGCGTTGGCGATTAGTCGATTGTTGACGATGTCGATGCTGGTGACATGGGCAGCTTCCTCGAAGGCGGCGTCTGCGGCCTCCTTCTCGCCCAGATGCCAGTCGAAGCAGGTGTTCCCCGCCGCGTCGTCATGCACCAGAGGGCTACCGTCGGCAATGGCCTTGTTCATGTCGATGACCGCCGGCAATTGCTCGTAGTCGACCGCCACCTTCTCGGCCGCGTCCTTGGCCTGGCTCAGCGACTCGGCGATGACCACCGCCACCGGGTCGCCGACGTGGCGAACTTTACCTGAGGCCAACACCGGATGCGACGGCTCGGCCATGGGCGAGCCGTCTTTGTTGTGAATCAGCCAGCCGCAGGGCACGCCTCCGACGCTGTCGGCCGCGATGTCCTCTCCCGTAAACACGGCAACCACGCCTGGTGCCTTGGCCACCGCATCCGTGTTAATGCCCTTGATATTGGCGTGGGCGTGGGGGCTGCGCAGGATGTAGGCGTAGGTCTGACCTGGACGGGTGATATCGTCCGTGTACGTCCCCTTGCCGGTAAGAAAGCGCTGGTCTTCCTTGCGGCGCACACTGGCGCCGATTCCTGTATCAGTCATCGTCCTAGCTCCCCATCGCTTCGGCGCCAGCCTTCACGGCCTTGACGATGTTGTGGTAACCCGTGCACCGGCAGATGTTACCTTCCAGCCAGTGGCGGATGTCGGATTCCGAGGGCTTGGAATTATTGGCAACCAGATCGATGGCACTGATCACCATGCCCGGCGTGCAGAATCCGCACTGCAGGCCGTGATTATCGCGGAAGGCTTCTTGCATGGGGTGAAGTTCGCTGTCGGCCAGCCCTTCGATGGTGGTCACCTCGGCCCCCTCGGCCTGCACCGCGAGCATCGTGCAGCTCTTGATCGAGGCGCCGTTGAGGGTAACGCAACAGGCACCGCACTGACTGGTATCGCAGCCCACGTGGGTGCCGGTCAGGCGAAGGCTATCACGCAAAAACTGAACCAGGAGGGTCCGATTCTCGACCTCCCCCGAAACGGCTTTGCCGTTCACGTTCATGCTAACGGTAGGCATGGAGTTTCCTCCTCAGTTGACCATCGTGACGAGCCGGGAGGGAAGGTTACGCGGCGCGCGCCGACCCAGAGCCCAACGATTTCGGATGCACCACGGAAGGCGACTAAATCTCGCCTCGCTCCGGTGCTCCCGTCGGGTGACTGGGGCTACCTCCCTATTCCGCTCGTCCTTGAAATCGCGAGCGCTGGTATTTAATTTAGCATCGGGCCCGTGAGCTACGGAAGCCCCTTTTTTGAATATTGCCCCGCCGGACAACGGACACGCGGCTTGGCCGTGGTTGCCAGGGGTTACCCTGCCGGGGCATGGGCGCGCGACTTCGAGGGTCACGCGATTGTGCCCACAGCGCCTAAAACGTCAGGGCGCTGACCCGCTTGACCTGGGGTAGGTGGCGGATTTGTTCCATCACTGGGACGGGCGCCGGGGCGTCCACCTGGATCAGCGCCACGGCGTCGCCGCCGACCTCGGTGCGGCCCAGGTGAAAGGTGGCGATGTTGATACCGGCGTCGCTGAGGATCGTACCCAGTCCGCCGATGAGCCCCGGCTTGTCGAGGTTGGTGATGTAGAGCATGTAGGGCCCGAGTTCGGCCTCGACGGGAATGCCCTTGACCTCGACAAGACGTGGCCTCTCGCCGAACAGGGTGCCGGCGACGCCACGGGTTTGTGTCTCGGTCTTCACGGTAAGCCGGATGAGGGTCTGATAGGGCGCCGCCCGCTCGTGGCTGACCTCAGCGACATCGATGTTGCGCTGCTTGGCGATGGCGGGGGCGCTGACGATGTTGACCGTGTCCAGCAGCGGCGACAGCAGGCCCTCCAACACCACCGCCGTCAGGGCCCGGGTGTTGAGTTCCGCCACGTGCCCCTCGTATTCCACCGTAACCGCATTGATCGAGGTTTCCGTCAACTGCCCGGCGAAACCACCGAGTTGCCCGGCAAGCTTCATGTAAGGGCGCAGCCGGGACGCCTCCTCGGCGCTAGCTGAAGGCATGTTAACGGCGTTGGCGACGGCGCCAAGCAGCAAGAAATCAGCCATCTGCTCGGCGATTTGGAGAGCCACCTTCTCCTGGGCCTCGGCCGTGGCCGCCGCCAAGTGCGGGGTCGCCACCACCTGGTCCATTCCGAAGAGCACGTTGTCACGGGCCGGTTCCTCGGCGAACACGTCGATGGCCGCCGCCGCTACGTGGCCGCAGGTCAAGGCCGCCTCGAGGTTGGCCTCGACAACCAGCCCGCCGCGCGCGCAGTTGACGACGACGACGCCCTTTTTCATGCGCGCCAGGGAGGCCGCGTCGACAATGCCGCGCGTCGCCTCGGTGAGAGGCGCGTGCAGGCTGATGAAGTCGGAGCGCGCCATAAGCTCGTCGAGGCTCACCTTCTCGACGCCGAGGTCGACGGCGCGTTCGGACGACAGATAGGGATCGTAGGCGATGACCCGCATCTTCAACCCTTGCGCCCGGTCGGCGACCAGGGAGCCGATGTTGCCGCAACCGATGATGCCGAGGATCTTGCCCATCAGCTCGACCCCCATGAAGCGCGACTTCTCCCACTTGCCGGCGTGGGTGGAGGCGTTGGCCTGGGGAATTTGGCGGGCCGCCGCCATCATCATGGCGATCGAATGCTCAGCCGTGGTGATGGCGTTGCCGAAGGGCGCGTTCATGACCACCACGCCGTGGGCGGTGGCGGCCTCGACGTCGATGTTGTCGACCCCGATGCCGGCCCGCCCGATCACCTTGAGCCGGCCGGCGCCCTCTATAGCGGCGGCGTCCACCTTGGTCGCCGAGCGCACGGCGATGCCGTCGTAGTCGCCGATGCAGGTGAGCAGCGCCGCGGCGTCCATGCCCGGATTGTCGTCGACCGCGATGCCGCGCGCCTCGAATATCTCGACGGCGCGCTCGCTCATCCTGTCGGCGATCAGGACCCGGGGTGTCATCCCGTCCTCAGGCATCAGCCGACGCCTCCTCCTCGAGGACCGCGTAGGCCCAATCGAGCCACGGGAAGAGGGCCTCGAGATCGGCCTCCTCGACGGTGCCTCCGGCCCACACGCGCAATCCCGGGGGCGCCTTCGGGTAGGCGCCGATGTCGTGGGCCACCCTCTCGTCCTCGAGGAGCGCCGCCAGGCGCTTGGCGGCGGCGGCGTGGCCTTCGGCCGAGAGCCCGGCGAACCACGAATCGTCGATCTTCAGGCACACCGAGGTGTTGGAGCGCGTCGCCGCGTCCTCGGCGACGAAGGCCACCCAGGGCGTCTGCGCTACCCAGCGCTCGATGGCCGCCAAGTTGGCTCGCGAGCGCCCGATCATGGCGCCAAGCCCGCCGATCGAGGCGACCCATTCGAGGGCGTCGAGCACGTCCTCGACGGCGATCAGGGACGGCGTGTTGATGGTCTCGCCCCGGAACAACCCTTCGCGCACCTTGCCGCCCTCAGTGAGGCGGAAGACCTTGGGCACGGGCCACGCAGGCGTGTGGCTCTGCAGGCGCTCGACGGCGCGGGGACTTAGGATGAGCATGCCGTGCTGGCCCTCGCCGCCGAGCGCCTTCTGCCAGGAATAGGTGGTGACGTCGAGCCTGTCCCAGGGCAGCTCCATGGCGAACACGGCCGACGTGGCGTCGCAGATGGTGAGGCCGGCGCGCTCGGCGTCGATCCATTCGCCGTCGGGCACGCACACGCCGGACGTGGTGCCGTTCCAGGCGAACACCACGTCGCGGTCAAAATCGGTCTCGGCAAGATCGGGCAGTCTGCCATAATCGGCGCGCGAAACCCGAACGTCTTCGATCTTGAGTTGCTCCGTCACGTCGGCCGCCCACTGGTTGCCAAAGTTCTCCCAGGCCAGCACGTGGACGCTGCGCCCCCCCAGGAGCGACCACAAGGCCATCTCCACGGCGCCGGTGTCCGACGCCGGCACGATGGCTATGCGCCACTCGTCGGGCACGCCGAGGAGGTCGCGGGTGCGCTCAATGACACGGGCCAGCTTGGCGCGGCCGGCGGCTGAGCGGTGCGAGCGCCCGACGGCGGCGCCTTCCAGCGCCGCCAGCGACCAGCCGGGGCGTTTGGCGCAGGGACCCGATGAAAAATTTGGGTTGGTCGGACGCCTGTCCGGCCGGGGCGGTGTGCTCACGGTGATACTTCCTTCCTTCCAGAAGGGTCGCGGCCCGTTGGGAGGCCGTAGCCCGCGGTCCTTATAGGAGGCGCTTGGCGTCGGGTCAATCGGCGGCGGCGCCGGAGCCCCCTAAATCCCGTAATACCAGGGCGCGAACAAGGTGAAAGCCAGCCACACGACGATGATCAGCGGCGCCCCGACGCGGCTGAAATCGACGAAGCGGTAATGGCCGGGGCCCATAACCAAGAGGTTGGTCTGGTAGCCGATGGGCGAGGCGAAGGAGCAGTTGGCGGCGAAGACCACGGCGACGGCGAAGGCCTCTGGCGCGGCGCCCAGCTGGTGCGCGATATCGATGGCGATCGGCGTGAACAGCACCGCCGTAGTCTTGGTGCTGATGAGGTTGGAGAGTCCCGCCACCAGCAAGAAGAAAAGGGACAATACGGTGGTCGTCGATGCGCCGTCGAGCGCCGCCACCAGCCCGTGCGCCAGCATCGCCGCGCCGCCCGTCCCCTGCAGCGCCACGCCCAAAGCCAGGGCCGAGGCGATGGTGGCGATTATCAGGGGATCGATGGCGTTCAACGCCTGGCGCAGGGTGAGCACCCCGGTCACCACCATGGCAACGGCGGCGCACAGGGTGACCACGACGATGGGCACGATGCCGGCCGCCGCCAGGGCCACGGCGCCGACGAAGATGAGGCTGGCCCGCTTGGCATGGTCCAAGGCCGGTATGTCCTCCGCCGACCATTCGATGAGCACCACCTCAAGGCTTTCCTTGAGCCCATGGATATCTTCGCGCTGCCCCTGGACGAGCAGCTCGTCACCGGCCTTGAGGCGGATATCGGTGAGCGGCTCGCGGATCATGTGGGAGTGCCGTTGGATAGCGAGCACGATGCAATGGGTGTGGTAGCGGAAGCCGACCTGCTTCAGGGTTCGGCCGATCATGCTCGAGCCCGGCGCCACCATGACCTCGGCCAGCACCCGGTCGCCTTCGTGCCATGGCCTGTGCCCGTCGTCGTCGGGCAGATGGCCGTCCCGTAGGTCGGGATACAAGAGGCCTGGATCCTGGGCCTGCGCGTTGGCCAGCGCCTGGCGCGTCGCCGCCGCCACCAGCACGTCGCCGGGGGCTAGGGCGACGCGCGCGAAGGGCGGCAGGAAGGCCTGTTCGTCTCGCTGCACGATGTGCACGGCGATGTCGGGAAGCCCTTCAAACCGGCCGCCGGGAGCGTCCTGGCCGACCAGGTGGGAGTCTTCGCTGACCGTAATTTGCGCGATGTAAGACCTGGCGGCCCTGTCGATCAGCGACTCGACCATCGCGGCGCGGTCGGGCAGCAATCGCGGCGCCACCACCAGCACGTAGAGAAGCCCGGCTCCGGCCAGCACCAGGCCGGGTATGGTGAAATCGAAGAACGCGAACGGCGTCTCGTTCAAGTCCACCAGGGCGCCGTTGACCAAGAGATTGGTGCTCGAACCGACCAGCGTCGTCATGCCACCGAGCACGGCGGCGAAGCTCAGCGGAATCATCACCTTGCTCACGGAACGGCCATAGCGCGCCGCCACCGCCTGCATGACGGGTATGAAGATGACCACCACGGGGATGTTGTTGAGGTAGGCGCTGACCACCAGCACCACGGCGAGGATAACGGCAATGGTCAACCAGCTATGGCTGCCGCCTATCTCCATCAACAGGCGCGCCCCCTGGTCGAGAATGCCGGTACGCACCAGCCCCTGGCCCATCACCAGC
>DASCNF010000151.1:0-35374 GCA_036011345.1 Rhodospirillales bacterium | reverse complement strand
GTCTATGAGATGTTTCCCGTTTTAAATGAACGAAAGAAACAGATAGCTGGAACTTTAAGTGGCGGCGAACAACAAATGCTGGCGATTGGACGGGCTCTTATGCCTGATCCCAAATTGATAATGTTGGATGAGCCGTCTTTGGGCTTGGCACCGTTGATTGTGTCTCAGATATTTGAATGTATCGAAAATCTGCAAGCCGACGAAATCGGCATTCTGTTGGTCGAACAAAATGCTTCCAAGGCTTTGAAAATTGCAGATTACGGGTACGTGATTTCATCTGGTCGTATTACCCATAAAGGTACAGGTTCAGAACTCCTAAGCGATCCGAGTCTAATTGATGCTTTCTTGGGCCATAACGTAGCGTAGCTGTAGCATCGGGTTTGATTTTTAGCCTAATTTTGGTTGGCTCAGGGAACGCAGACGGATCGTACTGTTTCGAATAAAAATCGACCGTGTCGCCTACGGCCGGTCGACCAGCCCATCGAGCATAAAGGGGACGGAAACCGCCCAGTTGTCGTAGTTGCAGTGAACGGCACCGCCGCTCTCCCGCCCCACGTCCTGGTCAGCATCGATGGGATGGCGTGCCGCGACTTGGCGACGCCCCTGGGCGGCAAGGAAGCGCGGCTTCCGATCCTAGTCATGAGCCCCATGATGGTCGGTCGGTGAGCGGCGTTCAGACCAGATCGACGAATTCGTCCAAGCCGATGTCGTGAAGCGTCTGGGGGCACGGGTGGCCGGTTTCGCGGTTCCAGCCGTGGATGTCGTAGTATTCGTCGAGCAACCGGTCCCAGGTCTCCCGATCTATTCCCGTTTCCTCCCGCGATTCGGTGGCCGGTTCGAGCATCATCCGTTTCGGGGGATAGTCGTCGGCCCTGGCGAATCCGCCGCGGCTGACATTGAACAGTTTCTGCAGGGTGTGGACCTTCTCTCCCATGGCCATAAGCTCCCCTTCCGAGAGATCATTGCCCGTGGCCAGGGAATAGAGGGTGGCGAAGTGTTTCGGACCCAACACCTGATGCCCGTACCAGTTGGTCGAGAAGAAACAGCTCCCCAGGCATTCGAGCACGGCGTGGAACTTTTGGAAATAGGCCACCAGTTGGGCCTTTCCTTCATAGGTATGGGGATTGAAGGCCGTCCGGATGCCGAAGAATTCCTCCGACACGTCCTCGCTGACCTTCATCTTCTCGGTGATCGGAGCTCCCGTGGTATGGGCGCCGCCCCGTTCGGAGACCACGACGCCGAAGCCCCAGCCTTTGAACACCCGAAGTTCCTCGGCCAGTTCCTGCCCCTTGACGTGGATGGCGAAGTCCTCGGAGCCCTTGCCCAAGGTCCGAGCCGCCTCGCGGCTTCCCTTGGCGAGAAGATCGCCAATGCCCTCCCGGCGCGCGATCCTGCCGAGAAGCTCGATCAAGGCGGGGTGGTTGCCCCACTCCAGTTCCAGTCCGCCCGTGTCCTCGGTGGTCAACAGTCCCCTCTGGAAGCATTCGAACGCCCAGGAGATCGCCCCGGAAACGTTGTCGATATCGAGGCCGAGCTGGTGGCATAGACCGCTTCCCTTGATGATCGCCGGCAGGCTGTCGATGCCCAGCTTGGTGCCGAAGTCCCACAGGTTCTCATGTTCGATCTTCTCGCCCTTGGTGCCCGCGTAGGGCCCGTCCTCGACAGTCTGATAGTGGGTGCAGTGGATGGGGCAGGCGAAGCACCCGAAGTTCCGGGTTATGTGATCCCGCCTGAGAACGTCGGGCCCGAGATTCGCCGCCAATTCTGCCGGCATCCGGGTCTCCTGGAAGTTCCGGGTCGGTACGGTCTTGAGTTCGTTCCACCGGTTGAAGGAAACTGGCGTTCCGTACCTGCGCAGCTCTTTGGTCGTGACCGCCTGCATGAGAACCTTCGTCATCTCCGAGGAGGCGTCCATGAACCCCTCAGGATCGGCGACCGCAACGTGACCGGAGCCGCTGACCGCCATGGCCTTCAGGTTTTTAGCCCCCATGACGGCGCCGACCCCGCAACGGGAAGCCGAGCGCGAGCGGTTGACCACGATATTGGCCAACGTCACCAGGTTCTCGCCCGCCGGTCCGATGGACAGGACCTCGGGGTCGTGGCTGCCGGCTTTCTTCCTCAGGAAATCGTCGGTCTCCCAGGTCGTCTTTCCCCAGACCGGGGTGGCGTCCTCAATGGACACGTCGTCGTCGTCAATGCGAACGTAAACCGGCTTCGGAGCCTTGCCGGTGACGAAGATTTGGTCGTATCCGGCGTACTTGAGTTCGGGGGCGAAGTAGCCGCCGGCGCTCGCCGATCCGAAACCGCCGGTCATGACGTTGCGCGAGAGGACGCCGAGACGGCAGGCCGTGGGCGCGATGGTGCCCACCAGGACGCCGGCGTTGAAGGCGAGGACGGCCCCGGGATCGAGCGCCGAGACGCCGGGAGCGTGGTCCTTGAGCAGCTTCCAGGCGCTGATTCCCATGCCCCCCAGGAACCGCTCGCCGTGGGGCGCCGTCGGTTCGGTGGAAATTTCCCGGCTCGTGAGGTCGATATGCAGGATTTTGCCGCCGAGAGAGAAGTCCTTGCTCATGGCCGGGCTCCCCTCCCCACGATGGCACTGACCGGACACCATATGATGCATAGCGGTTTCGGCTCTCCCTCGCAGGCGGCGCAGGCCCGACGCCGCCCGGCCCCGGCCTCGTGGATGGCGATGGCGACCTTTCCCGTCGGTGCGTCCTTGCGGATCTCAACGCTGGACAGCCGGCGGCCGAACACCCCCTCGTGATGAAAGGAACACGCCAGTTCGCAGATGTAACAGGCCGCGCATCGTTCGGGGATGGTTTTGAGGGCGGTCATGTCAGGCAACCTCTTTCGTCGCCGGGATGCCCCGGCCATGCTCCAGGAACTTGTTTCCGTCTTCACGTCGAGTGTTCGCCATTGCGGAACAGCATTCCTTCAGTGCGTACAAGATTGTTTCTTTATTGTAACTTCATCCGAGAGTCAAGTTCCAAGATATCGCCGTTCTTCAGGCAAGGATTCAATTCACTCGGAAAGTGCTTTACGCCATCTCCCGATTGCGCACTCACAGGCTCGACCAGCCAGATGGATCGCTTCGAGACGGAGGTTCTGGCCACCGATGCGAACGTTGAAGCCTTGGCTGACATGAACGGGGTGTGGATTGACCGTGTGCGTGACCGTCGTCCACCGCATGGCAGGATCACGTCTGAGACGGTCGGCGTCGTTCACGTCGTCATAGCCGCCAATACGCCCAAATGTCGACTGACGGAACTGACCCATCATGCCGTGCCATCCGTTCTTGCCGGTACGGCTGTCCTGGGAAACATCCTTGGCAACCTCGGTCAGGCCAAGGGCATCGTCAAGCTCCCGATAGGCGAGCAGCCCGGCGTCAGAGGTGATCTTGGAACCGTGAAATTCCGGCTTCAGGCGGCGGTCAAAATTGACCCGAAGTTCGTCCCGCTTTGATTCACCCTTCGGCGGTGTCTTTCGTGCTCATCAATTTCCGTCTCATCTTCGTTCCCTTCGGTCACTACGATGAGCCAGAAATCCTCCGTTATGAAATTACCTCAATTTGTCCCATAGGGGCTGACGTCAGACACTCTGCTAGAGATCAAATTCTCGAGTATTTAAAAAGTATGTTAGCCAGGTGATTGGTGGCGACAAACTAGTGGTCGTTTCCGGTATCAGCGAGTACGCCCGCAGAGTACGAGAGCTTCGAGCGGAGTTTGGGTGGCCCGTGCTGACCGGAGTTGCCGCAAAAGAAAACCAAGACGAAGCAGACAACGAAAAAATCCTCGATATGAAGACGGATGATTACTTGCTGCTAAGTTTGGAACAGGACCGAGATGCCGCACACCGTTGGCGACCAGCGAACCAAATACGAAGTGAGCGGCTAGCAGTCAGAAACAAAATTCTTAAAACACTTCCGCAATAATGTCGGCAAACTGATTACCGGTGAAGAACTGAGATACGTGGCAAACAACCGTACGGAGTGGGCTCGGCGCACCCGGGAACTTAGAACCGTATATGGTTGGCTCATCACGATGCAGTTCACTGGAAGGCCAGACTTTCCTGTTGGCGTCTACGTCATGGAGGAAGACCGACAGGCCCCCCGCACGACCGAAGGATCCCTGACCCGGTTCGCCGGAACGTGATGAAGCGTGATACACATTGCTGCCAGGATTGCGGTTGGAATCATGGGATGTGGAATCCTTCGGACCCAGACATTTGGAAGTCCACCACCTAATAAAGCACAAGGACAGGGGACCAAACATCAAGGGCAACCTAATCACCCTCTACAATATTTGCCATGACGTTCACCATAAGAAGGAAGATTCCGAGAATTTCTAATCAGGCGGGAATTTCCTGCCGCCTTAATCGGATCCAAGAATTTAGTTAGAGAAACTGGGCATCTGGATTCACAGGAGAAGCTGATGGCAGATGTCCAGGAAGTGTTTTTCTGTGGAACAGATCATCGCTCACCTGCGGGAGCGTACGGCGTCTCCTTCCGCGACGCATCAGCACACACCAACCCGCCCCATTCCACGTATAAGTTTGGCCGTTTTAGGCCGGTTTTTTCCCTGATTTGACCGAATGGGGGCAATTACTGGAATCTCCGTTGATGTTTAGGAGCTTTCACGGACCCGGAATGCCGGAGAGGGCCGAAGGTGCGTGTCCCGACCGGCGCAAGAGGTCGGCGGCGTCCTGGGCGGCGTTGGCGTCGAACTCGATGAAGACGCGCCATCCCTCCCCCGTGTCGTCGAGCATGCGCTCCAGGCATGCCTCCACCAGGGAACGGCCGGTCTCCGAACCGTCGTCCAGTTTCGCAGCAAGCTGCTTAAGGGGCAACATGGGCCAAAGACGCTTTCCCCGCCGGGCGGAACCCGTCACTGCGGGTCGTAGTAATGCATCTCGAGCAGGATACAACCGGTCTCGGAGCGGAAGGGCCCGTGCGACACGCCCGGCGGCCGGCAACAATAGGTGCCCTGGCGGAAGGTCTCGCCACCGGTGCCGTCGGGATTGCTGTCGGCAATCAGTTCCCCCTGAAGGATGAACACTTCTTCCCAGTGATCGTGCACGAAGGGCTCCGATGTATAGGTGCCGGGCATGAAGCGGACGATGCGCGTATAGCCGCCGCTCTTATTCTCCAAATCGATCGATCCTGCCAGGACCTTCAGTTGGATTCCTTCAGGGTATCCGGGGAGAGTGTCCAATCCCTCGGTAAAATCAACCTGGTAGAATTCCTTGTGCTCTTTGTTTACGGCCATTGTTTTCTCTCCGTTTTAACGGGTGGTCCGGACAAGAAGACCGGGGACGGGCCCGACGAACGAGCCGCCCTTCCCGGCCTCGGGGGAAACCTATGCGGTCTCCTTCAAGAGGCTCTTGCCGATCGACTCCGGGTTGTTGCGGCGGGGCTTGAACTTGTCGTGCTCGTAGACGTCCTCGGGAATGTCGAAGTATCCCTTGGCCATTTGTTCGGGTGTCGTCGGATGCATGGAGATGGCCTTGAATGGGCAGACGTCGTAGCACAGCTCGCAACCGATGCAATTTTCCGGATGGAGCCCTACGTGCCCGTCGGCTTGGCTGAGTGCCTCGTAGAAGCACATCTGAATGCACACCGTACACATCGGGTTGTTGCAGGCATCGCGGTCGATCTGCGCGTTCATGCGCGACTTCTTGAACTGATCGCTGTAGTCTGACGCCGCCATGTCCGAACCGATGCCTTGCATGGACGCGATGTCGGGATAGCCGTGATCGTCCATGAACTGGTTGATGCCGGCAATGATCTTGGGCAGCCACTTGATGCCCTTGATCATCAGCACCGAGCCGATCTGCACGATGCTGGCGCCGGCCATGATGAACTCGATGACGTCGCGGTGGTCGAATATGCCGTTGGAGCCCGATATGGGGATGCCCACTTCCTGGCGAATGCGGTGCACCCAACGGAGCGTCAGGGGCTTCGTCCAGGTGCCGCCGATGCCGGCGGGACCGCCGATATCCGGGGTTCCGGTTTCGATATCGATAGAGAAACCGGTGTAACGGTTGGTGGCGTTTACCGCCGCCGCACCCGCCTCCTTGACCTTCCGCGCCACCTCGACCGGCTGCGATTGGTCGGGCGTTAGCTTGACCATGATGGGAATGTCGACGGCCTCGATGACGGTCGCCGTCACGTCCGCCGCCATGTTCGGATCTTGGCCGATCATGCTGCCGCCCACAACGCCGGGCATCATGGCTGGGTGGGGGCAGCCGAAATTAAGCTCGGCCAGGGGCAGTCCGCAGTCCTCGATGGTGCGGGCGATGTCCTTCCAGCCGTCGATATCGTGGGCGCCGACGCTGCCGATGAGATGGGCGCCGTTGTCCGTCGCGTACTTCTGGCCTTCCTTGAGGTAGGGGATCCAATCTTTGTAGTGGGTACTGGAATAGCCCGAGCGGCTGTAGAAAACAAAGTCCCGGGGCACCTTGCCGTGGATGACCTGGCCCTTGTCGTTCATGACGAAGTACTTGGAGTTCTGGGTCAGGCGCGCCATGTCCTCGATGTCTGTCAGCGTCTTGACGATGGCGCCGGCGGCGCCGCCATCGAAACATTGCTTGATGAGGTCCGGGCTGTTCGTGGTTTCCAGAGACGCTATGACCGTTGGATTCTTGAAATTGAGGCCGCAGAATTCGAGTTCCGTGTTTGCCATCGTTCCTTCCCCCTTCTCAGGTTACCTGCGCCACCCGTACCATCGGCGCCAAGCGGGTCAAATCGGCCTTCTAATCAGTATGCTGATCATTTTTCTTGAGGTCAACGGCATCTTCTATTATCCTGCGATTTTGACGCGCCGCCCCGACCACCGAGAGCCGGTGAGCCCGTTCCCCGATCGCAACAACCGTTGTCTCAGCGCCCCTTGAGTGCCGCCGCTTTCGCCGGGTCCTCCCACCAGGTGTCCAGCCGGTAGCCGCTTCCAGGCGAGGCGCTGGGCCGTCCGAACTTGTTCCAGTAGGCCAAGCGGTCGGCCGGCAGGTGGTAGAGAGGTAGCACGTAGTGCCCCCACTGCAGGATCCGGTCCAGGGCCCGGGTGGCGTCGATCAGCGTCCGGCGGTCGCGCGCCGCGACGATGCGCCCGATCATGGCGTCTACGGCGGCGTCTTTGATGCCGGGGTAGTTGCGGGTGCCCTCCTCGTCGGCCGCCCGCGAGCCCCAGTAGAAGGCCTGTTCGTTGCCCGGCGAGAGCGACTCGTCCCACAGATAGAGAATCATATCGAAATCGTAACTGTTGAGGCGGTTCTGGTACTGCGCCGAATCGACGGTGCGCACGCCAACCTCGATGCCGAGACGCCCGAGCTTGCGCGCCAGGACCAGTGCCAAACGCTCGTTGCGCGGGCGGATCAACAGGATCTCGAAGCGCGCCGGGGCGCCGGCAGGGTCAAACATGCGCCCGCCCCGGTGCACCCAGCCGGCGTCGCGGAGAAGCCCAAGCGCGGTGCGCAGGCCCTTTCGGTTGTCGCCATCGCCGGTGTTGGTGGGCGGGCGATAGACCCGGGTGAACACGGCGGGCGGCAAGCGCTCCCGGAATGGCTCGAGAAGGGCGCGTTCGGCGGTGCCGGGTGGGGAAGCGGCGGCCAGTTCCGAGTTCTCGAAATAGCTCGCCGTGCGCCGGTAAGCGCCGTGGAAGAGCGTCCGATTGACCCACTCAAAATCGAAGGCGTGAGCAAGGGCGGCGCGCACCCGGCGATTGCGAAACAGCGGGCGGCGCGTGTTGAAGGCGAAGCCGTACATACCGGCCGGCCGGCCGTGGGGAATTTCCTCGAGCACCATGGCGCCGGCGTCGAGGGCTGGCGAGGCGTAGCCGGTGGCCCAGCGCCCGGGATCGGATTCGGGCCGCATGTCGACCAAGCCGGCCTTGAACGCCTCCATGGCCACGGCGCTGTCCCGGTAGTAGTCGTAGCGGACCACGTCGAAATTGTACTGCCCCCTGTTCACGGCGAGATGGCGCCCCCAGTAGGCGGCATCGCGCCGATAGATGATGGCGCGTCCCTGATCGACGGCCTCGAACCGGTAGGGGCCGCTGCCCATGATCGGGTCCAGGGTGGCGCGCTCGAAGGCGACGGCCTGGAAGTGGGCTTCAGACAGCACCGGCATGAGGCCGATGATCAGCGGAAGCTCCCAGTTGTCTCCGGGCTTGAAGACGAACTTCACGGCACGGGGGCCCATTTTCTCCGCCCGCTCCACCATGCGATAGAAGAGCCGGTGGTTGGGGCGCCCCTGCCGGGCCAGGGTGCGCCACGAGAAAATAATATCGTCGGCGGTGATCGGGGTACCATCGTGAAAGCGCGCCTCGGGCCTCAACTTGAATACCACCCACGAGCGGTCGGGCGGCACCTCGACGCTTTCGGCAATCAGCCCGTAGAGGGTGAAGGGTTCGTCGCGACCGCGCTTGAGCAGCCTCTCGAAGACCAGGTTAAGGCCCTTCGCCGGCACCCCCTTGATGACGAAGGGGTTGAGGCTGTCGAAGCTGCCAACGACACCGAGCACCAGGCGCCCGCCCTTGGGCGCCTGGGGCTCGGTGTAGTCGAAGTGGGCAAAGCCGGGCCCGTGTTTAGGCTCGCCGTGCATGGCGATGGCGTGGATAGGCTCGGCGCGACCCGGCGCGGCGCCGATCACGGCGCTGACGACAAGTAAAGCCGCGGGCGCAATCAGGCGGCGCGCCACCATCGCCCCCTGCTCACTCCCCGACCACATGCAGGAGCAGCAGCCGCGTCGGGGGTCGGGCGCGGTGCTCGAAGAGATAGATGCCCTGCCAGGTGCCGAGCGCCATGCGCCCGCCGGCAACCGGAATCGACAACTGGGTCGCGGTCAAGACGCTGCGGATGTGGGCGGGCATGTCGTCGGGGCCCTCCGTGGTATGGTGGTAGAGTGCTGGATCCTCGCGGACCAGGCCGCTGAAGAACGTCTCCAGGTCGCGTTGCACGTCGCTATCGGCGTTTTCCTGGATGATCAGGGAAGCCGACGTGTGCTGGCAGAAGACGGTGAGCAAGCCGGTGCCGATGCCCTGGCCGCGGACCCACGCCGCCACCTCGCCGGTAATCTCGAGAAGGCCTTGTTCGCGGGGGCGCATGCTGAGGGTGTGTTGTACCTGCTTCATCGCCGGGTCGTCTTGGTGCCAAGTCCGAGGCTACATCCTTTCCCTCAGAAGGCCAACCGGCGCCACCCGACGAGAACGGAGAATCCCACCTGCACCGTCAGCAGGGCGCCGATGGCAGGGGACTCGGGGTGCGGCCGGGAGGGCGGCGGGGAGGGCGGCATGTGTTCTTATAGAAGCCGATCCCCGGGCCTGGCAATCGGCACGGCTAGCGATCGTCGAGAAATCCGTTTTCGGCGTCGTCCCGTCGAGCCGCGGCCGAACGCTGGCTGGCCTTGCCGAAGCCGCCGCCGCCCGGCGTGCGCAGATCGACGCCGTCGCCGGGACGCAGGTAGAGCCGGTCGATCTTGGTCAGATGCGGCGCCTTGAAGGATTTGCCGTCGACGTGGAAATCGTGATCGGCGGGCTGGCCCCCCTCGCCCCCCTCGATACCATGGGCCCCGGCCGTGCCACGGTCGCCGAGAAGCGTCAGATAGGCATCGCCGTCGCGTAGTTGGAAGCTCGCCTCAATACCGAAGCCGCCACGAAACCGTCCGTCTCCGGCCGAATTCTCGCGCACTCCGTACTTGGTGAACAGAAGCGGCAGAGTGTGCTCCAGCACCTCGATGGAGTTGTTGCGGGCCACCGAGATCAAGTTGGGGCCGTTGGTGAGCCCGTCGCCTTCGGCGTGGCCCCCGTAGCCGCCACCGTAATTGAATATGGCGGCGTAGTGGCCCTTGGTGGGCGAATTGCCGCCGATGCAGATGTTGCTGGCGGTGCCGAAGGCCCCGGCCGGGATTCGGCCCGGAATGGCCTGGGCGAGCGCCCCTAAGACGACGCCGGCGAGACGCTGGCAGGTCTCGGTGGTGGTGCCGTTTACCGGCGCCGGGGGTTCTGGATCGAACAGCGATCCCCTGGGAATGACAAAGTGAAACGGCCGGAAGCATCCCGAATTCACGGGCACGTCCCAAAACACGTGCTTTATGCCGATCATCAATCCGGTGATGGTGCTGGCGAGCGGGCTGTTGAACGGGCCCCGACACTGGGACGCACTGCCCGAAAGATCGAAAGTGATCTCGCTGCCCTCGACCGTCAATTTCAGGTCGATAAGCACCCGGCCGTGGTCGACGCCGTCGTTGTCCAGTTCGTCGCTGAAGCGATAGACGCCATCGGGAATGTCGGCGATATGATCGCGCATCTGTTTTTCCGAGCGCCTCTTCAGCTCATCGACGCAGGCGAAGACGGTGTCCCGGTCGAGGCGGTCGAACAACTCGTCGAGGCGCCGGCAGCCGAGTTCCAGCGCGTTGATCTGGGCCGCCATGTCTCCGTAGCGCTCCTCCGGCACGCGCATGTTCAGCATCATGACGTCGACCAGGGCCTGATTGATCCTGCCCGCCTCGTAGATCTTCACGGGGGGCAGGCGCAGGCCTTCCTGGTAGACGTCGGTGGCGGTCGGGGAGAACCCTCCGGGCGACATGCCGCCGACGTCCGGCCAGTGTCCTGTGTCGGCGACGAAGGCGGTGAGCACGCCGTCGCGAAAGTAGGGGCGGACGAATTTGACGTCCATGGTGTGCGTGCCGCCGCGGTAGGGATCGTTGAGAACGAAGACGTCCCCGTCCTGCATGGTCGAGGGATGATGGTCCTTGAGGACCTCCTGGACGGTGTCCTGCATGACGAATACGAATACCGGCAGGCTGGTCGATCCCTGCGCGATCACCTCGCCCGTCTCCGGGTGATAGACACCGCTGGCCCGGTCCCAGGAGTCGGCGATGATCGGCGACATGGCCGAGGACACGATGACGGTATCCATCTCGTCGGCGACCTGCTCGAAGGCGCCGCGCACGACGGCCAGGGTGATGGGGTCGACGTTCGTCAAGGACTTGCCTCCAGGATGAAGGCGCCGGTCTCGTGCGCCGAGGCTTGATATCCAGGCTCGACGAAGCAGGTGGAATCCGTCTGGGTGACGAGGGCGGGACCACGAACCACGGTACCGGCGGCAAGTTCGACACGCCGGTGGACGGCGGTCTCCACGGCCGTTCCGTCGAAAATGACCCGCGCGTGCCGGGGTTTCGGCTGGCCGTTCCGGGCCGGGCCCAGCTTCCGGGAAATGTCGATCTTGGGCGTCACACCAAAGCACGTCGTGCGCGCGTTGACCAGCCGGATATCGGCGAATTCGAGAAGCCTGCCGTAGCGCCGTTCGTAGGTTTCCTCGAAGGCGCGGCAGATCGTGTCCGGCGTCAGCGGCGCGCCGACGGGGAAATCCACGACGATGACGTGGATCTGGCCGTGGTAGCACATGTCGGCGCCGAACAGCGTCGTGACCTCGCCGGCGGCGACACCCTCGCTGGCCAGTATGGCGGTTCCGCGCTCGACCTGCGCCTCGCAGACGGCGCCCAGCGCGTCAAGGTCAAGACAGCTCAAGTTCATGTTGACGGTCTGCATGAAGTCGTGGCGCAGCCGCCCGAGCACGCACCCGAGGGCCGACGTGACGCCCGGGTAATAGGGGATGACGGCGCGCGCGAAGCCGACTTCGCGCATCAGGCGATTGGCATGGAGCGGCCCGGCGCCGCCGAAGGCGACCAGGGTGAATTCCCGGGGATCGTGGCCGTGCTCGACCAGACGCCGCCGGATCTGGCCGGCCATCAATTGCCCGGCCACCGTCAGGATCGCCTCGGCGGCCGCCTCGGCGCCAAGGCCGAGCGGCTTGCCGATTTGCTCGGCGATGGCGACGCCGGCCAGTTCGCGGTCCATTTCGAGGCCGTGGTCCCGTCCGATCATGAGATCGGGGTCGAGCAGACCGAGCACCACGTTGGCGTCGGTAATGGTCGGCACCGTGCCGCCCCGGCCGTAACAGACCGGTCCCGGCTTGGCACCGGCGCTTTCCGGCCCCACCTTGAGGATACCGGAGGCGTCGATCCTGGCCAGGCTACCGCCGCCGGCGCCGATGGTATCGACGTCGAGCATGGGCAGGCACAGCGGCAGGCCGAAATCCACCGCCTTGTTCTGCGTCAGTGCCGGCTGGCCATCCTTGATCAGGCAGATGTCGAGGCTGGTGCCGCCCATGTCGCACGACACGATGTTGGCTATATTCAGCTCGGCGGCGATCGCGACGGCGGCCGTTATGCCGGCCGCCGGACCGGAGAGGATGGTGTTGGCGGCGAAGTCGGAGGCCACCCGGCTCGCCATGACGCCACCGTTTGATTGCACGACCAGCAGATCGCGTTCGTAGCCTTCGTCCTTCAGCCGTTCCTCGAGACGCTTGAGATAGCGGCCGATGAGCGGTTGCACGTAGCCGCTGATGACAGCGGTCGAGGTGCGCTCGAACTCCCGCAAGGTGGGCAAGATGTCGGAGGCGATGACCATGTAGTCGTTCGGCCACAAGTCCTCGAGCGCCTGGCGAGCCGCCCGTTCGTTGTCGGGGTTGGCATAGGAATGGAGAAAGCTCACCACCACTACCTCGACGCCCGCCTCGAGAAGCCGGCGCGCCGCTTCCCGCACCTGGTCCACGTCGACCGGCGTCAGAATTTCCCCCTCCGCCGAACACCGCTCGTCCACTTCCAACCGACGGCGCCTCGGCACCAGGGGTTCGAAAGTGCCGATGAGGCCGTAGACCTGCGGCCGGTCGCGCCGCCTGAGCTCCAGCACGTCGCGAAAACCGCGCGTTGTGATGAGGCCACAGCGCGCGCCCGTACGCTCGATAGTGGCGTTGGTGGCAACCGTCGTGCCGTGGATCAGGAGGTCGATCTCGGAGGCGCCGACGGCCAGGGCCGCGAGGCCGTCGAACAGGCCTTTGGCCTGATTGTCGGGCGTCGTCGGGACCTTGGCCACGGACAGCCGCCCGGCCTCGTCGTCGACGAATATCAGATCCGTATGCGTGCCGCCGATATCAACCCCGACCAGCCTGGGCATGTCAGCTTTCGTCCTCGATGTCGAGAAGATCGCCGAGCAGCCCGCGCAGGGTGGCGCGGTCGTCGTTCGAGATGGGGAGGAGCGGTGCCCTGAGTGGTCCAACGTCGGAGCCCAGCATCCCGAGCCCCGCCGCCACCGTGCGCGGAAGGCCGCCCTTGACGATGAAGTCGAGAAGGGGCTGCAGGCGCAGGAACTGTTGGCGCGCCGCGTTCAGGTCACCGCGTTCGACGACGGCCTCGTAAAACTCGACCACGAGGCGCGGCACGAGATGGGCGGAGGCCGTGGTCCATCCCTTGGCACCGACGGCGAAGGCGGCCAGCGCCATGGGATTATGCCCGTTGTAGACGGCGGCCTGGCCGTCGGTCAGTTGCAGCAGCTTGACCATGCGCCCGATATCGCCGGTGCTTTCCTTGACCATGGTGATGTTGGAGATCTCCAGCAACCGGGCGAGAAATTCCGGCTTCATGTCGATGCCACCCGTCGCCGGGTTGTTGTAGGCCATGACGGGGACGGAGACGGCATCGGCCACCCGTTCGTAGTGGCGGAATATCTCCTCGTCGGTGAGTTTCCAGTAGCTGACTGGAAGCACCATCACCGCGGCCGCGCCGGCCTTCTCGGCAAAGCGGGCATGATGGACAGTACCGTCCGTGGTGAGTGAGGACACGCCGACCAGCACCGGCACGCGGCCCTTGGCGCGTCCGCACACGATCTCGGTGACGGCTTCGCGCTCCCCGTCCGAAAGATAGGGCAGGCACCCGGTGCTGCCCAGGGGCGCCACCCCGTGCACGCCGCCCTCGATCATGCGGTCGGTGAGCCGGGCCAGCATCTCCACATCCACCGCGCCGTCGGCGGCGAACGGCGTGATCAGATAGCCGATGATCCCCCACAGGGGCGCCTCGGTGTTCATGGCGGCGTCCTCCTAAAGTGTAACGACCCAAATTCCACGTAAGCACCACCCGGCAATTCTTGGTTGGGAGCAGTATCAGCGGGCCGGGCCCGGCGGTGGCCGAAGGCGGAGTTCCGCCTCCACGGCGTGGACGCACGAGCTTTCCCCCATGTCCGTTTTTTCGCCGGGATTGATGACGTTCACGTTGGCGGGGGAACCCTCGAATTTTGGCCAACGGCCTTTGTAGACCAGTGCGACGCGTCGCGGCACGTCATTGGACACCCGGGCCGTCAGGGAAAGCCGGCCCACTTCGTTGACGAGCTCCACTCGGGCGCCGTCGGCGAGGCCGAGGGCTTCCGCTTCGCTCGGATTAATCAAGACCTCGTGCGCGCCCAGTCTCGCCCTGATCTTGGCATCGTTGCCGTAACTGCTGTTGAGCTGCCACTCCGACGCCGGCGACAGCACCCGAAACCGGCCCGCCGCCGTGGGCTCGTCGGCGTGCGGTTGCGGTATTCGCGGATGGCCGTCGGCTTCGGCCTGCCTCGAGGCGATTTCGATCTTTCCGCTGGGCGTCGGGAAATCGAGCCCGGCAAACTGAATGGAGGGTTCACGAGACGCCTCGACCGTTCCCTTCCCTGCCAGGCCCGCGAACCCGTCGGCGTAACCCGCCTGTTCCAGGAGTTTGGCGATGATGTCCCGGTCGGGCTCGAACAATTCCGCCTCGACGAAACCCATGGCCCCGGCCAAGCGGCGGAAGATCTCCTGGTTGGGCAGGCCCTCGCCCATTCCATCCATGACCTGGACCTGGGCCGAGATGCTGTTGTTGAAATACGGCATCAACAGATCATCGAACTCGAGAAAGCTCGCCGCCGGCAACACATAGTCGGCGAAATCGGCGGTGTCGGTGGGAAACAACTCGACGACCACATGCAACAGGTCCTCGCGCCGTAACGCCTCGCGCAGCCGGGCCTGGTCCGGGTTCGACGCCACGATATTGTTGTTCCAGCAAAAAAGGGCACGGCTTTTGCGAGCGTCGCCGAGGGTTTCCGCCAGATCCATATGACCGATCGAGGCCTTTTCCCCGGGGCCGAGATGCGGCGCCGGCAAGTAATCATCCTCTATGCCGCGGGTGTTGGCGCCGTTGAGGTACAAGATCCCCGCACCCGGCTTTCCGATGTTTCCCGTCGCCGCGCACAGCATGGCGGCGGCCCGAAAGGCGTTTCCGCCAAGGGGCTGGCGCTGCATGCCCTGGCCCAGCCACATGAGCGACGGCCCCCGGGCATAAATCTCGGCCGCCGCCTCGATCTTGGCCGCCGGCACGTCGGTTTGTCGTTCACCCCATTCGGGCGTGCATGCCGAAATGAGCGGCTCGACTTCCTCCCATCCGACGACATGGTCGCGCAGGAATTCCTCGGCCACCAGTCCTCGGCGCCGAATGACGTTGAGCATGGCGAAGGCGAGCGCGGCGTCGCTCCCCGGACGGATTTGCAGGAAAAGATCGGCCATGCGCGCCGTCGGGTGGGCGATGGGATCGATGACGACGATCGGGCCCGGCGCCTCCGCCAGCCAGTGCTTGTGCACGTGGGGAGCCGAGGCGGACGGATTGGCGCCCCACACGAGGATGCAGGACGTATCCTTGGCCGTGCGCGGATCGAAACCGGTGAGCGAGGTCCCCAATACATACTCCAGCGCCTGGTGTCCGGCCTTGTTGCAAACCGTGTCCGGATCCACTTCCGTCGCCCCCAGGCGGTGAAAAAAGCGCAGGGGAAACGAGCCCGCGATCAGGGAACACGTGCCCGTGTAATGGGTGTGGAGGATCGATTCCGGGGGATGTCGGGACAGTATCGCTTTCAGTCTTCCCGCGATGCCGGAAAGAGCGTCCTCCCACGATACCCTTTCGAACCGCCCTTCGCCCTTGGCTCCGACCCGGCGTTGCGGATACAGCAGACGCTCGGCCGGGTCGATCCATGCGCCGTTGTAGGCAAGAGCGCATTTTGCGCACAGGCTTCCGCGGCTCACGGGATGCTCGCGATCACCGGAGACCTTGCGAACGACCCCGTTCTCCTTGATCACCGTCATGCCGCACGAGTCGTAGCAGTCGCGGGGGCAGGTCGTGCGAATTCGCTCTTTTCTCGCCGCCATCGTGCCGCCTCACGCAAGCTTCCGTCGCGGGGATTCAACCAGTACCCGGCGCACCGCGCAAGGCGCCATGTGTACCGGTTCCGAATCCTTGAAACCAGCCGAGGTGGAATGACCTGCCCCTACCGCCCCTCGCCCTCGCGCTCCAGAAGCGCCTTCTTGCGCTCGACGCCCCAGCGGTAGCCGGTGAGCGCCCCGCTGCCGCCCACCGCCCGGTGGCAGGGGATGATCAGGGACACCGGGTTGGTGGCGCAGGCCCGTCCCACGGCGCGGGCGGCGCGGGGGCGGCCCAGCGCCCCGGCGATCTCGCCGTAGGTGCGGGTCTCGCCCCGCGGGATGGCGCAAAGCCGCGCCCACACCTGCCACTGGAACGCCGTGGCGCGCACGTCGAGCGGCAGATCCACGTGCGGCGCCGCCCCGTCCAGGTGGTCGAGGATGGCCGCCACCTCCGAGCCCAGCGCGCCGTCGTCGCGGCGCACCTCGGCGGCCGGGTAATCGCCCCGCAGCTCGGCCTCCAGGTGGACGTCCGAATCGCCCAGGCTGACGGCGCACACACCGCGCGCCGTGGCCGCCACCAGCAGCCGCCCCAGCGGGCTGGCGGCGACCGTGAAGGCGATGCGCGCCCCCCTGCCGCCCTTGGCGTAGGAGGCCGGCGTCATGCCCAGGTGCCGGGGCGCCTTCTCGTAGAGCCGGCTGGAAGAACCGTACCCGGCGCCGTACAGCGCCTGGGCCACCGGCTCGCCGTCGCGCAACGCCGACTTCAGGCGGCCCAGGCGCAGGGCCTCGCCGTACTGGTGGGGCGAGACCCCCATCACCGCCTTGAACTGGCGCTGCAGGTGATGCGGGCTGGCGCCGAGCGCGGCGCCGAGCGCGGCCAGGGTGGGAATGCTCTCGGTGCTGTCCTCGACGGCACGGCACACGCGGCGCACCGTCTCCAGCCTGGGATCGGCGGCGGCGGCGTCCTTGGGCCGGCACCGTTTGCACGAGCGGTAGCCGGCCTGCTCGGCGGCCTCCGGCACGGCGAAGAAATGGGCCTGGGCGCGGCCGGGCCGGCGGCTCGGGCACGACGGCCGGCAGAAGATGCCGGTCGAGCGCACGGCGTAGACGAAAGCGCCGTCGAGGCCGGCGTCGCGCTCCAGCACGGCCCGCCAGCAGGCGTCCTCGTCGGGAACGATGGGGGTAATGGCGTTCATGACCCCGGATGGTACCAGGACCGAAAACAAAATCTATCCGAAGCTTGCGGCCAAAGTTTATCCGTAGCGGTGCAGCCGGTCGCCGTTGTCGCGCAGCCAGGCGCGGGCGCCCTCGGAGTCGGAGGTGAGTTCGTCCACGGCGCTCCAGAAGCGGGGGCCGTGGCCGCGCTCCGCCAGGTGGGCGACCTCGTGGGCGACCACGTAGTCGAGCACCGTCTCCGGCGCCATCACCAGACGCCAGCAAAAGGACAGGTTGCCGTTGGCCGAGCACGAACCCCAGCGGCTGCGCGTGTCGCGCAGGGTAATCCGCCCCGCCGTCTGCCCCAGGCGCGCCGCCTTGTCGGCGACCAAGGGCGCGATGCGCCGCCTGGCCTCGCCCTTGAGCCAGTCGGTGAGCCGTCTCGCCAGGTGCCCGGTCCCCCCCGCCACGTGGATCTCGCCGTCCTCGAGCCATGCCGTGCCGCGGCAGCCGGGCCGGTGGCGTACAGGGTGCTCGACGCCGAGGAAGGGCACGCGCGCCCCGTCGGCGAAGGGCATGCGCGCCGGCAGGGCGGCCAGCCGCCCGGCGATCCAGGCGGCGCGCTGGCGCGCCATGTCGAGGCCGTCCTCCACCGGCACGCCGGGCGGCAGGGTGACGACGGCGCCGTCCGCCGCCGCGTCGATGCGCAACACCAGGCGCCGGGCGCGCGCGTTGCGACGCACCCTGAGCGGCACGGCGCGGCCTTCGATGTCGAGGCTGTAGCAGGCGTCCCCGGCCGGCGGCGCGGCGCGGGACCCGCCGCCTCCGCTCATGAGACCGGCGGCGGGGAGAAGCCGGTGGCGTCGAGCTCGGCGAACAGTTGGGAGCGTTGGCCATCGTCGAGCGCCACCAGGGGCGGGCGCATGTTCTCCCATCCACCTTCGCCCGTGTGGCGCGCCATGATGGCCTTGAGCGCCGCCAGCTGGGACGAGGACGAAATGATCACGCGCACCCGGGTGAGGAGCTCCTGCGCGTCTTCCACGTCGCCTTCCCGCCAGCCGGCGTAGACCTTGGCCGACAGGTATGAGGCCACGTTGGCGACCGCCGTGATGCAGCCGGCGCCGCCCTCCTCGAGCAGGGGCAGCATGAGCTGGTCCCAGCCGCTGAACACGGAGAATTGGGGAAAGGCGCGGGCCACGCTGGTCATGTTGTCGAGGTCGCCGGAGCTGTCCTTCATGCCGGCGACGACGCCGGGATAGCGCTTGAGAAGCCGCTCGATGACGGCGTGGCTGATGGGCACCGCCGACATCTGGGGAAAGTGATAGACGTAGACGCGGAGCGCCGCGTCGCCCACTTCCTCGATGATCCGCGCGAAGGCGGCGAAGACGCCGTCGTCACTGACGTTCTTGTAGTAGAAGGGGGGCAGGACAAGCACCCCCGCCGTGCCCATCTCCAGGGCGTGGCGCGTCAGGTGCACGGTGTCGGGGGCGGCGCAACACCCGGTTCCCGGCAGCAACTTGGCGGCGGGGATGCCGGCCTCGACCAGGGCCTCGAGCATGTCGGCGCGCTCGCCGACCGAAAACGAATTGGCCTCGCCGGTGGTGCCGAGGAAGGCCAGCCCGTCGCAGCCGTTGGCGAGCAGCCAGCGGCTGTGGTCGGCCAGCGCCCCGTGGTCGGGGGCGAGGTCCGCCGTCTGCGGCGTGAGCACGGCGGAAAACACACCCTTGAGGGAGCATGCCTCGTCCATCTCCCGGTCCTTCAGTACGGCTTCGTTCATTCCGGCCACTCCACGATATGTTCTTCCAGGTCGCCGGACAGGGCCTCGGGAACGGCGCGCCCGCGAACCGACATGCCGGCCTCGTGCACGGATCGGGGATCGCCGGACACCAGCGGGTGCCAGGCTGGCAGGTCCCGGCCTTCGGCGATGAGCCGGTAGGCGCAGGTTGAGGGCAGCCATTTCAGGGTCCCCACCTTCCACGGCGTCAGCTTTACGCAATCGGGCACGAAGCGGTGGCGGTTCCCGTAATCGGTGCACCGGCAGCTGTCGGCGTCGAGCAGCCGGCAGGCGATATCGGTATAGCTGACCTCGCCGGTTTCGGCGTCCTCGAGCTTCTCCAGGCAGCACTTGGCGCAGCCGTCGCAAAGCGACTCCCATTCCACCCGCGTCATTTCCGACAGCGCCTTCCGCCGCCAGAAAGGCTCTTCCACCTCGAGGGCCGTCGACGGGTTGGCGGTCATGGAACGGGGGACTCCGATAAAGGCGCCGGCACGAAAGGCTCTCGGCGCGCCCGGAGTGTGCGGCAAACGGCGCGGGGTGCCAAGACCTTTCCGGCGCTCAACCACCCTCGCCATCGATCAGGTGGACGAACGATCCCATGACCCGCCCGCGCGCCAGCCCGGCCGGGCCGAGATCGCCGCCGCGCGCGTCCGAGCACGTAAACAGCGGCGCCCCCTGCCCTTGCTCGACGACTTCCGCGTAGTGAAACTCGTGGCCGCGAAAGGCCGCCCCCGCCGCGCCCAGCGGCCCGTCGGCGGCCAGCGCGGCGCGCCGGTAGCCCAGGTGGAGCTTGGGCTCGGCGAAGGACGTGACGAGCGGCAGCAGCCCGGCCATGGCGTGGCGCGCCCCGTCGCCGTCGATCAGGCCGTCGCCCAGCACCATGTAGCCGCCGCATTCCCCGAACACCAGGGCGCCGCGCCCGGCGGCGGCGGCGATGCCGTCGAGGAACCGGGCGTTGGCGGCGAGCTTCGCGGCGTGCAGCTCGGGATAGCCGCCGGGCAGGTAGACGGCGTCGGCGGCGGCGTCCGGCGCTTCGTCGGCGAGGGGCGAGAAGAACGCGATGTCGGCGCCCCGGCGGCGCCAGCCGTCGAGAACCAGCGGGTAGCGGAAGGCGAACGCCGCGTCGCTGGCCACCGCGATGCGCGTGCCCAGGGGCGGCACGGGCACGGCGGCGGCGGGCTCGGCTGAGCCTTCCGGCGCGCCGTGCCAGGGCCGCGCCAGACGGAGAAGGGCGTCGACGTCGATGTGGTCGGCGATCATCGCCGCCGCGCCGTCCAGGAGGCGCTCGAGGTCGGCGTGCTCGGTGGCCTGCACCAGCCCCAGATGGCGCTCCGGCAGGGCCAGGTCGGCGTGCCGCGGCAGGCAGCCGAGGACGGCCACCTCCGGCACCGCCTCGGCGCACGCGATGCGGAGAATGGCGGCGTGGGCGGCACTCCCCACCCGGTTGAAGACGACGCCGGCGACCGTCACTCCGGGGCGGTGAGTGGCGAACCCGCGCACCACGGCGGCGGCCGACGCCGCCTGGGCGGCGGCGTCGACGACCAGGATGACGGGCCAGCCGCTGGCCTCGGCGAGGTGCGCCGTCGAGCCCTCGCCGGTGACGGCGCCGTCGAACAAGCCCATGACCCCCTCGCAGACGATGCGCTGGGCGCCGTCGGCGAGGTGGGCGCGCGCCGTCTCCACGGTTTCCGGACGCATGGCCCAGAGGTCCAGGTTGATGCACGCACGCCCGGTCGCCGCCGCGTGAAAGGCCGGGTCGATGTAATCGGGCCCCACCTTGGCCGACGCGGTGGCAACCCCGGCCTTGGCGAGATGACGCAGCAGCCCGAGGGTGAAGACCGTTTTCCCCTGGCCCGACGCCGGGGCGCCGACGATCACCCCGCTCGGGCCGTCCGCTTTCACGCGCCCACCCTCAAGAGCGCTCACAGGTGACCGCGGATGCGCTCGGCCATGGTCTCGGCGTCCGTGCCGTGGCTGAAATGGAGCCGGAAGGTGCCGTCGCGGTCCATGAGGTAGGTGATCGAGGTGTGCTCCATGAGGTAGTCGTCTGCATCGGCCCCGTCCTCGCCGGCCTTGGCGTAATAGACCCGGTAGGCCTTGGCGACCTTGGCTACCTGCTCGGGCGAGCCGGTCAGGCCGACGAGCCGCGGATGGAAGTACTCGACGTACATGGCGAGCTGTTCCGGCGTGTCGCGCTGGGGATCGACGGTGATGAAGACCGGGGTTATGTCATCGGCCTTGGCGCCGAGCAGATCGAGAGCCTCGGCCATGATAGTGAGCGCCGTCGGACAGACGTCCGGGCAGAAGGTGTAGCCGAAGAATATGAGCAGCACGCGGCCCTCGAGATCGCTGTTTTTCACGGTCTTGCCGGTTTGGTCGATGAGGGTGAACGGGCCGCCGATGGCGGGCATCAAGGACCGCCCACCGGTCTGATCGCCCCCCCCCAGGTACTGGCGCCCGGCAAGCACGGCAACGACCGCGACCACCGCCACCAACAGGAGCGCGTTGCGGCGGTTGACCTCGAGCTTCATGGAAAGGTCCTCCCTGTTCCCGCCGTTTTTTTTATTGGGCTTTGGCCGCAGCCCATATGATAGGCGCTCCCACAAGTCCTGCAAAGGACAGTTCCGCCGACACCTTCGCCCCGAGAAAGTAGCGCCCGTCCGCCGGCTCGCGATAAACTAAAGCCATGGATGCGCGCAAACCGCGAAGACCGTTGCGCAAGGGGTGGACGACGGGGGCCTGCGCCACCGCCGCCGCCGCCGCCGCCTATCGGGCGTTGCTCACCGGGCGTTTCGAGGCGTCGGTGGCCATCACCCTGCCCAGGGGCGAGAGGCCAACCTTCGAGCTTTGCCGTGCCGAGCTCGCGGACGGGCGCGCTACCGCCGGCATCGTCAAGGACGCCGGCGACGACCCCGACGTCACCCACCAGGCGGAGATCGTGGTCACGGTGGAGGCCGGCGAGGCGGGAAGCGGCGTCGGCTTCCGCGCCGGCCAGGGCGTCGGCACGGTCACCCTTCCCGGACTGCCCGTGGCGGTCGGCGAGCCGGCCATAAACCCGGCCCCCCGCGCCATGATGGAGGCGGCGGTGGGCGACGTCGCCGAGGAGCTGGACGCGTCCGCTGACGTGGTCGTCACGGTGTCCATTCCCGGTGGCGAGAAACTGGCCGAGAAGACGGCCAACCCGCGCCTCGGCATCGATGGCGGACTTTCGGTGCTGGGCACCACCGGCGTCGTCATCCCCTATTCGTGCGCGTCGTGGATCCACGGCATCCACAGCGGCATCGACGTGGCCCGCGCCAACGGCATCGCGCACATCGCGGCATCCACCGGGCGCACCTCCGAAGAGGCGGTCGCCAAGCTCCACCAGCTTCCCGACGCGGCGCTCATCGACATGGGCGACTTCGCCGGCGGCCTTCTCAAGTACCTGCGCCGCCATCCCGTCCCGCGCCTGACCATCGCCGGCGGCTTCGCCAAGATCACCAAGCTGGCCGATGGGCACCTCGATCTCCATTCGGGCCGCAGCCGGGTCGACTTCCCGGCCCTCGCCGTCATGCTCGGGGAACTGGGAGCGGACGGAAAGGCGGCGGCGCGGGCCGGCGCCGCCAACACCGCGAGCCAGGTGCTGGCCGAGGCCGGCGCCCTCGGTGCGCCGCTCGCCAGCCTGGTCGCCGCCCGTGCCCGCGAGGTGGCGCTGGCCACGCTCTCCGGCGACACCGAGGTGGAGGTCGTCATCTTCGACCGCGCCGGCACCGTGATCGGCCATGCCGGAAGTTAAGCGTCTTCTCATCCTCGGCGGCACGGCGGAGGGGGCCGAGCTGGCGCGCCGCGCCGGAGAGACCTGGGCCGGCAGGTTGGAGGTGGTTACCTCCCTGGCCGGGCGTTTGGCGCCCAGGCGCGACCTCGCCGGAGGGGTAAGGAGGGGCGGCTTCGGCGGCGCCGAGGGGATCGCCCGCTTTCTCGATGACCAATCCATCGACTGGCTGGTCGACGCCACCCACCCCTTCGCCGAGGCCATCTCGGCGCAGGCGCACGCGGCGTGCGGGACAAGCGGCGTCCCCCGGCTCGTCCTGGCCAGGCCGCCCTGGCGGCGCGCCCCGGAAGACGACTGGCGGGAGGCCGACGACATGGCGGGCGCCGTGCGCATCCTACCCGGCCTCGGCAAGCGCGCTTTTCTTAGCGTCGGACCGGGAAGTGCCCGGGCGTTCTCGCAAGTGGAGGGCGTGTGGTTCCTGGTCCGCGTCATCGAGACGCCGCGCCACCCCCTGCCCCTCGACGAGCACATGGTGATCACCGGGCGCGCCCCCTTCACCGTCCATGACGAGCGCCTTCTCATCGCCGAGCACCGCATCGACGTGCTGGTCACCAAGAACAGCGGTGGAGTGGCCACCGAGGCCAAGCTCTCCGCCGCCCGCGAGGCCGGCATTCCCGTCGTCATGGTGAAGCGCCCGGCGCCGCCGCCCGGCCATCTGGTGGACAACGTGGACGCCGCCCTCGAGTGGCTCGAAAGCCGGCTTTAGGCGCCGCCCCTGGGCCTCAGCACATGGTGGTGGGCGGGGTCGTAGAGGCGGCTGTCGGCATGGGCGCCTTCTCCCAGGGCCCGGCCGACGAGGATCAGCGCCGTGCGCGTGATGCCGCTTTCCTTCACCTTGGCGCGGATGTCGGCGAGGCTGCCGCGGATGATTTTCTCGTCGGGCCAGCTCACCCGGTAGGCGACGACGACCGGGCAATCGGCGCCGCGAACAGGCGTCAACTCGCGGACCACGTGGGCCAAGTTGTTGACCGACAGGTGGATGGCCAAGGTCCCGCCGGCGGCGCCCAGGGTCTTCAGGTCCTCGCCGTCGGGCATGGGCGAGCTGCGCACGGCGGTGCGCGTGACGATCACCGTCTGAACCACCTCGGGCAGGGTGAGCTCGGCCTTGAGCGCCGCCGCGGCGGCCGCGTAGGCGGAGACGCCGGGGGTGACGTCGTAGAGAATGGCCAGGGCGTCGAGGCGGCGCATCTGCTCGGCGATGGCCCCATAGAGCGAGGGATCGCCCGAATGCACCCGCGCCACGTCCTGGCCCGCCCGATGGGCGGCCTCCATCTCGGCGATGATCCCGTCGAGGGTCAGGGGCGCGGTGTCCACCACCCGGGCCCCCGCCGGCGCTTCGGCGACCACCGCCTCGGGCACCAGGGAGCCGGCGTAGAGGATAACCCCGCAGCGGCGGATCAGGTCGCGCCCGCGCACGGTGATCAGGTCCGCCGCCCCCGGCCCGGCACCGATGAAATGGACCGTCACGATGCCTTTCCCTCGCGCCGCGACGGTGGCTTCAAAGCATAGCCGCGCGGCGTGTAGACCCAGCCCTTGCCGCCGCGCTCGATGGCGCGGGTGCGGCTGTTGCCGACCAGGATGACGGTCAGCATGTCGGCGCGCTCGGGCTCCAGCTCGTCGAGACGGATGACGTCGACGGTCTCGCCGTCGCGGCCCAGGTTGCGGGCCAGCACCACCGGCGTTTCGGGGGGCCGCCGGGTGGCCAGGATGTCGCGGGCGTCGGCCAGCTGGTGGCGGCGTCGCGCCGACACCGGGTTGTAGAGGGCGACGATGAAATCGCCGACGGCGGCGGCGCCGAGCCGGCGCTCGATCTCCGGCCAGGGGGTGAGCAGGTCGGACAATGAGACGGCGCAGAAGTCGTGGCCGAAGGGAGCGCCGATGCGCGCCGCCGCCGCCTGCAGCGCCGACACCCCGGGCACCACCGAGAGCGCGATGCGGTTCCATTCGGGCCTGTCCTCGGCGTCGAGCAGCTCGAAGACCAGCGCGGCCAGGGCGTAGATGCCGGCGTCTCCCGACGACACCAGGGCCACGAAACGCCCCTCGGCGGCCAGGTCGAGGGCCTTCCTGACCCGCCCCTCCTCTTGCGACAACGGCGTCTCGTGGCGCGCCGCGCCGGAGATGAGGTCGCCAAGGAGGTCGAGGTAAAGCCCGTAGCCGACCACGTCGCCGGCCTCGACGAGGGCGCGGGTCGCCTCGGGGGTGCGCCACTCGGGCCCGCCGGGCCCGATGCCGACCACCGCGAGGCGCCCCTGGGCGCGGCCCACCGCCGCCGCCTCGATGGCGCCGGGGGTGCGGGCGACGGCGCAAGTGGCGCGCCTCGACGCCGTCTTCCCGACGACGAGCGCGGCGTCCGGCCCGGCGGCGGCGAGGGCCGCGCCCTCGGCGACACCATGTACGCCGACGGCGTCAAACACCGCCTGGGAGGGGTTGGCCAGGCGCGGCGCCTCGGCCTCCAGCTTGGCCGCCGTGAAGAAGCGCGCCGGCACCCCGAGGCGCTCGGCAACCGCGTGCACCGCCGCCTCGTCCATCTTGAGGTCGAGGGAGGCGACACAGGCCACGGCGCCGGCGGCGAGGCCGGCGGCGGCCAGGGTGTCGTCGACGAGGCCGATGAGCTCGCTGTCGTCGACGCCGCGCTCGCACCCGACGCCGAGAGCCAGCACCGGCGGGTGCAGCACCAGGTCGCGCCCGGGCCGGGCCACCGCCCGGTCGGTGACGAGGACGGAGATTTCGCCCTCCTCGGCGAAGGGCGCGGCCGACGCGGCAAGCCACCCGGCGTCGCCGGCCTCGACGCGGAGCGCCACCGGGTGATCCGCCAGCAGCGCCGCCGCCACCCCCTTGGCGGCGTCGGGGTTGGCGACGCGCCAGCCGGTTGGCGGCTCGTCGAGGGCCAGGCCGAGGCGCACGTCACCCGCCGTGGTGACGGCGGCCACGCCCCCGGTGGCGGCGGCCACGGCGCGCGCCAGGGCGTTGGCGCCGGCGTGGCCGCCGAGCAGGGGCACGGCGGCGCTGCCGTCCTCGGCGACGGCGACGACGGGTGGCTCGGCGCGCTTGTCCCCGAGGACGGGCGCCAGGGCGCGGACAAGGATACCGGCGGCGCACAGGCCGACGATGGGCACGCCCTCGGCGAACAGGCGGCGCAGGTGGGGCGCGGTCTCGGTGAACGCTTCGTCGGCGCCGTCGGCGCGCCCGGCCAGGCCATGCACGCGGGCACCGGGCAGGACGGCGTCCAGGCGGCGCGCCAGCTCGAGCCCGCCGGGGCCGAGCGCGACCAGCGCGGCGCCGGCCGGCAACTGGGGGTGGTCCCTCACCGCTCCACCGCCACGGCACCGACCAGGACGATCGAGAAATAGGGGGCCGGGCCGTCGCCGGCGTCGTCGAGGGCGAGCACGCGCTCGCCGTCCATGCCGGCGCGCTCCACGTAGCGGGCGCGCTCGGCGTACCCGAGGCGCCCCAGCACCCGGCGCACCTTGGAGAGATGCCGCCCCACCTTGACCACGGCGGCGGCATCGTTGGCGGCGAGGCGGGCCTCGAGGGTCTCCTCGCAAAGGGTCGCCGGCGCCACGCAAAGGGTCTCCTGGCGCGATGCCAGCGGCATGCCGGCGAGCGCCGCCGCGGCGGTAAGCGAAGTCACCCCCGGCACCACTTCGACCCGATGCTCGCCGGCCAGGCGCTCGAACAGGTACATGAAGGAGCCGTAGAAAAAGGGATCGCCCTGGCACAGCACCGCCACGTCGCGCCCGTCGCGCAGATGGCCGGCGATTTCGGCCGCCGACTTTCCATAGGCGTCGCGGGCCGGCCCGGGGTCGGTGTCTATGGGCACGTCGAGGGCGATTTCCACCTGCCCGCCATTGAGGTGCCCGGCGACGATGGAGCGCGCCAGGCTGGGGCCGCCGCCGGAGGCCAGGTAGGCGACGACCGGCACGCGCTGGAGGACGCGCAGCGCCTTCACGGTCAGGAGCTCCGGGTCGCCGGGCCCGACGCCGAGGCCAAAAAGTGTGCCGCGCTGGTTGCCGTCAGTCATCGTGTATCAGCCATTAGCGGTCAGCTTTCAGCTTTTTGACGAAAGCCGTGAGCATGCACCCTCCGCAAAGCCTTGATGTCTCGATAATTCTCACGATTCTTAATGCCTGACGAGTTGCGTGCTAGCTGACCGCTGACCGCTGATCGCTTCTCTCACCCCTTGACCGCCGCGAATTGCGTAACCGCCATCAAGGGGCGGAAGGTGGCGCGCCCGCCGATGGGCTCGGCGCGGGCCACGGCGATGCGGGTGAGGGCACCGCCGAGGCGGCCGTGAAAATCCAAAAGCCGCGCCTCCGCCTCCAGGGTGACGGCGTTGGCGACCAGGCGTCCGCCCGCCGGCAACGCCTCCCAGCAGGCCTCGAGCAGGCCCGCCTCGGCGACGCCGCCGCCAACGAACACGGCATCCGGCGGCGGTTCCAGGCCTTCGAGCGCGTCCGGCGCCACGCCCTCGACGACGCGCAAGGAAGGCACGCCGAGGGCGGCGGCGTTGCGGGCGATGGCGGCGGTGCGCGAGCCGTCGCGCTCGACGGCGACGGCGCCGGCCGAACCCTCGGCGCGCAGCCATTCGATGGCCACGGCGCCGCTGCCGGCGCCGACGTCCCACAGCACTTGTGCGGGCAGCGGCATGAGCGCGGCCAGCGTGGCGGCGCGCACCTCGCGCTTGGTGATCTGTCCGTCGTGCTCGAAGGCGTCGTCGGGCAGGCCCGGGACCCGGGGCAGGAGCCGGGCACCGGCGCCGGCGCGGCATTCCACGGCGACCGTGTTGAGGTCGGCGCATTGGGGGTGCGCCCAGTCCTCGGCCGTCCCCTCGAAGCGCCTTTCCTCGGCTCCGTTCAGGTGTTCGAGCACGGTGATCGGGCTCGGGCCGTAGCCGTGCGCCGAAAGCAGCGCCGCGATCGCCGCCGGGGTCTCGCGATCCTGGCTGAGGACGAGCAGGCGCGCCCCCGGCGCCAGGTGGTAGGCCAATCTGTCGAGGGGCCGCCCGTGCACGGTGAGGGTTTCCACGTCGGGGCGCGACCAGCCCATGCGCGCGCACGCCAGGCTGAAGGCGCCGGGCGCCGGCACCACCGCCATCTCGGAAGCCGGGAAGCGGCGCGCCAGGGCGGCACCGGCGCCGTAGTCCATGGGATCGCCCGACGCCAGCACGGTGACGCGCCGGCCCTTGAGCTTGGCGATCTCGTCCATGGTGGCGGGGAAGCCGCTGCCCCAGCCCATGCGCTCGGCCTTGCCCGGCGGCACCTTGGCCAGGTGGCGCTCGCCGCCGACCAGGACCTCGGCGCTATCGATGAGAGCGCGCGCCGCCGGGCTCAGGCCGTCGAGCCCGTCCTCGCCGAAGCCGATCACGGTGATCCAGGCGCTCATTGGCCATTGCCTCCGGGGCCATTGCCTCCGGGGCCCTTTCCTCCGGGGCCCTTTCCTCCTGGCGCGTTGCCGAGGGCGTTTATCGTGGCGGCGGCCAGGGCGCTGCCGCCGCGCCGGCCGCGCAGGGTGACGTAGGGGACGGCGCCGGCATCGGCGATCAGGGCCTCCTTCGATTCGGCGGCGCCCACGAAGCCGACCGGAAAGGCGGCGATCAGGGCCGGCGGCCCGGCCCCCTCGGCGAGCAGCTCGAGGAGCCGGAAGAGCGCCGTCGGCGCGTTGCCGATGGCCACCACGGCGCCCTCGAGGTGGCGCCGCCACAGCTCCACGGCCGCCGCCGCGCGGGTGGTGCCGGTTTTCCTGGCGAGGCTTGGCGTCTCGGGGCGGTGCAGGGTGCAGAGGATTGTGTTGGCGGCGGGAAGCCGGTCCTTGACGATGCCGGCGCGCAGCATCTCGCCATCGACGAGGACGGGAGCGCCGGACCGGAGGGCTTGGCGGCCGGCCTCCGCCGCGCCCTCGCTGAAGGCGAGGTCGGCGGTAATGTCGGGCATGCCGCAAGCGTGCACCAGGCGTACCGCCACCTCTTCTATGGCGGGGGAGAGGCGCGCCAAGTCGGCCTCGGCGCGCACGGCGGCGAAGGAGCGGCGGTAGATCTCGTCGGGGTCGCGGATGTAGTTGAACATGGCCGGTACCTCAGGCCGGATCGCCCTCGCCGGTCCCGTGGTTGTGGTGCCCGTGGTGATGACCGTGGGTATGCCCGTGGTGATGATCGTGACCGTGGTCGGCGTCGGTGCCGATGCCGCGCACGTGGTGGTGGTGGCCGACCTGGGGGGCGCCCCGGTCGGCCTCGAAGCCGATGATCCGCTCGCGGTATTTGCAGAGCAGGCAGTTCATGGCGTTGGAGCCGTTCAGGGTCTCCTCGACGCGCTCGATGAAACAATCGATGAGCAGGGGATGGTCGTTGAGGTAGCCGGCCTTGAGGAACTCGATGTCGGGATGCGCGGCGGCCGCCTCGTCGGCCCAGGCGTAAATGCGCTTGACCAGGATGCCGGTAAACAGAAAGTAGGGGAAGACGATGACGCGGGCGAAGCCGAGCCGCGCGGCGCGCGCCAGCCCGGCATCGACCAGGGGATAGGCGACGCCGCTGTAGCTCACCTCGGCCCAGCCGAAGCCCATGCCCTCCCACAGCATGCGCGCCACCTTGGCGATGTCGGAGTTTGCGTCAGGATCATTGGTGCCACGTCCGACCACCATGAGGAGGGTATCTTTTCGGTAAACGCTCTTACTGGATGCCGCCTCCGCGGCTTCGATGCGTTCTTGCGATGCACGCAATAATTTTGTGTCAATCGCAAGGTCACGGCCGAACATGACCTCGATGCCGGGGTTTTCGGCGGCAAACTCGTTGATCTCGGAGGGCAGGTCGTTCTTGACGTGGCCGGCCGCGAACAACATGCCGGGAATGCACACGATGCGCCCCGCGCCGCGCCCCTTCAAGGCCTCCAGGCCGTCGCGGATGACCGGGGTCGCAAACTCCAGGAAACCGCTTTCCACGTCATGGCCGGGGAGCCGTTCGCGGAAATGGACGGCGAGCGTGTTGAACTGTTCGACGGCCTCTACGTCGCGGCTGCCGTGGCCGCAGATCATGATGGCGGGGTTGTCCGTCATGGCGCTTGGTCCTTGCCTTCGAGCGTCGACAGCGATGGGGCCCCCTTGGGGCCGGCGCCTGGTCATTGCCTCCGGGCGCTGATGCGGGGGCGATCATACAGCCTTTGGCGGGAAAGTGTAGGGAGATGATCGGGTCAAACGGAGCGGTGGCGGCCCGGACCCTCGATGAAACGCGGACCCGGGCCGAACGTCGAGACTCGCCGGCGATTGGCTACATAATGGGCGTCGGCTCCGTGACAGGGCAACGCCAGGGGAGGAGAGCGTGGCTTTCAAGAAGGTCATACCGGCCACCGACGCCATCGCCTTGATCCGCGACGGCGACGTCCTGGCGACCACCGGCTATGGGGGAAACGGCACGCCGGAAAAGCTTTTCGTCGCTCTCGAGGAGCGCTTCACGGAGACCGGGGCGCCCCGGGACCTTCACCTCGGGCGGCCTCGAGGCCGAGGTCGGCGACGGCCGCATCGCCATCAAGAAAGAAGGCAAATTCAGCAAGTTCGTCGCCGAGGTCGGCCAGATCACCTTCAGCGGACATCGCGCCGCCGAGGACGAACAAGAGATCTACTACGTCACCGAAAGGTGCGTCTTCAAGCTCTCCCCGGACGGCCTCGAACTGATCGAAGTGGCGCCCGGCATCGACGTGGAAAAAGACATCCTGGAGCGCATGCCGTTCGCGCCCGTGGTCGGCGACCACGGGACCATGGATCCGGCCATCTTCGAGCGCGAACCGCTCCGGCTTAGGGACCGCATGCTCGATCTGCGCATCGAGGACCGGCTCGGTTACGATGCCGAAACAAACACCATTTTCATGAATTTCGCCGGCATGCGGGTGCGCGCCGAAGAAGACGTGAAAAGCATCGTGGACGCCGTCGACGCCATCCTCGGGCCACTCGGCAAACGGGTCAACTCGATCGTCAATTACGACCGCTTCGAGGCCGACCCCGAGGTCATGGACAAGCACCTGGACGCCGTGCGCTACGTCGAGAACAGGTACTACATCAAGGTTTCCCGCTACACGACCAGCGGCTTCATGCGCCTCAAGCTCGGCAAGGAGTTGGAGCGCCGCAGCGTATCTTCCCACGTCTTCGAGACCGGGCGCGAGGCGCGCCGCCACCTGGGACAGGACTAGCGCGCTATCCGTTTAGATGTAATCACCGCTCGCGGGCCGGTCCGGGACCGGCCCCTACGCTATTTGCCGGATGTAGGGGCGGGTCTCGGACCCGACCGTGTCGAATAGACATTACGCCGCGTAAAAATAACCGGGGGTTGCTCTAGCTCCGACCCTCTCCTTTCCGCCGCCGCCGTTGACGCCCGCCGCCGCGCCACCCATGCTCGGGCCATGTTCATCTTCGGGCTCGCCCACGAATCGCGGGGGTTCGACCCGCTGGTGCTCCTTCTCGCCGCCCTCGCCGTCGAGGCGCTGGTTGGCGAGATGCGGGCGCTGTTCCGCATCGTGCCCCATCCGGTCAGGCTCATGGGCGTCGTCGTCGGCTGGCTCGAGGGCAAGCTCAACCGGGAGCGGCGGGGCGAGATGGACCGCGCCCTGCGCGGCGCCTTGGTGGTGGTGGTGGTGGCCGGCGGCGCGGCGGGCTTTGGTTGGGGCATCGCCTGGCTCAGCCAGACCCATGGCTGGGGCGCCATACCGGAATTTCTGCTGCTGGTCGCGCTTTTGGCGCAACGCGGCCTCTACGCGCGGGTGCGCGCCGTCGGCCTGACCCTGCAGAACGAGGGCCTGGCGGCGGCCCGCGACAAGGTCTCCCGCATCGTCGGGCGCGATCCCGCACGCCTCGACGCGCACGGCGTGGCCCGTGCCGGCATCGAATCGTGCGCCGAGAACTTCTGCGACGCCGTGGTGGCGCCGGTCTTCTGGTACGTGCTCTTCGGGTTTCCCGGGCTTCTCGTCTACAAGGCGGTCAACACCATGGACAGCATGATCGGCCACCCGACGCCGCGCTATCGCGCCTTCGGCTTCGCCGCCGCCCGCATCGACGACGTGCTCAACCTTATTCCGGCCCGCCTGGCCGGCCTGTTCCTGGTGGTGGCGGCCCTGTTCGTGCCCTCGGCGCGCCCGGCGAGCGCGCTTCGGATCATGCTGCGGGACGCCGGCAAGCACCGCTCGCCCAACGCCGGCTGGCCCGAGGCCGCCATGGCCGGCGCCCTCGACCTGGCCCTCGCCGGCCCCCGCGCCTATGGCGAGGGCACCGTCGACGACCCTTGGATCGGCGACGGCACGGGGCGCGCCACGGCCCACGACATGCGGCGCGCCCTCTACCTCTACGTGGTGGCCTGCCTGATCAACGCCATGTGGGTGGCGGCCCTCGCCGTCGTCCGCCTCAACCTGTTCGAATGACGCAGGTGAACGAAACGAGGTCTGAACGCGGAGGACGCGGAGGGACGCGGAGGAAAGCGCAAGGGAGAATGGCGATGGGGAGATCGGGGAGGATGATCTTATAGCGCCTCCGGCGCGATTCCCTTATCTCCCCTTTATCTTCCTCGGCGTCCCTCCGCGTCCTCCGCGTTAAAAATTTTATCTTGCGGCGGCGAGCAGGGCGTCGAGGTCGAGGTGGGTCTCCAGGTGATCGGCGAGGCCGTCCAGGGTCTCTTCGATGAGGCTTTCGAAGGCGACGACGCCCGGCCGGCGGCCCTGGCGGATACGGGCCAGGAAGGCGTGGCGGAAGCCGTCGGCGGCGAACAGGCCGTGCACGTAACCGCCCAGGACGCGGCCGTCGGCCGAGCACGCCCCCTCCCGGCGTCCGTCGTCGAGGGTCAGCCAGGGGCGGGCGCGGTCCGGCCCGCCGGTCACCCCCATGTGCATCTCGTAGCCGACCACGGCCTCGCCCGAGGCCACCTCGACGCCGCGCGCCGGGCGCAGCGCCTTCTCGCCGGAGATCGCCGTCTCCACGTCCAAGAGGCCGAGGCCGGCGGCCTCGCCGGGCGCGCCCTCGATGCCGTCCGGGTCGGTGACGCGGCGGCCCAGCATCTGATAGCCGCCGCACAGGCCGACGACCAGCCCGCCGCGGCGCGCGTGCGCCGCCACGTCCACGTCCCAGCCCTGTTGGCGCACATAGGCGAGGTCGGCGAGGGTCGCCTTGGTTCCGGGCAACACCACCACGTCGACGTCGACGGGCAGGGGGTGGCCCGCCTCCACCACCTCGACGTCGACGTCGGGTTCGGCCATGAGGGGATCGAGATCGTCGAAATTGGCGATTCGCGACAGCCTGGGCACCGCCACCTTGATGGGCGCGCCGCCGGCCTCGCCGGGCCCCGCGCCCGTGCCGGGGTCGCCGTCGAGGGACTGGGCGTCCTCCTTGGGCAACAGGCGGGCGGCGGCGAAATAGGGCACGACGCCGAAGCACGATAGGCCGGTGCGCTCGCCGATCACGTCGAGGGCCGCGTCGAAGAGCCCGATATCGCCGCGGAACTTGTTGATGACATAGCCCACGAGGCGGCCCCGCTCAGGTTCGTCGAGAAGCGCGTGGGTGCCGACCAGGGCGGCGATGACGCCGCCGCGCTCGACGTCGCCGACCAGGACCACCGGCACGTCGGCGGCCTCGGCAAAACCCATGTTGGCGATGTCGGAATCTCGCAAGTTGACCTCGGCGGGGCTTCCCGCGCCCTCCACCAGCACCAGGTCGGCACCGGCGCCGATCTTGGCGAAGCTGTCCAGGACGCGCGGCAGGAGAAGCGGCTTCAGGGCGTGGTAGTCGCGGGCCTGGGCGGTGGGCTCGACACTTCCCAGCACCACCACCTGGGCGCCCACGTCGGACTGCGGCTTGAGGAGCACCGGGTTCATGTGGACGCTGGGCTCGACACCGCAGGCGCGCGCCTGCAGGGCCTGGGCGCGGCCGATCTCGCCGCCATCGGCGGTCACCGCGGCGTTGTTGGACATGTTCTGGGGCTTGAAGGGCCTGACTTGCAGGCCACGGCGCGTATAGGCCCGGCACAGGCCCGTCACCAGCAGGGACTTGCCGACATCCGACCCGGTGCCCTGGACCATCAGGGCGCGGGCCGGCGGGGGATCAGAACTTGGCAAGGGCCGCACTCAGGGGCGCGGCTTTGTCGTTGGTGAGATTTCCGCCCCTGACGATGGCGCGGGGAACCGCGCCCTCGCCGTAGTACGCCTCGTTGAGGTCCTTGCGCCTGACCAGCGCCGAGCCCTCGAACGAAACGCCGCCGTAGGCGCCGACGATGGCATGGGTGAAGGCGAGGACGTCGGCGTCGAGGTTGGCGGTGGTCGCCGCCTCCACCCCGGCGCCCAACATACCCACGGTAAGGCCGGCGTCCGCCCCGAACTTGGCCTGATGCTCGAGGATGGCGTCGATGGCCTTTTCGTTGCGCACGATGAGCACGGTCTCAACGTCCTGGATGCCGATCTGAAAGCCGAAGCTGGCGCCGGCCAGGGAATAGAAGGCGGGCGGGCTCCAGGCGCCGTCGGCGCCGCGCACCGCGAGGACGCCGTTGCCGGCCTCGGCGCCGAAGATGAAGCCGGCCTTGATGGCGCGGGGCAGGATGACCACCGCCCTGGCCTCGGCGATGTATTTGGTGAATCCTATTTGGTCCTTCTCGGTGGCGAAGCGCTCGACGGTGGCGGCGGCGCGATCGACGATGTCCTGGGCCGCCTCCGCCGGCGTACCGGAAACCTCGACACAGGACGTCAAGCTCAGCGCGCAGAGCAGGGCAATTGCGGGAAGGGTTGCTTTTTTCATCAGAACTCGAGCCCCGCCTGCGCCTTCACGCCGCCCCGGAAGGGGTGTTTGATCTGCGTCATTTCGGTGACCAGGTCGGCGGCCTCGATGAGTTCCTGCTTGGCGTTGCGCCCGGTCACCACGACGTGCAGGTCGCGCCGCCTACCGCCCAGCACGGCGAGCACATCGGCGAGCGCCACGTAGTCGTAACGCAGCACGATGTTGAGCTCGTCGAGGATCACCATGGCGTAGGAGGGATCGGCGATCATCTCCCTGGCCGCCCGCCAGGCCGCCTCGGCCGCCGCGATGTCGCGATTGCGGTCCTGGGTTTCCCAGGTGAACCCCTCGCCCATGGCCTTGATGGTGACCAGATCGGGGAAGCGGTTCAAGACGTCGCGCTCGCCGGTCTCCCACACCCCCTTGACGAACTGCACGATGCCGACGCGCATGCCGTGGCCCATGCAGCGCATGGCCAAGCCCATGGCGGCGGTGGACTTGCCCTTGCCCTTGCCGGTATGGACGATCAGGAGGCCGCGCTCCTCGGTCTTGGTGGCCAGGATCTTGTCGCGCGCCGCCTTTTTCTTGGCCATCTTGCGGTTGTGGCGTTGGTCGATGTCTTCCGTGTCATCCATGGACCCCACTATAGAGTGCGATCGTTTCAAATTGAATCAATTTGGAACGTGAATCGCCCTCGATCTCATATATTTAGGGGCTTATTCACGTCCTGGATCGTTTCGATCCAAGACGATAAGACCCTAGAACGGGCGCGGCTCAAGTTCAGCGGAATTCGGGCGCCCCTACCCGGCGAGGTCTTCCGACGTCACGTCGAAGGCGGCATGGCGTCCGGCGCGCCGGCCCGACGCGAAGGCCCA